>CAZZBH010000061.1:0-13438 GCA_964652605.1 uncultured Planctomycetaceae bacterium
AGCGCACCGACCACGCAGCGGTCAATGAGCTGGTCAGCAGCACCACGGTGTTCAACGCGCCCAGCTTCCAGTCGAGAAAGTAGTGGGCGTAGTGAAACAGGTCCTGGTGATTGCCGCGGTACACCGCGTAGGCCGTGAACAAGCCGCAGAAGAACAACAATTCCTGCCCCAGGAACAGCCACATGGCGAGTTTGCCCGAGTGGAACTGCTGGTGCATGTTGTCGAAGTGCATCGCAAGCTCTTTCGGGCGTTCCGGAAGGGCTTGCTGCTTGTGATCGTGATCGGCGAGTCCGGTTGTCATCAATGAACCTTGGCCAGGGACTTACGTGTATCCACGACTTCCTGCTTGAGTTTCCAGCCTTCGTCCTCGGACACGTACTCCCAGTTTTCGTAGTCGTAAGCGGCCATGACGATGGGCGGCTTGGTGAAGTTGTGGAAGTCCGGCGGAGATTCGGATTGCCACTCAAGGCTCGACGCGCCCCACGGGTTGTCCGGTGCGCGCTTGCCCTTGAACAGCGAGTAGATCAGGTACACGACCTGCAGCCCGATTGCCGCGCCAAGAATGTACGCGCCGATCGTGCTGGACTGGTGGAACACCGTGAACTCATCGATGTAGTTCGCGTAGCGGCGCGGCATGCCGCGTGTGCCCGCCACAAACTGCGGCATGAACGCCAGGTTGAAGCCGATGAACACGCCGATGGCCGCAATCCGTCCCAGCGTCTCGTTATACATGCGGCCCGTCATCTTGGGCCACCAATAGTGCACGCCACCCAGGAAGGCATTAACCGTGCTGCCGACCATGACCATGTGGAAGTGCGCGATGACAAAGTAAGTGTCGTGCAAATGCACGTTGTTGCTGACACTGGCCAGGAACAGACCGGTCAACCCGCCGATGCCGAACAGGTAGATGAAGTTCAACCCGTAGATCATCGGCGTCTTCAAGTCGATGCTGCCCTTGTACATCGTGGCAACCCAGTTGAAGACCTTGATCGCGCTGGGGATGGCCACCAGATAGGTCAGAAAGCTGAAAATAATGCCCGCAGTCGGCGACTGGCCCGACACGAACATGTGGTGGCCCCACACAATGAAACCGATGGCCGCAATCGCGATGCTGGACCACGCTATCGCCTTGTAGCCGAAAACGTGCTTGCGGCTGAACGTGCCCATCAACTCCGATTGCACGCCCATCGCCGGCAGGATCATGATGTACACAGCCGGGTGGCTGTAGAACCAGAAGAAGTGCTGGTACATCACGGGGTCGCCGCCGTACTCGGGCAGGAAGATGCCGATGCGGAAGAAGTGCTCAACCAGCGACAGGCCCAGCGTGATGCCGATGACGGGTGTCGCCAGAATCTGGATCAGCGAAGTGGCATACAGCGCCCACAGAAAGAGCGGCATGTCGTACATGCCCATGCCCTTGGGGCGCATCTTGTGCATGGTGACGATGAAGTTCAGGCCGGTAAGGATCGAACTGAATCCCAGCACAAACACCGCGGCATAGGCCAGGATCAGGCTCATCCACAGGCGCTGGCCCTCACTGCCGCCGCCGATGGAGTACGGCGGGTACAGCGTCCAGCCTGTGTCAAGGCCGCCGAACACCAGCACGGCAACAAAGAAGATCAAACCGATCACGTACAGGTACCAGCTCAGCAGGTTGACGCGCGGCAGGGCCAGGTCTTTGGCGCCGAGCTGCATGGGCAGAATGAAGTTGCCCAGCGCGGCCGGGATGCCGGGGATGATGAACAGGAACACCATCACCGCGCCGTGCAGCGTGAACATCTTGTTGTAGAACTGCTCCATCGTGACGCCGAGGATGCGGGTGTCGATCGCGGCGGGCTCGCCGCTCATCAGCACCGTGCGCAGCGCCAGCGCGAACACGCCGCCCAGCAGCAGCGCGAACGTCACCGCCCCCAGGTACATCATCGCGATGCGCTTGTGGTCAAGCGTGACCAGCCACGACCCGATCGTCTTGACGTGGTTCAGGTAGTTCTTGCGCGGCGTTTGGGGCTGCGCTTCTGGTTTTTCGACTACGCCACCGGCCATGGAATAACCTCAAAGTGCCTGCTGCCGTTGCTTCCTGTTACTGCTTCCGTAGATACTCAATGATCGCTTCGACTTCTCTTGGTGTCAGCGCCGCAAACGGCGTCATTGCGTTGTTGTACCCGGCGACGATGTCCTTGCCCGGGTTGACCAGCGAATCCTTTACGTAGTTCTCATCCACTTCGCGCGTGCGGCCATCCGCCAGCTCGCGCTGTGTGCCCCAGCGCTCACCAAAGCCCTGAAAGCTCGGGCCGGTCAGTGCCGAGCCGTCCAGCGTGTGGCACAGCTTGCAGTTGTCGTCGTAGATCACCTGCCCGAGGTCCTCAATCGAGTAGGTTTCCGGGTCGTACTCGGTCTCGACGGCTGTGCGCCATTCCTCTTCGGTCTCGAAGACAACTACCGACGTCACCATGTTGGAGTGGTTGTCGCCGCAGTACTCGGTGCAGTACAGGTCAAACTCGCCGGTCATCGTCGGCCTGAACCAGAGGCGGTTGTAGCGCCCCGGCACACAGTCCTGCTTCATGCGGAAAGCCGGCACGAACATGCTGTGGATGACGTCGTTATCCGGCGCCGTCATCACCATCTGGTAGGCACGGTCCTTGATCAGGTACAGCTTCTTGGTGGAGAAGGACTTCTGGAATGGCTCGCCACTGTAGCGGAACCGCCACTTCCACTTGGATGCCTCGACGTTCAGCTCATACACATCGTCTTCGGGCGGCGTGATCATCTCCATGTACCAGTAGGTGCTGACGCCGAACACCACCATCAACAGCAGCAGCGGCACAACCGACCACGTCACTTCAAGCCGGGTATTGTGCGTGGAGGTGATCTCTTCCTTGTGGCCGGGGCGCTTGCGGTACTTGATCATGAAGTAGATCGTCGCGCCGCAGATCGCGACGAAGAAGATCACGCACAGCCACAATATCAGGTCGTAAACGAAGTCGTGGCCACCCGCCACGCTGGAAGCCTGCGGCGGGAACCAGAACGATCCACCGCGCCCCAGCGGCAATGAGGACACGCCCGACAAAACATGCTGAGCACTCATCAAGTCGCTTCCGCCTTCAGTCTTTGTTGCCTCGACTTGCGCAACTCGTAGATCCACCAGTAACCCACAAACGACACCACGAACAGGACGATGCCTATGCCGCCGATGCGCATATACCAGAAGGCGCGCCCCATGTTGTCTGTGTATTCGAACGTGAAGCAGTTCAAGCCGAACCCGGTGTCGTCCTCGCTGGGCTGACCCAGCTTGCCTTCTGCCGACTCCTTGAGCCTGGCCTGCATGTCCCGGGCGTCGTAGTTCAGGTTGCGCAGGTAATGCGAGATCACACCCTCGCCGGTAACGATGAACGCCGCAGCCTTGTGAATGTACTCGCCCGTTTTTTCGTCAAATCGATAGCCGAAGCCAAGCGCGTCAGCCAGGGCGCGTACGTGTGCCTCGTCGGGCCACACCAGAAAATGCCAGCCATGGTCGGCCTTGGCGTCGCCCAGCGCATTGAGATAGCGATTCTTGGCCGTCTTGGCGTCCTCGTACGACTCGCTTGGGTCCACGCTGACCGTCAGCACCGTGAACTCGCCGCCCGGGCGCCAGTCCAGCGACCGCATGGCCTTTGCAAGTTCATGCAGTTGCAGGCTGCAAAGCCGCGGGCAGTTGGCGTAATTCAGCGTGATCAGCACCGGCCGGCCCGGCTTGAAGTACTGGCTCAGCGTCACGCCGCGGCCTTCGTTGTCAATGAACTCAAGCTCAAGCGGGATGGGCTCGCCGATGCGTTCGATGACCTCGACGTTGCGCAGTTGATACTCAAGCTGGCGGCTGTTCTGTGCCGAAGCGACGGGTGCAAGCAAAGCCAGCAAACCCGCGCACAACAGCCACTTGAACGGCCCAGAACGCATCAACCACGCACTCCAAATCAGCAAACACGGGGGCCGTATGACCACCGCCAACGGGCCATCCTTTAGCATGTTTGGGTGGGTGTTTACAGAGGGTTTTCGGGGCCATATCGGCTTGAGACTGCGGTCCCAGCCGGGCCTGCCGAAACCGCAGATTGCGGATCGACCAGGTCCGCAATCGATCGGGGATGCCCCGGCGGCGGCTGTGCGTTTCGGTGGAAAGGCGCCGCTACGCGGGTATTCTCAGCACGAGCGAGAATCGTGAAACAGGCAACCAATCAGCCCCGCCCCATTCAGCGCGCCGCCTGGCGTCTGGCCCAGCTTTGCACGGCGCTGGTACTGATCATGATTGCCGTGGGCGCCATGGTGACAACCATACGCGCGGGCGACACCAATCCCGGGTGGTCGCTCAAGTTCTGGGAGTGGATTGCAACCTGGTGGTCCAGCGACGGCGGCCGCGCCTATGAAGACGGCCACCGGGTGATCGGCACCGTGGTGGGCTTTGCCGGCATCGCGCTGGCCGTGGTCATGTGGAAGGGCGAGCGCGGCGGCCGGCGATGGCTTGGGGTGCTGGCGCTGTCGCTGATTGCGCTGCAAGGCGTGCTGGGCGGGTTGCGCGTGCTTGTGGTCAGTGACGCCGACGTGCGCGACACGGTACTCACCGTGACGGGTGGCGGCTACGACGTGGAGCTGCGGCGCGCGGTCAAGGCCATGATTCACGGTGTAACCGCCCAGGTCATCTTTGCCGCGCTGGCGTGCATTGCCGCTGTCACCTCTCCGCGCTGGTTTGCACCCTGGGTGGCGCAACAAACGCCGCTTGCGGCAGGCACGCGGCGCCTGGCGATGCTGACGGTCGGCCTGGTTATCATCCAGCTTGCCCTCGGCACGGTTGTGCGGCAGACCGGCGAGCATGTGCTGATCCATGTCGCCGGGGCCTGCACGGTCACGCTGGTGACGCTTTGGACGCTGCTGCGGATGTTCCGCCATCACGGCCAGTTTTCGCCCCTGCGGCGCGTTGGCGGGTGGCTTGGTGCACTGCTGGTGGTGCAGGTGTTTCTGGGAGTGACGCCCTGGATGCTTACGGGTGGCGAGTTCAGCAGCATCGACGCCGCGGACCCCGTGTCCCTGATGCGCTCGGCGCACGTAACGGTCGGCGCGCTGATTCTTGCCCTGGCAAGCCTGCTTGCACTGTGGTCGCGGCGCCTTGTACAGCCAACGGAATCACAGGCTGCCTGCGCCTACCCGCTGCGGGCCCATCTGCACGATTACTACCTGCTGACCAAGGCGCGGCTGACAGCGCTGGTGATGCTGACCGTGGCTGCCGGGTACGTGCTGGCGGCGCGCGACGGGCTTGACTGGACGGCGCTGGGCGTGGCGATGCTGGGCGTGGCGATGGTAGCCGCCGGGGTCGCGGCGCTGAACCAGTACATTGAGCGCGACCTCGACCGTCTGATGGCCCGCACACGCAACCGGCCGCTGCCGTCGGGGCGCATGCAGCCGGGCGAGGCGCTGGCGTTTGGGGTGCTGGCCGTGGTGGGCGGCACGGCGCTGCTTCTGGCGTGCGTGAACTGGGTAGCGGCTGGACTGACGCTGCTGACGGCGATCACCTACGTCTGCATCTACACGCCGATGAAGACGCGCACGACTTTGAACACGCTGGTGGGGGCGATTTCGGGCGCGTTGCCGCCGATGGCGGGTTGGGCCGCGGCTTCGGGCACGATCGGCCTGGAGGCGTTTGTGCTGTTCGCCATCCTGTACGTCTGGCAACTGCCGCATTTCTGGGCGATCGCGCGCATCTATCGCCACGACTACGAGCAGGGCGGCATGAAAATGCTCAGCGTGGTCGATCGCGACGGCGTCTTTCTGGCAAGGCACATCGCCATCTGGTGTGTGGTGCTGACGCTGGTCAGCGTGTTGCCGACGTTGATCGGATGGGCGGGCATGGTGTATGCGCTCAGCGCGATCGTGCTCGGGCTTGCGTTCTTTTCGGTTGCGGCAGTGAACGCTGTCCGCCGCACGCGCGAAACCACGCGCGGCGTGTTTTACGCCTCGCTGATCTACCTGCCGCTGCTGCTGGCAATGCTGATTATTGACGTGCTGGTTCTGCGCGGCTGATCACGGGTCAGCGACACGCGGGGCACAGGCCCCAGACGGTCACGCTGACTTCTTCGGCCTGCCAGCCTTTGGGCGGCGACGGATGGCCCGGCATCGCGCCGACTTCAACACACTCAACCCGGCCGCAACTCGTGCAACTGATGTGCGCGTGCTCTTTGTGCACCAGCTCGTACATCTCGCGGCGGCCCACGCCGCGCACCGGGTGCAGCACGCCGGCGTCGCGCAGCGTCTGCAGGTTGCGATAAATTGTGGCCGGGTCGCCCCCGCGGCTGCCGCACAGGCGCACGGCGTCATCCAGGCTGGTCGGCTCGCGGCGCGCCAGCAGTGTCGAAACCAGCGCCAGCCGCCCCGCCGTGACCCGCAGCTTGACCGACTTCAACAGTTTCCGCGCGCGCTCATCCGCCATCGCTGCATCCTAGCCCCTGTTGCCTTCAGCGGCTACCGCAGGTTGCCCAGCCTGCCCCCGTAGCGCTTTGGCCTGGCTGCCCGCTTGATCGCGGCTGCGCTGATGGGTGATACGCACTTCGCGTCATCGTTGCGCAGGCGGGCCGCGCGGTTGCTTACGCGGTACTCGGTAAACCAGTCGCTCGGGCATTGGCGCAGCATGGCGTCGATTGCCGCCGCACCGGTCGCCGGATCAAGCCACGCGGCATACTCTGCCGGCTCAAGGAACACGCCCATCCGGTGGTGCAGCGGCTTGACAAACTCGTTCGGCTCACAGGTCAGGATCACGAAAGTGGTCTGCGCGGCGACCTGGTAGATCGCCGCCAGCCCCAGAGGCTCGCCATTTACGGTGCGCACGCAATGGGCCTGCCGTGGTGCGGGCCACTCGTACCAGCCGGTGATGGGCAGGATGCAACGCGCGCCGGCGATGGCCTCGCGAAACGGAGACTTCTCGCGAACGGTTTCACTGCGGGCGAACTTGTGTGAACCACCGATGCCGGGCTGCCGCGACGGTATGCCCCAGCGCATGGCCACCACTTCAGGCTGACCCACGCCGGCGCGCACGACGTCAACGGTCTGGCCGGGCCCGACGTTGAAGCGAGGCCGCCAGCCTTTGCGAAAGGGCTCTGTCAGCGCCGCGCCAAACGGCTTGAACAGTGCTTCAGGCGTTGCAGCATCCTGGATGACCCGGCCGGGCATCGGCACCTCTGGCTTGCGCGAATTGTCGGAATACCAGCCGCGCACATCACATTACGACGGAGTACGTCCAACCAAAAGGAGCTTGCCATGACGATCGCCAAGGTCACTGAGATCAGCGCCCGCTCATCGGAAGGGTTTGAGGACGCCGTGCGGCGCGGCCTGGAGAGAGCGTCCAACACGCTGGACAACATCCAGGGTGCCTGGATCAAGGAACACAAAGTGGACTTCGACGGCAAGAAGATCACGAACTATCACGTCAACATGAAGGTAACGTTCGTGCTCAAGGATTAGCTGCCCGGCGAGGCTGCGGGCCCGGCGCAAAAACCGGGCCCGCAGCTGCGGGAGCTATGCCATTCTGCGCCGAAGCGCGGCGACGCCCAGTGCTGACAGCAGGGCCAGCACCAGCCATGCGCTGCTGCCGCCGGTGTTTGCGCTGCAGCCGTCGTCATCGCCGCCACCGCCGCCGCCACCGCCACCATCGTCGTCGCCCGCCACGACGATTACACGGATGTGCACATCAACCGACGCGCCACCATCGTCCTGGATGGTCGCCACGAAGTCGTACAAGCCGGTGTCGTTGTTGGTCAGGTCTGCCGTCGGTGTGACGCGCAGGACACCCTCATTGGCCGCGCCACCGGTGCCGTCCAGCACCACGGTAAACAAGCCCAGGCCGATCGCGCTGCCGGTGACATTCTGAAGCGAAATCACCTGGCCGGTGTTTGCGTCTTCCAGCAATGCCATCTCAAGGTCGTTGGACGTGCCGGCTGTAATCTCAGCGCGGAAGGGGTCGCCGGCGATGCCGCTGCCGGGGTTGGACGGCAGCAGGTCGGCACCTGCACTGGCCGCCGGCGGCAGGTTGTTCAGTTCAATCGTGACGGTGAAGGCCACCGGCAGGTTGACGCCGTCGCGCAGCTCCATGCTGTAGGTGTAAACGCCCGGCGTCATGTCGGAATCCGCCGTGCCCGTCCAGTCAATGCGCAGCGGGCTGAAGCCAAGTGTCGGCGAAGGCGGTGACGCGACACCGCCCAAGGCGCCGGGTGCCACGCTGTTGACAACCAGTTCAAGCAGGTCGCCATCGGAATCCGTGAGCAGCAGGAACGCATCCGTGAGCGTCTGCCCCGGATCAACCGCCAGCTCAAACAGCCCGGGGCCGGCGGCTGTGAAGGTGCTGCCTGTCCCCAAGCCGGCTGATGGCGGCACGTTGCCAACGTTTGCGACCGTCACGCGCATGTAGATGATGACGCTGGTGATGCCGTCTGAAATCTCGCCACTGAAGTTGTGGTCGCCTACGTCGCCAATCGCAAGCGAGCGGCTGGCCTGTGCCACCAGGCTGCCGGCGTTGCCGCTGCCAAAGAACAGCGGCGCAAACGGCGAGCCTGCGGGTGATATGACGGTCAGGTTCATTGCCGAAAGAGTCTGTCCGGTGTTGCGGTCAAACACGTTGGCCAGCAGCAGCGACGGCGCGCCGCCAAGGCCGACGACCACGGTGTAGGGCGAGGCCTGCGTGCCCTGTCCGAAGCCGGCACCCATGGTGTGCTCCGGCGGTGTGTCAATCACCTGCAACTCGACAATGAACGGCGCAGGCGCACCCGCAACAGTCACCGTGTAGCTGTACGTGCCCGGATCAGCAGCCGCGCAGTTACCCGCCCAGTTCAGGATGGCAGGCAGCGGAAGGTTGACCCCGCCGGCAGGCGCGGTGACGCCCTGCGGCGCGGTTGCGGGTGGTGTCACGGCGACGCTTGCCGTGTTGTTGTCCGGGTCCACAACCTCAAGCGTAACGTTGGGTGGCAGGGGCCCCGGCGTCAGGGTGGCCCGGAAGATGCCGCCCTGCAGGCTGAACGCGCTGCCGCTAGCCGGGACACGCACCACCGGCGGATCGTCCACCGAGTTCACGGTGATGGTCGCCGTCGCAACGTTGCTCAAGCCGCCCAGGCTGTCCACGGCGCGGTAGCTGAAGGCGTCAGTGCCGTGGAAGTTGGGCGCGGGAGTGTACTGGAAGCTGCCGTTCGCGTTCAGGACAAGCGAGCCGTTGGCTGTGCTGCTGACCAGCACGACGGAAAGCGGCAGGTTGTTCTCGCCGGGTGCCGGCGAAGACGGTGTGTTGTGGTGGTCCTGGTCGTTGGCCAGCACGCCGGCGGCAACCGCAATCGTCAGGACGTTGTCTTCATCGACATTGTAGGTGTCATTGGATGCGACCGGCGGGTCGTTGATGCTGTTGACGGTGATGGTCACGGTCGTCGGCGCGCTTTCCAGCGCCGGCGAGCCGTTGTCCCGCGCCACATACTGGAAAGTGACAACGCCGTTGAAGTTGGCCGGAGGCGTGTAGCTGAAACCGCCGTTGGCACTCAGGCTCAAGCCCGTCGGCGTTGGTCCCTGCGCCACAGCCGTCATTGGGTTGCCGTCAGGGTCCGTGTCGTTGGCCAGCAGGCCCTGCGAAGCCGGGATGGTCAACGAAGCATCCTCATTGAGCGTGTAGCTGTCCGCCACCGCAACCGGCGGCTCGTTGACGTTGGTGACGTTGATGGTGAATGCCTGCTCAAGGAACAACCCGAAGCTGTCGGTTGTGCGTACACGGATCTGGTACTGGTTCTTTGTCTCGAAATCAAAGGACGCCGCGGTCTGCAATTGCGCGCCCGCGATCAGAAACTGCGAGTTGTCCGCACTGCCCACACCGCCCACCAGCATGTAGGTGTGAGTATCGCCGACCGGTGACGGGTCAGTGGTGGTGAAGGTGCCCACGGCTGTGCCGGACGGCAGGTTTTCCGCGACCGTGCTGCCCGAAAGCATCAACGCGGTCGGTGCGCCGTTGACGGTAAAGCTGACACCGCCCGACACACCACCGCCGGGTGCCGGGTTGACGACCGTTATGGTGAACTGTCCGCCGGCGGCCAGGTCAGAGGCCAAGATCGACATGATCAGCGTCTGTGAATCCTGAAAGGCCGTGGCGCGGTTGCTGCCATTGAAGCGCGCAACCGACAACTGGTTGAAGTTGCTGCCGCTCAACTGTACCTGCAATCCGGGGCCACCCTGGTTGGCCACGTTGGGCTGCACGGTGTTCAGGATCGGTGCCAGGTTGCTGACGTTGATCGGCGAGCTGACCGGCGAAACCAGCGTCCCAAGCGGCCACAGCACCCCGGCTTGCAGCGTGAAGCCAAAGCCGCCATGGCTGATCGCCACGTTGCTGAACGCGACGATGCCATTGGAAGCCTGCAGCGCGATCGTGCCCGAAAGCACGGCGCCGGTCGGGTTGGCTACGAAGTTGATGAACGAATCGCCGTTGGCGGCGTTCACATTGTACGCCAGGTTGCCCGATGAATCCTGCGCGCGCAGCGTCGGGGCAGGCGCAAGTGTCGCGCCGGCTGATGCCGATGCCGGCGGCTGCTGCGTCCACGCCAGTTGCGTAGGCAGCGCGTGCCGGGCCTCGCCGGATGGGCTGTTGGAGGTGTTGCCGCCCTGGAAGCCCGCGGCGGCGCTGCTGTCTGTGCCGCTGGCCCACCACGGCGAGAAGGCAACGATGCCCTGCAGTGCCGCGCCGGTGCCGCCCGGGTTCTGCCCAAGCGACGGGCCGCGAGCGCTGCCCCACCAGTTGAGCCTGGCGTCCACCGAAACAGACATCTGGTTCACCACACCGGTGCCCGCGCCCCCGAAGGAGTTATCCAGCAGCGCCGGCACGCTTGAAGCGGCTGCGCCGATGAACACGCCGGAGGTTGAGTAGCCGCTCAGGGTGTTGTTAGTGAACGCAGTGAGGGTTGCCCCGTTGGTCAGGCTCAGGGAAGTTGCGCCGCCGGCAATGGCTGAGGCAGTCACCCCGGCATCGCCCTGATTGACTGAAACGCCGATGTTGGTGGTCGAGATCGACACGCCGGTAAGCGCCGCCACAGACTCGGGGCCTGTGACGTGCACGCCCAGCGGGCCGTTGATGGCCCCGCTATCGGCGTTGACGACGGCACTGAAGGTAGAGTCAGTTTCAACCCGGACGCCTGCCACGCTGCCCGCGATCGTGCCGCCGGACAGGTTGACCGACACAGTCCCGGTCGGAGACACCGGGCGGGTCAGCGTCTGCGCCGTCGAATCCCAGGCCAGCGTATCGGCTGAGCGCACCAGCAGGCCGACGTCGCAGGTGCCGGACACGTTGACGTTGGTGACGTTTACGGTTGTGTTCGCGCCCTGGTCAAAGTGCAGATCAATGTTGTCAAGCTGGATGCCCACCAGCGAATTGCCGACCGTGCCGCCACTGACCGTCAGCGGCGAGTTTGTCGGCAGATTCCACAGGTTGATGCCCCGCGCAAAGGTGCCGCCGCTGTTGCCGACAGTGTTGTTCACGACGGTCAAGACGTTGTTCTGGCTTACCGACAGCACGGAAATACCGTACGTGAACGGCTCGCCGGTCGCGGACAAGTGCGCATCCACCGTGTTGGTCTCAATGTTGAATGGCGATGCGCCGCCGTCGCCGGTGGCGTAGTTGACATAGATGCCCGTGCCGCCGGCGGCCACCGTCAGGCGGTTGTCACGCCAGTGGGTGATGGCGTTGCCCGGACGCGCACCGTCCGAGAAGTGGTGCAGCTGGATGCCGCGGGCGTTGGCCGCGACGTCGAATGTGTTATCCAGCACGTCCAGGTACGCGCAGCGCCACATCAGGATGGCACGCTCGCCGATGCGCGCGAACACGTTGCGCCGGACCACGCCGTGCGTGACCGGCCCGCCGTTGAAGATCCAGATGCCCGTGCTTGCGATGTTCTGCACGATGCAATCCTGCACCAGCAGGCCCGGTGCCAGCACTTCGTCGTCGGCTGCATCGACGTTGGTGATGCCTCTGCGCGCGTGCACATCCACGCCGCCGATCTGCTGGGCACTGGCGCCCAGCGACGGGTTGTTGCCGTCGATCACCAGGCCATCGAGCGTCACGTTGGCCGCAAGCACGCGAATCAGGTCCTCGGCGCCGGGGTTGCCCCCAGCCGGATTGTTCGCCGAAGCCGTCACCACAGTTTCAATTGCAGGATCCGCCTTGCCGGCTGTGAAGGCCGCCACCCGGACGTCGGCGTCCATGCCGCGCCGCGCGCCAAGCACAAGCAGCGCCTTATCCACAGTGACCGTCTCAGCAAACGTGCCGTGGTCAATGTTGACGGTGTTTCCGGCGCTGGCGGCGTCCACCGCGCGTTGGATGCTGCCGCTGTCCTGTGTGACGTACAGGCTGCCCGTCCGCCACGTGACAAGCCCGCGTGTGTCGTCATCCAGAGCGTGCCACATGCGGTTTTCGATGCTGAAGTTGTCGTCGAGCACCAGGGGGCTGAAATTGACCGCGTCCTCGCCCCAGAGGTTGGCAGTGGCGCTTACAGCGTTCACACTGGCGGGCGACAGGTTTTCAATGAACATGCCGCCGGTGCCGCGCACGCGCAGCGTGTTGCCGCCGAAGCTGGAAACGTCCAGGCTGCCGGCTGTAATGCGCACGCAGGCGCTGTTGCCGCCGCTGCTTTCCAGCACTGTCACGTCGTCAAGAATCGCCGAGCCGCCAGAGATGTCGAGCGCCGGAACAACGCTGTCCTGGTCAAGCGTGCCGCCAAGCACCGTCAGCGTGCCCGCGGTGACAGCCAGGGCCGAGCCAGGGCCGTGCAGTGTTGCGCCGGAAGTCAGGTCAAGCGTCAGGCTCTTTGACACCGTTGCGCCTTCGTAGTTTGCAAAGGCCACGATGACCGCACCGCTGGTTGCTACCGCGTCAACGCCGTCCTGCACCACGTCAAACGCGTCGATGCCGAAGAACGTGGCAGGGCCGGTACCGTCCGGGTCGTCGCCGTAGTTGCTGCCTGTCCAGGCCGCATTCACGTAAACTACTCCCGGCGTCGGCAGCACCGTGATGGTGATGGTGGCCGGCGCGGATGTGTCATTGCCGCCGTTGGCGATGCCGCCATCATCCACCAGCACAACTTCGAATGTGGCTGTGCCGTTGGTGCCGTTGTCGGCCGTGTAGCTCAGGTCGCCCGAGGTGGCATTCACAGCCGGCGGAGCCGCAAACGTCAATCCGCCGGTTGCGCCGGTCTGCGTGACGACAAAGTTCAAGGCCTGCGGTGCTTCGTTGGCCGGCCCGATACTCATGTTGGTTGCCCAAGCCGGAATGATCTGCGGGCCCGCATTCTGTGCAATCGTCGGCGGGTCACCGGCGTTGTCAAAGCTCGGCGCGTCGTTTACTGAAAGCGCTTCGATGGTGAACACCTGCGGCGCGGATGTGTCCACGCCGCCGTCGGCTGTGCCGCCG
>CAZZBH010000061.1:13538-21799 GCA_964652605.1 uncultured Planctomycetaceae bacterium
GCGCATCATTGACCGGGTTGACGGTGATGGTGAACACCTGCGGCGCGGATGTGTCCACGCCGCCGTTGGCTGTGCCGCCGTCGTCCTGGACGATGACTTCAATGTCAGCCGAGCCGTTCGCGTCGGTCGTGAGCGTGAAAGTCAATTCGCCATCTGTGTTCACTGCGGGTTGCACGCTGAACAGTGCGGAGTTGGTGTTGTTCGTGACGGTGTAGGCGAGAACATTTTGCCCGCTCTCGTTGGCCGGGCCTGCAATGAGCGTGGCCCACGGCTGGTCATACGCGGCGCTGTCTTCGTCCACGGTAACGTTGTTGGCGTTGAAGCTCGGTGCGTCGTTGACCGGGTTGACGGTGATGGTGACCGTCG
Organism: uncultured Planctomycetaceae bacterium; assembly: GCA_964652605.1. GTDB lineage: Bacteria > Planctomycetota > UBA8742 > UBA2392 > UBA2392 > JADJRK01. Next base: position 13,905 of record CAZZBH010000061.1, read on the forward strand.
CGGGGCTTACGGAGTTTGTCGTGCCGTCGTTGGCGAAGTAGGTGAAGCTGTCGGTGCCGAAGAAGTCCTGGTCCGGCGTGTACGTGAAGCTGCCGTCCGCATTCAGCGTCAATGCGCCGTCCGTTGGACCAACATCCAGCACGGCCGACAGCGTGTCATTCTCGACGTCAGTGTCGTTGTCCAGCACGCCTAACGCCATGCCGACGACAAGCACGTCGTCCTCGTCCACCGTATAGCTGTCATTCTCCGCCACGGGGGGGTCGTTCACGGTTGGCACGTTGATCTGCACAGGCACCGGGCCGGTTGAGGTGTCATCGCCGTCAAACGCGAGAACTTCAAACGCGTTGATGGTGCCGTTGTCGTTTTGCGGCGGCAGCCATTCCACCGTGTCGGTTGAGAAGAAGTCAAAGGGCGCCAACATCGGTGAGCTGTTCAGGAACATCGTCCCGCTGACCACGCTGGTCACGCGGAAGCCCTGCTGCGGCCCGTCAAAGTCCGTGTAGTCCGACTCCGAGACCAGCAAAGCCACCGTGATCGGCGTTGCCGTGTCTTCGTTCGCACCGCTGAGCAAGTTCACGCTCGTCAGCGTCGGCGGGTAATTGAAGCCAAAGCTGACCAGCCCCACGCGCGTGTCATCCAGCTTGTGGAAGGTCTTGCTTTCCAGGTCCTGGCGTTGAAGCGCGTCCATGAGCGTCGGCGCGACACCGCCGAACGTGTTGTGCTCGGCGTCCAGGTTCACGTCAAAGTGGCCCGGTTGCGGCGCGTCCAGCTCACTCGCGCCTGCCACAAACGTCGGCGGATCAAAGAACGGCGAGGTGCCGTTCTCGAACTGCAGGCGCAGATACTGCGGCAGCGCGCCGTTGAACACGTTGACTTCACTCGCCGCGCCGATCACTATCGGGCCCCAGCCGCTGCCGGCTTCGGCGTTCATGTGCTGGAAGTCGATAGCGCGGCCGTCGCCCGTGCCGGCGTGGTTAAACGTGTTTTCTAGCAGGCTGATCGAGTTCGCCGGGTTCGGGCTTGGCGTCGGCGGTGAGCCGGCAGGGTACGCGCTGGTCACCAGCACGTGGGTGTAGTTGGTCGCTGTGGCCGCGGGCGTGAACACGTTGCCGCGCAGCGTCACGTTGCTGGACGCGCCGCTTACCACGCCGAACATCTCGTGGCCCGTGAACGTGTTGTCTTCCACCAGGATGGCATGCCCCAGGTGCGCGTATCGCACAAACAGCAGTTGCTGCACAAACGCCGGGAATGACGGCTCAAAGTGGTTGTCGCGCACCGTCACCGGCGCTTCCGGGCTGGACACGTCAATGCCCGCGCTGGCAAGCTCGTTGTTCTGAATCGTCAGCAGCCCGCCATTGTTGAACTGAGTAATCACGTCCCACACGCCGCCGCCAAGCTGGTTGCCCTGGTCGGGTATGGTGCCGCCCACCGTGCCGTTCACGCCGTAAAGCCACACGGCCCGGTAAAATGCCGCCTGGGGCAATCCGCCGGTGATCGTGCCGCCGATGACGTTGCCGGCAATGTCGGTGGTCGCCGATGCGCCCTGCAGGTGGATGCCATGCTTTCCATCCATCTTCGCCACGATCGTGGGGATGTCGCCGGGCGTTGCTCCGGGGTCAGTCGCGATGATGGTGTTGTTGCGTACAAAGATCGTGTCGCTGGCGTTCAGCGCGGTCGCCCAAACGCCGCCCGCCGCAACGTTCACGTCTGAAATCATGTCAAAGCCGTCAATCAGCACACCGCTGGCCGTCACCGTCACCAGCGGCACAGTGGCGCTGCCGGTTGTCGGCGCGATGATCGCGCCCGGCCCGCGCAAGCCTGCCTGCGTGAACGCGCTGAAGCCGCTGTTCGGCCCGAGGAGCAGGGTGTCGGCTGTGCTGATCGTGATCTTCTCGTCGTAGGTGCCCGCTGCGACATTGACTGTGCCTCCGGCCGCGGCGTCCACTCCGCGCTGGATGCTGCCGCTGTCCTGCGTCACATACACGATGCCGGCCACCCACGTCACCAACCCCGGCCCGGAAGCATCGAGTGCGTGGTGCACGCGGTCTTCAATGCTGAAGTTGTCCGCCAGCAGGAACGAGAAATATTGCGTTGAGTCCTCTTGCCAAGCTACGCCGCTCGTGGCGTCAATCGCCGTGGCGTCCTGGTTGTCAATGAAGCTGCCGCCCGCGTCGCGGATGCGCAGCGTGTTGCCACCCGGGCTGAAATCCACCGTGCCGCTTACAAGCCGGATACACGGCTGGTCGCCGACGCTGCTTTCCAGCACCAGCACGCCGTCAAGCTGCACCGTGCCGCCGCCGGTAACCAGGACTGTCGGGTCGTCTTCGTTCTGGTCCAGTGTGCCGCCGGTTACGACAAACACGCCCGCCCCCGCGTGCTCGATAACCGCGGAACCGCCACGGATCACACTGGCGGCATCCAGCAGAAGCCGCATGCCGCGCTGCGCAACAATCCCGTCATAATTGCCCGCCGCCACGTTCACGACGCCATCGACAGCGGTCACGTCCACCGCCTGCTGCAGGTCGGCGAACGCGTCAACGCCCATGGCGGTTGCGGGGCCGGTGTCGTCCGGGTCAAGCCCGGCGCCGACGCTGCTCCAGCTTGCGTCAACCCAGACCACTGCCTGGGCCTGCTGCACGGTGATGGTGAAAATCTCCGGCGCCGAAAGATTGTTCGCCGCCTCACCGTCGTCCAGGACAGCCGTGAAGGCGGCTGTGCCGCTGGTGCCCGGCGTGGGGGTGTAGGTCAGGTCGCCTGTCAGCGGGTCAATCGCCGGCCCGGCTGCGAAGGTCAAGTCGCCGGTGGTCGCGCCCGGGGCCAGGTTGAACGTAAGGGTCTGGCTGGCTTCATTGGGCGCGCCCGGGTCAATGTCGGTCACGAACGCCGGCACAGTCTGCGGGCCCGCGCCCTGCACAGTCGCGGGCGGGTTGCCGGTCAGCGTGAAACTTGGCGCGTCGTTAACCGGCGCAACATCAACGCGCACTTCGATGGCCGGCGTAGAGGTCGCCTGGCCGTCCCAGGCGACGACAAAGAACGCGCCGACAGTGCCGTTGGCGTCCTGCGGCGGTGTCCAGCGCAACTGATCGGTCGTGCCGAACACAGTTACGCCGGGGTTCACCGGGTTGTCGGCAGAGCCGTCAAACAACGTAAGCGTCCCGGAAATCGGGCCTTCCACGCGGAATCGCAGCGTGTCGCCGTCCACGTCGGCTTCGTCGGCTGCGCCTTCAAGCGTTGCAAAGTCAATCGGGAACAGCGTGTCTTCAACCGCGCCGCCCAGCACGTTCACGGTGGTCAGTGTCGGGGGATCGTTGACGGGGGTAACGGTCACGTTCACGGTAACCGGCGGTGTCGAGACCAGCTCGCCGTCATGCGCGACCACAGTAAACGCAGCCAGCGTGCCGTTGTCGTCCTGGGCCGGCGTCCAGCGCAGCGATTGGCCCGTTGCCAGGATCGTCGTGCCGGGCACCACATCGTCAAAGCCGCCGCCGTCGTCGTACTCAAGTGTCCCGCTGACAACGCTTTCAATGCGGAAGTTGATTGTGGAGCTGTCCACGTCGGCTGCGTTGCCTGCGCCTTCAAGCGCGGTGTAAGTAATAAGGAAGGGCGTGTCTTCAACCCCGCCGGTAATCGTGTTGACGGCCGTCAAAGTCGGCGCGTCGTTGACCGGGTTGATCGTGATCGTGAAGTTGTGCTGGCCGGAATTGAAAGTGCCGTCCGTGTAGGTGAAGACAAACGAATCGGTATGATTCTCGGTGCCGTCGTGCTCATAGCGGATCAGGTTGGCAACTACGTCGGCCTGCGTGAACGTGCTCGAGTTGACAAGCGCCGCTGCGCCCCGGAACAGCGTGCCGTTCACCGGCGCATTCACCACAGTGAACACAAGCTGGTTGTCGGCGTTGTCCGGGTCAGCCAGTGACAGCATGGCCGTCGTGATGTCTTCGTCGCCGCCCTCATCCAGTGTCAATCCCAAGTTCGTAAGGACAGGCGGGTCGTTCACCGGTGTGATCGTGATGATGAACGTGCCCGGCACGCTGGCAAGCTGCAGGTCGCTGACAGTGAATTCGAACGAGTCGGCAACGTTCTCACCGCCGCCGTGTTGGTAGCTAATGAAGCCGTCGGAAACGTCGGCCTGCGTGAACGTGTCGTTCAAGCCGATCGGGCTTGCATTGCGCAACAACTGGCCATTCACAGGCGCCACAGTGATCGTAAACGTCAACTCGGAATCCAGAGACTCCTCATCGCTCGCGGCCAGCAGACTGTTGCCAATCACTGCGGTGTCCGCTTCGTCAAGTGTAAGCCCTGCGTTAGTGCCAATTATCGGCAAGTCGTTCGTCGCCGTCAGAATGATGGTGAAAACAACTCCCGTGAACGTAGTCGTGCCATCAGAGATGCTGTAGGTGAATGAGTCATTCGCAGTCGGCTGGCTGCCGTCCTGCACATAGCGTAGATTGCCCGCGTCGATATCGGCCTGTGTGAAGGTGCCGTTGTCCGGCACAGTGCCAGCATTCAGCTCCAGCGTGCCTCCCTGGCCGGTGCTGACGTTCGTCGTGACTGTGTACGTGAGTGTCTGGGCCGGCAGGTCCTGGTCTGTGTATTGCAGATGCGCCGTCGTGATGACGACGGTCGCGCCTTCTGTGACATCCAGCGGCCCGTTGACCACCTGCACCGGCGGGTCGTTCACGTCGGTTACTGTGATAGTGAACTGCTCTTCAAGGAATGCCCCGAAGCTGTCCGTGGCGCGCACGCGGATGCTGTAGCTGCTCTTGGTTTCAAAATCGAACACAGCCGCCGTGAGCAACTGGTTGGCTGAAATCGAGAACGAAGCGTTGTCGTCTGCGCCGATGCCGGAGACCAGCGTAAAGGTGTGCGTGTCGCCAACCGGAGCCGGATCAGTGGCCGACAAGCTGCCAACCAGTGTGCCGGCGGGCTCGTTCTCGTCCACGGAGGTGCTTGTCAAGGCAATGTCAGTCGGCGCCTCGTTTTCCACGAAAACTCGCGCGGCGACACCATCACCGTCTCCATCAAAGCCGCTGCTGTCGGTCCACACAAACAGCGCGTTGTCGGCAGTCAAGCCGACTGAGGGGCGAGCCTGCTCCCCCGTGGTGTGTGAGTTCACGACGAAATCGGCTGTCAGCTCAATCCCGCCAGAATCAAAGTGGCGTGCCATGATGTCGGCCGAAGTTCCGGTGCCGTTCGTCCACGCGACTACGAACTCGCCTGCCGGTGACACCGACACAGCCGGATGGCGCTGCACGCCTGCCGTGGAGGAGTTGACCAGGAACGGAGCGGCCAGCGCCACTCCTGTCGGGCCAAAGCGCCGGGCATATACGTCCGTATTGCTGACGTCCGGCGCGGTCCAGGCTGCGACAAAGTTGCCGAGGGAGTCGGCTGCCACGACGGGCGCTCGCTCTTCTTCGCCCGTGGCTGTGTGAAGGGGAAAGTCGGCGGTCCCGAGAGGGCCGCTGGAATCAACAAGTCGCCCGTACACCCCCCATTCGGTTCCCGAATCCTGACCGAAGCTCTCCCACACCACGACAAACACGTCGCCTGTCAGGAATGCCACGTCCGGAGTCCTCTGATCCTGCGTTTCGAAGTGATTGATTCGGAACTCGTTTCCGGGGATGGTCCCGGTCTCGTCGAACAACCGGCCATAGATCTCGGAGCCGGTCGAGGTTTGACCTTGGGACTGCCACACGACCAGCCAGTTGCCGGCGCCATCGAAGGCCACGGAAGGCCTTTCCTGTACATCGGACGTGTGCTGATTGACCAGAATCTCAGGTCCCTCTTTGCCGCCAGAGGCATTGAAGAGCTGCGCAACGATGTCCTTCCCCGAGCTTCCCGAAGCCTGGTTGTCGCCTGTCCACACGACAACGAACTCGCCGGCATCGTTGATAGCGACTGCTGGCTGGTCTTGGATGCCACTTGTGGTTGTGTTGACCGCAATCTCGCCACCCACCGCCAGTCCGCTGCTGGTGAACCTTTGGGCCCGAATTTCCGGCGTCCCCCCACCCGTAATGATGTCCACCCAAACAACAACTCCGGCGCCGGTGGCGTTGCGCGCGACGGCACGGGATGCCGATCCGGTTTCTTGGGTGCCGTTCGTGTTGGTGTTCACAACGGTCTGCGAACCGGTCGGCGCGAGGTCCGCGTGCAGTGCCGTGCTCGCCAATACAAGCAGTACAGTCGCGATCCAATAGCGCATGACTTACCCCCAATTGCTCTACAGTGGCCCCGGCGTCCTTAGTGCGTCACAGCCGCCAACGATGACGGCTGCAAGTCCAGCGATCGGACTCTTGCGTCCTTGCACGATTCAGGACTGGTGACAGGTAGCACCAGCCTGACCCAAGAAAAAGCGGCCCCCTGCATAGTGCGATTTGGTCAAATGCGCAAGGAAAATCAGCGCCTTATCCATACTTTTGCGCATTCATTCGATGAGATTGGGCAAGATGTGCAATATGGAAGTTTCTGACAGATTGGCCCAGATTCAGTGAGTGGCGAATATCGCAAGTGGACCGCGCCTGGAAGGCAGTCGGCGGTGGACATTCAGCAGACGGCCGTTGGCTGCGGGCGTCTCCCCGCTGACTGATCACTCCCCGAAACCTGATCCGGTATTTGATCGCTGCTGCCTCGCCCCGGGAATTCCGGAAATTCTTGCTGGCCGCAAGTTCTTTTGCCGGCAAGTGTTGCGTGCATGCGCTGCGCCAGGCGGTGAAAATTCCTGCCCGCGCTGTATCCGCCGCTTCCTGTGATTGAACAGAGATGGAGCCTGCACATGCCTTTCGACTTTGACAATCTTGCGCCCCACGATCGCGAAGTCTGCAAGCGTCTGGCTGACCACTACGCCGTGACGGAACTTGAATTGCTTTGCGACCAGTCTCTGGCTGTGGTGCGGGCGTCGCTGCGTGAACTGAAGGCCTACGAGGAAGCAATCAAAGCAGGCCATGAACCCAAGCCGTTTCGCATCTCGCTCAATGTCGCGCAGCGCCATTCGCGCACCCTGGCTGACCTGATCCTTGAGCGCCGCAACGCGCACCTGTGCTTCTATAATGACTGCAACGAAGAACTGGTCGAGCAGTCGCCCTTCAAGGACGACGTCGTCGCGCGTCGCCACGGACACCTTGCAAACTACGATCTCATCGAGGTCAAGCCGTCGCGGCGCAGGAGTGCCAGGCCGCGAGCCGGCGGTGGGCAGTCGGCAGCGGGCAGCCGCTCAGACAGCGCGCAGGCAGAGCCTCGCGCCAAGGCCGAAGCCAACACGCCCGAAGACACCGGCGTCGAGCCGTCAAAGGAGGTGCGCCGGGCGTACACCGATTGGGTGGAAGCGTACGAGGCGTGGCATAAAAAGGGCGACGACAACGTCGAAATGCCGGAGTTCCCGCCTGATTTGTTTCAAAGCGTGAAAGAGCTGGCGCAGAAGAATCCTCGCTACGCAGAATCATACACGCAGGCTGTAACCTACAACCGCCAGCGCAAGCAGCAGTTGAAGCGGCTTCGCCGAATCGAGCGCCACACCAAACAGGCCCAGCGAGGCGCCGACCAAGCCACCAGCTAGCCGTCCCCGGGCGCAAAGCCCGGGGGTGCAGCGCAATCCTGCCAGGGCGACACGAACGTCGCCCGTGTGGGCAATGCTTGCATCGCCCGCGAGTGCATGCCAAAGGCGAGGGCGACATAAATGTCGCCCGTACGGGCGATGCTTGCATCGCCCTCGAATGCAGGGCAAAGCCGAGGGCGACATAAATGTCGCCCGTACGGGCGATGCTTGCATCGCCCTCGAGTGCACGCCAAGTGCGAGGGCGACATAAATGTCGCCCGTGCGGGCGGTGCTTACATCGCCCTCGAATGCATGCCAAAGCCGAGGGCGACATAAATGTCGCCCGTACGGGCGATGCTTGCAT
>CAZZBH010000062.1:0-21700 GCA_964652605.1 uncultured Planctomycetaceae bacterium
CGCCAGACCCCAGATGCGGCGCCAGTCCGCGCTGCTCAAGGCGACTTCCCAGCGGGTGGCAAGAAACATCGCAACGCCGCCCGGTTGCTTCAAGCCGCAGTCGAATTCGTGCTTCAAGCCGCGGTCATACAACTCCAGCCGCAGCTCGTCGCCGCTGATGCCGGTATGTTCGTGCCAGGCGCGCCAGACCGGCGCTTCATCCACGCGGCACAGTACGCCACCCATGTCGAACAACACGCCTTTGACCGCACTCATGGGATGTAGGCCTCGAGTTCAATCTCGATCAGCATGTCGGAATTGATCAGCTTGCGCACTTCGACCATGGTTGACGCAGGGGGATGCGCGCCGAACAGCTCGCCGTGCGCGCGGCCGTAGTCATCCGCAAAGCGAATGTCCGTGACAAACATGCGGGTGCGCACCACGTGCTCCGGCCCGGCGCCAAGCTCTGCTGCTGCCTTCAGGGCGACTTCAAAGCAGCGCAGCGCCTGCGCGTACGGGTCACCGGGCGCGTGCGTGTTGCCATCGGCGTCCAGCGGCGCTGTCCCCGACACGTGCACCACGTTGCCTAGCCTCACCGCGCGCCGGTAGCCGTACTTCTGCTCCCAGGGCGCGCCGGATGTTGCTGCTTTGCGTTCCATGCGCACAGGGTAGCAAAGTCAGTGCTGCTCACGAAGTGATCACGCCGTCAACGAGTCGCGGCACGACCTGCGATACGTCCAGCTCGGCGGCGCATTCGATGTCCTGCGGGAAGCCTTTCTCAAGCAGCTCGCGGCCGCTGCCACATTCGCTGAGGTACTTGTGCAGATCGCCCTTCGCCGCCCGAAATGCGGCGACAGCCGACTGTGCTTCCGGCGAGTGCGTGCCCGGCAGCGCATCCAGCACCGCGCCGGTGCCGACCAGGTCTTCGACCGCAAAGCGCAATGCGCCATCCTCCCAGCGCTCGCCCGCGGCGATGACCGTCACTGCCTTGCCCAAAGCCGCCGCAGCCCTCGCCACCGCGCCCGCGTTGCGCAGGCAGGCAATAAAAACCGCCGTGCCGGCCTCAGCGGCGGCTGCGCAGGCGGCACCGTTGGGTGACGGCAGGACTACCACCGTGCCCGGGGCAATGCCGGCGTAGGAAAGCGGCGACAAAGACGGCTCGCCTTGCTCGCGCGGGACAGCCAGCAATGCGCCGCGCCGCGATGCCTCCTCGGCGCCGTCGGGGCCGGGCGCGACCGGGACGATGTGCACGCCACGCTCCGCCGCCATGCATACAGCGGTGCCAAAGCTCAAGACATCCACCACAACGACGGTGTCGCCGCGGTCGGCGGCGCGCAGCATGCCCCGGGGCTCCCAGGCCATGCGCACGGTGAACGGCTGCTGGTCAAACGGATCCACGCGGCGAGCCTCCTGCTTGCAGGGACAAGCATACGCCGCAAATCCCGCGCTGTCAGGTGAGCAGAACTTTCCAGGCCATCCGGCCGCTCCGGCGGCTTGCCCGAAATGCGCAAACTATCGATGGGTAAAATGAAGCTTCGCTTGAGTATGGCGACGGGCGGGCGGGGCGCGCTTGCTACATATCTATTCCACCAGTTCGCCATCTTTGTAGTGGTGGGTGGTGGTGCTCCCGTCCGGGTGGTACAGGATTTCGGGGCCGTTGCGCTTGCCGTCCCATGTCGTGCGGCGGATCAAGCGTGCTGTTTCGTCGAACTCTTGCTCCTCGCCAATGACTTTGCCGAGTCGGAACGGAAGCACAATCTTGCGCTCTCCGTTCTCGTGATAGGTCACCCAATTGCCGTCCTCCTTGCCCCCGATCATGTTGCCTTCCATCAGGACCGGGCCAGACTCGTAGTATATGGTGCACCACCCTTCGAACTCATTGTTGTGTGCATATTCGACGCTTCGGGGCCTTCCGGACTCGTACCAGGTACGGAACTCTCCCTGCAACTGCCCCATCACGTATGTGTAGCTGGTCCACAGCTTGCCACTCGGGTAATAACGCCGAGCCGGCCCGTCCTTGACCGCCACGGCGCCCGTCACAAGCTCGGTCACTTCCCACTCTTTCTCGCCCGTGTCGTAAAAGATCGTGCGCAGTCGGTGTGTGCCGGCTGGTACGGGACCCTCGGGCTCCACTTTCGAAAAGCGCGGGGCCGGCTGATCCGCCTCGGCAACTTCGCCCGGCGCAGGCGCTTCCGGTTGGGCCGACCTCGGCAGAGGGGCAGGCGGTGGATCATAGGTGGCGACCGGCTGCGAAGTCGCAGACTCAGGGTTCAGGTTTGGTCGGCTGTCCTGCGCTACGACGGGCGACATGGCGGCGCTTGATCCTGCACTGCCAAACTCGGTCCACGCAAAGTAAAGGCCCGCGACAATCAGCAGGGGCGCCAGCAGCGCCAGCGCAATCTTGGCAATGCCGTAGCCACCGGCGGCTGCGGCCGGCGCGACAGCGCTGCCCTCCCACCGGGCCAGCGCTTTTTCCCATCCGCCCGCGGGTGGCGGAATGACCATTGCGCCAAAATAGGCTTCCAGTCCACGACCGCGCGGGTTAATTCGGGCCCGCAATTTGTCCACGCCGCGCTTGAGGCGGGTCTTCAGCGTGTTGAGCTTGATGCCGAGGGCACGACTGACCTCGGAGTGGCTCAGGCCGCTCATGTGGCACAACGCTACAGCCTCTTGCTCGTCGGGGGTAAGATCTGCCATTGCAGCCGCTAGTTGTTCATACAGCTCGCGCTTTGCGACAATGTGCGCCGGCCTATCGGCGGCTTCCGCCGACGCAAATTCAACCGAATCAAGATTGTTGCGCATGCGGGCCTCCTTTCTGCGGTGATTCCTTGCGCAGTTCACCACGACATTGCCAAACCAGGTCCAGGGATCGTCCGGGATTGACCTTTGCTTCTGCCATGCGACGGTGAACGCCTGCTGCATCACATCGTCAGCGTCGGCGCCGTTTCGCGTCAGCGAATAGGCGATCGCCCAGGCACGCCTGGCGCACTGATCACGCAGCTCTTCAAACCTGCGCATGGCTCTATCCGCCGTCATGTTCCGCCATCGGTCGGGCAACTGCTGTGCTGCCGCGCGCCGAAGTCTCAGCCCGCGCCAAGCTCAGGCGTTGCACACGCACCGACGGATTGTACTTCCATTGGGTTGCGTGACTTCCTCCAGATTGCACTCGCCGGGGCAGCCATTGCTGCGGCACGAAGGTGTGTAAACCACACCGCCATCCTCGGCAGAGACAGTCAGGAGAATCTGACACCGCGGGTCGTCCGCGGGTACCGCCCTGAACTGTTTCAACCCGGTATCCGGGTCGATGGTCTCCTCCCACGCGTCGGCTTTGAAAATGATCTGATCGTCTGGCATTAATCTGCCTTCCTAGTTGAAGCGGCCCCAGGGTGCTGCAACGGTAGATGTCGCGAGAGCGCCGTTCGGTTTCAGGAATTCCGAAAAATTTTTCGCCCGCCCCAGGTCCATCTTCTCATGAGCCCGGGCTGCCACCCTAAAGCAACGTCGCCGCAAGCGTGAAATACAGGCCCAGTGTGCACAGATCCGTCAACGCAAGAGTGAGCGGGCCCGCCGCAACCCGCGGGTCAAGTCTAAGCGCGTGCAGCACCGTGGGCACTGTCAACCCCAGAAAACTTGCCGAAACCAAGGCCAGAGCAATACTTGCGCCGATGATGACGGCTGCGCCCTGCTCGCCATATGCCAGCATGGCAATCAGGGTTGTCGCCGTCCCGCAGGCGGCACCGAGCATCAACGCTGTCAGCAGCTCTCGCATCGCCGCCCCCGCAAACCACTTCAAGGTCGGCCGTTGTGAGCGCAGCAACTGCACAGCCAGCGTCATCGACTGCGCCGCGACACTTTCGCCCAGACCCAGCACCAGCGTGAGGAAGAACGCCAGCACAATGCTTTGCTCAAGTGTCTTGCCGAACAACCCCGCCAGCAGCGCACATGCCGTTCCGCCGGCGATGGTGGCAGTCAGCCACGGAAAGCGCAGCCGGAACGCCCGCAGCGGCGACGCATCGCGCGCCTCGCTTACACGAAAACCGATCGACTCAAACACCGTGTCCACGTTGCGGCGCTCTGCGAGGTCAAGCACTTCGTCAGAGAACGCATTGACGTCAATGACGCCCTTAACCCGCTGCTCGGCATCGACAATCGGAATCGCCAGAAAGCGGTGCATAACGAACAGCTCGCTGGCGTCGCCCACCGTTGCACGCTCCGGCAACTTGACCAGCCTGCGCACCATCAGCGACTCAACCTTCGTTTCCAATGGCGATGTAAGCAGCGCACGCGTGGGCAGCACCCCGACAAGCCGGTCGTCGTCATCCACTACGTAAAAGTAGATGATGGGGCCGGGCACCTGGCGTGTGCGCGTTTCTTCAAGGGCCTGCGCGACGGTCCATCCCTGGCGCAGCACCATGAAGTTCTTCTTGGCGTATTTCAGTACGTTGTCGTTCTGCACGCGGGTCCCTCGGCGGCGGAATTGTATCGATGGACGGGCAGATTGCTGCTATCCGCGCCAGGTTTGCCCGCGAAACACCCGCCGCTTAAACCAGTACAAACCCGCCAGGTCAAGCAACCCTCGCGCGCCACGCTTTACGTTGCCGTACTTGCTGGCACCTGATGTGCGCGCGCGATGTGACGTCGGCACCTGCGTCACTTTCAAGCCCATGAACACAAAGATCGCTGGCATCAACCGGTGCAGGCCATCAAACTGCGGCAAGCGCACCGCATGCTCGCGCCGGAACGCCCGCAGGCTGCACCCGATGTCGCGAATCCCGTCGCGAACAACCAGGTTGCGCACCAGCCAGGCCACACGGCTTCCCAGCCTGCGCCACAGTGTGTCGTGCCGCTTCGTGCGGATGCCCTGCGCGACGTCACTGCTTTTCAGCGCGGCGAGCAACGCGGGGATTGCAGCAGGATCATTCTGCCCGTCACCGTCCAGCGTCACTATGATCTGCCCCGTCGCGGCCTGGATGCCTGAAATGATCGCCGCCGACTGGCCACGGTTTGCATCGTGACGCACAAGGCGCGCCCAGCCGATTGCCTTGCACGCCTCAGCCGTTTTGTCGGTGCTGCCGTCATCCACAAAGATCAACTCGTGGCGCGCGCCGATGCCATCCAGCACGGCGCGCACCTCGGCGGCCAGCGGCGCGACATTGTCGTGCTCATTGAACACCGGGATTACGACCGACACCTCGGGTGCAGCTTGCACGGATGTACCCGTCTCATGCATCGGGCTGCCCTTGTCGCACTTGCACGGCAGGCGCGTTAGCCACCGCATGACGACCACGCCTGATCAGCATCAGGTTGCGCACTACAGGAATTGGAGCAAGCGCGTAGGCAAGGATAAACACCACGTCCGGCTTGTACGCCGCGTAGGCCGTCAAAAGCAGCGAACCGGCAAGGCTCATCCACCAGAAGGCCGGCGGCAGCGTGCTGTAGCCGCGACGCTCAGCCAGAATCCATTGCACAGGAAAGCGCACTGTCCACAGCGCCGTGCCCGCCAGCCCGATCGCCAGCCACAGCGGTGATTGCTCCACGCTGATTATCTGCTTTTCGTCCGCCGTGAGGTATGCCGACAGCAAACCGCCGGCAAGCAGAAGCGAGCCCAGCGGGAACAGCCAGATACGGTTGCCGCCTTGCCGTGCGCTGCCAGGAGGGCGAGCAGAGAGTGCCAGGTTGCGCGCGTACAGAAAGAGGTTCAGCGCCGGCGCGATCAGGAAGACCAGGTCGCGCGTAAACCAGGCGTAGGCCAGAAGCATGACCGTGCCCAGAATCGACAACCACCAGAAGCTGCGCGGCGCGACACTGCGCTGTGCACGCTCAGAGGCCAGCCACTGGGTGAGCATGCGAAGCGCAAACAGCCCCTGGCCCGCGAAACCTATCGCGGTGAACGTCCATCGTTCCCAGTCCGGAGGCGAAGCAATCGCCAGCGCATCACCCATCCAGGCAACCCCTGCATCACCAACTACCAGCCACAGGCTACACGAAGGTTGTCGCAAGTGGACTCCTGACACAAGCACCGCACAAGTGAGGGCATTTGCAGCAGCAACCAGCAAAACCGCGTAAGAACCTGCCGCGAATCAGCACAAATTGCACAATGTTACTGCCGACTCGCGTGTTGTACGGCATACTGAATGAGTCAGCTCACCGGGCGTCGCTCACGACTTGTTGGAACACATATGACCGTCATGCTTCCGCTCCCTGACTTTCTGGCGTCACTGGGCAAGACCGAACTCAAGCCTGGCGGGACCTACGCCACGGGCGCGCTGTTGCGGATGCTGGACCTGAAAAGTGAAGACCACGTCCTGGTCGTCGGGCCCAAAGCCGGCAGTACCGCGCTGTTTGTCAGCATGACCAACCTGGTGACCACCGAGGCGCTGGTGAAGTCAGAGGGCGAGAAGGTCACCGAGGGCGACCCCGCGCTCAAGCGCCGCTCCACAGCGCGCATCGGCAAGACCGAAGAGATGCCGTTTGATGCGGAAAGGTTCGACGTCGCCATGGTTGAGGCCACGCTGAGCTACCAGCACCCTTTGCAGCAAAAGGCGGCGCTCAAGGAACTGTTCCGCGTGGTCAAGCCGGGCGGACGAATCGGCATCCACGAATTGTGCTGGCGACAGCCGCCCACGCCGGAAGTGGCGGCCAGCCTGCGTGGTGCATGGGGCGGAGACGTAATGCCGCGGGTCGTGCGCGGATGGTGGGATCTGCTGGAGGAAACTGGGTTCAAGAACGTGCGCAATGAACTTGCAGTGGTCACGTACTTCACACGCAAAGGGCTTGAAGCAGACGAAGGCCATGAGGTGACCACTCAGATTTTTCACAATGCTCTCGAAGACCCGGCTTTGCACGAGCGCTTTGCCGGCGCGTACCGTGAGTTCACCGAGAATCGCCGCTACTACGGCGTCATAATCGCTTGCGCGGATAAGGCTTAGGCAGGGCTCAGCATTTCGGCGAATACTTGAAGATTGCTGACTCAAATTCCCGATGTCGCTTCGGGATGACCGCATGCAGCCAGGCGACACCATTCATCGCTTTCTCGAGCACCTGGACGTGGAGCGCAACTTCAGCGCCCAGAGCCTGCGCGCCTACGCCGGCGATCTGAAGCAGTTTCAGGAGTTTCTTGCGTCGCGGGCATTGACCGACCTTTCGCGCGTCGAACATCTTGACCTCCGGGCATGGCTCGCCCAGCTATCCGAGCTCGGGTACGAGCGGCGCACAATTGCCCGCAAGCTGGCAAGTGTGCGCTCGTTGTTTCGCTTTCTGCACCGCCGGGCCGAGATCACCGAAAACCCGGCGCGCATGCTGCGCACGCCCAAGCTGTCGCGCAACCTGCCCAACTTTCTGGACGAGCAGCAGGTCAACGTCCTGCTCAGCATGCCCGACACCGCAGCCTGGAGCGGCGTGCGCGACAAGGCCATCCTTGAGCTTCTCTATGCCACCGGCCTGCGTGTATCCGAGCTGGTGCGGCTTGAACTTTCCGACTTGAGCCTTGCGCGCGGTTCACTGCGCGCCTTCGGCAAGGGACGCAAAGAGCGCATGCTGCCGATGCTGCCCGCCGCCGTCGCGGCTGTTCAGGCGTGGCTTGGCGTAAGGCAGCGCCCGCCGCGGTCTCGCTCGCGCACGGTAGGCGACGGGGTTGAGAAGGTGTTCATCAACCAGCGCGGGACCCCGCTGACTGACCGCAGCGTGCGCCGGCTGATCGACCAATATGTGTCCCAGGCGGCGCTGACCTGTAAAGTTACGCCGCACACGCTTCGGCACAGCTTTGCCACTCACCTGCTGAACCACGGCGCAGATCTGCGCGACGTGCAGGAGCTTCTTGGGCACGCGCACCTCGCGACCACGCAGGTCTATACGCACGTCAGCACCTCGCGTATGCTTGACGTGTACGAGCGCGCGCACCCGGCCGCGCTGGACAAGAAGCCTGCCTGAGGCCCGTTTGCCGCACTTATCATGATCGATGTTGACATCACCTCAACTGTGCGTTCGGACCTCGACGCCCGGTTGTTGAAGCGCGCTGCCGTCGCTGCGCTGCGGCCGCACGTAAAGCGGGCCAGCGTGAGCATTGCGGTCATCGGGGCAGCGCGCATGCGCAGCCTGAACCGCGACGCACTGGGGCACGACTACGTGACCGATGTATTGAGCTTCAACCATGGTGACAGCCCCGAGGGCCTGCTGTGCGAGCTTTTTGTGTGTCCCGACTTCGCGCGTGCAAGCGCCCGCCGGCACAATGTGCCCGCCGAGCAGGAGCTGGCCCGCTATGTCGTGCACGGATGCCTGCACTGCGCGGGGTATGACGACGCAACGAAGAAAGATCGCATGCGCATGTGGCATGAGCAGGAGCGCGTACTGCGCGCCCTGTTCGGCCGACGCTATGTTGATTCGCCGGCTGGGTGACTTCTCTACGACGTGCGTTGCCTGGGCGCGGTGATCAGCAGGCGGCGCAATTCTTCGGCGTTGGCGGCATCGCGCCAGCGCGACTCAAAATCACCCGACTGCCAGATCTGGGCCACGGCCGAAAGCGCCTTGAGGTGGAAGTTGCGCTGGTCCGGCGAACCCGCCAGCACGAACAGCGCGTAAACCGCAGCGCCCCCCGGCTCAAGTTCAACCCCCTTGCGACAACGCGCCACCAGCATCGCAAACTGCGATTTGCCTGGCAGCATGATGTGCGGCACAGCCAGGCCCTGCGTCAGCACCGTGCTGCTCAGGTTCTCGCGCTCGTGCAATTGCCGGCTTAGCTCCTCGGCTGTCTCGGTGACGTCAGGCGCAAGCGCGACCGCTGCCCGCATGAAGAACTCGTCGCGGTCCACCGGCTCTTCGATATCAAGGACCGGGCAGCGGCGTATCATCTCGTCGAAGCGATCATGGGCCGGCTGGGCGGCGACGCGCGCCCGCCCGACGACGAGCACCGAACCCTCCGCGATTTCCATGCGGCTGTGAAACGGCACGATGGTCTTCTTGTCGCCGACAGTGGATTCAACGACCATCGGCAGTGTCGGCGTGTCGGTGCCCAGCGCCCGCAGAACTTCGGCGGACGTGGCCCCCGGGGCGGGCATGCGCTGAATCTCGACCAGCCCGCGCGCAAACCAGTGGTCCCAGTCGCTGAGTGACACTGAGTGCCCGAACAGCATCGTCGCTTCCAGGTGCTCAAAAGTCTCGGCGTCCGCACCCCGATCAGCGCCGCGCACCAGCACGTGCACGGTCGGCACCATGAATATGTCGCGCATCTGCCTGGCGGCCAGCACGTTGATTTCGGCGTTTGCGGTCATGCACACCGCGCGCCCGGCGGCAGGTGCATGCGCGTTGGACAGTGACTCCGTCTCCAGCGCGTTGCCGACGACGGCGGTCAAGCCTTCCACGATCGCGTCCTCGACCCGTGCCGGGTTGGTGTCGATCAGCCGGACAGGCTGCGTCTCCACCAGCAATTTGGCAAGTTCGCGGGCGGTGGGGGTTGCGCCGACGATGAGCACGGTGTTGCGCTTGTCGGCGCTGCGCACCAGCTCGTTGCGGCGGCTGAGCCAATCCGTGCCCCACTTAAGGAACAGCGGCACGGTTGCGGTCGTGATGATTGCCATGAACACCAGCATCGAGAAGATTTCGGGCGTGATGAGGCCTGCCTGCAGGCCGATGCCGGCCAGAATGATCTCGACAGCGCCGCGGCCGTTCATGCCCGCGCCCAGCACAACGCCCTCGCGCCACCCGTTGCGCGTCGGGATGTAAAACAGCGCGGTGCCGGCAATTTTGCCGATGAAGGCTACGGCCATGACACTGGCGAAGAACCACAGGTCGGTCGTGAACACGTCCAGGCTGACCTGGAACCCCGACATGACAAAGAAGATCGGCGCCAGAAAGCCGACTGAGACGTCTCGTACCAGTTCGTTGAGCTCGCGGTTGAGCTTGGGGTCGAGCATTCCCTCCTGCAGGAACAACCCCGCAACGAAAGTGCCCAGGATGGCATGGAGGCCCGCCAGTTCAGCGCCTTCGCCGAAGGCCAGTGCGATTACCAGCATCAGCGTGAAGTAAATGCCGCGGTGCTTGATGCCGAAGCGCTGCAACTGCTTGAAAACGAATGGCAGAACCCAGATGCCAACCACGGCAGAAATGCCGAAGAACAGCACGGCGCGAGCGGCAACCTTTACCAGAGCCATCACCTCAAGCGACAGCGTATCGGCAAACCCCAGCACTCCTGCGAACACGAGAAGCGACAGCGTGTCGGCGATCAGCGCACCGGCCAGCATCACGTGCGCGATGCGCGTATCCAGGATCTTCAGGTCCATCAGGATGCGCGACTTGGTGGCAAGGCTGGTCACGCCCGCGGCAATGCCCACGAACATGCCGGCAATGTGCGGGTTCATGCCTTCCGGCAACGAGTCGGCAAACAACAGCACCACGCCCCAACCCATCAGGAAGGGCGCGATGAACCCGCCAATCGCGGCCAGGAAGCCACCCCAGGACGCCTTGCCAAGCTCCTTGGGGTCGATCTCCATGCCGATGTACAGCATCAGCAGCAGCACACCGGCCTGCGCCAGCACATTCAGTGCGTCGTACCCGCCGTCGGTGCCGATCCACTCGTTGACCAGCGAGCCGTCACCCAGCAGCCCGAGCATGGCTGGGCCGATCAGAATGCCGATCATCAGCTCGCCCAGCACCGCCGGATAGCCAAGACGTGCAGCGACAGATCCGCCGGCCCATGCAGCCAGGAGCACCAGCAACAGCGTGACAATCTGAAGTTCCATCCATCACCTTGGCGGGATTCAAAAGGCGCACGATGGTAGGCAATCACCGTGCAATTTTCCAATGAGTAAGCACCGAGTCGTGCAGGTCTTTGCAAACCGACGTCTGTGAACCATTTGTGCGCAACATGACGAAAGCTTGGTCGGTTCTGGGCAATTTGTATGAACTGTTCCAAACCATTGAAGTGTATAGGCTTTTTGCCTTCCACCTTACGCCGTGCTACGCTTGAACTTTCCCCAGGTCGGGCGCCATGCTCATTCTTGGCATCAATGCCTATCATGCCGACGCCGCCGCTGTCCTCGTGCGGGACGGGCAGGTCATCGGCGCGGTCGCCGAAGAGCGCCTCAACCGAATCAAACATTGTGCTGGGTTTCCGACGTTGGCTGTTCTCGAAGTCTTGCGAATGGCTGGCGCGTCACTTGCCGACATACACCACGTTGCGGTCGCTCGCGACACTTCCGCTAACCTCAAGCAGCGCCTGTCGTGGGTTGTCGTCAACATGCATCGGTCAAGCCGCGCCGTAATCAAGAGACTCGCGGACCGCTCAAGACTGCGTCGCCTTGAGGACCAGCTTTGCGAAGCCTGCAATGAGCCGCGCAGCCACTTGCGCGCCAAAATTCATCGCGTCGAGCACCACATGGCGCACGCTGCAAGTGCTTTCTATCCAAGCTCTTATGAACGCGCCGCCGTTCTCACGCTGGATGGCTTCGGCGACTTTGCCAGCACAATGCTGGCGGTTGGCGAGGGCAGCAGCATTACCCCGTTGGCTCGAGTGACCTACCCGCACAGCCTGGGGATGCTCTATACCATGGTGTGTCAGTTCATCGGCTTTGACCGTTATGGCGATGAGGGCAAGGTGATGGGGTTGGCTCCGTACGGTGAGCCAGCGTACGCCGACTTCTTTCGCAAGCTGGTGCGGTTTACCGACAGCGGGTTTGAGCTCGACCTGCGTTATTTCAATCACCACACCAAGGGCGTCGTCACCGGGCGTGACGAATACGGCAGCCCGTACTTCCCGCCCATCTACACCGCAGCCATGGAACATGCTTTCGGCCCGGCGCGCTTGCGCGGCGCCGAACTCACCGATCGCGACCGCAACCTGGCGGCCAGCCTGCAATTGCGCCTTGAGGAGGCATTCCTGCACCTTGCCGGGTTGCTGCATCAGCGTACGGGGCTGGATGCCCTGTGTCTTGCCGGCGGGGTTGCGCTCAATGGCGTGGCCAACGGCAGGCTGCTTGGGGAATCGCCGTTCAAACGCATCTACGTGCAACCGGCCGCGGGCGACGATGGCACAGCATTGGGCGCGGCACTGGCAGTCGGCATCCGGGCCGGTGAGCCCCGGCACGAATTGCGGCATGCCTACCTGGGGCCCAGCTACCCGGACACCGAGATTGCCGCCGCGCTGGAAGGGCTCGATGACTCCTTCGAGGCAACACACCTTGACGAAGACGAGCTTTGCGCACGCACAGCCGAGCTGATTGCCGCGGGCAACGTTGTCGGCTGGTTTCAAGGCGCGATGGAGTGGGGCCCTCGCGCGCTTGGCAACCGCAGCATTGTGGCCCACCCGGGTCACCCGGGGATGAAGGACATCCTGAACGCGCGCATTAAGCAGCGCGAGCCGTTTCGGCCCTTTGCACCGAGCATCAAGGCAGAGCGCATCGCTGACTACTTTGAAAGCAGCCACGAATCCCCGTTCATGCTGATGGTTTATCGCACGCGGCCAGAAAGGCACGCCGAGCTGTGCGCCGTGGACCACATTGACCACACCGGGCGCGTGCAGACCGTGACGCGCGAGCAGAACCCGCGCTACTGGAAGCTGCTGGACGCCTTTGAGCGGCTCACTGGCACGCCGGTCCTGTTAAACACCAGCTTCAACGAAAACGAGCCGATTGTATGTACGCCCGCCCAGGCGCTGGACTGCTTCCGACGCACGCGCATGGATGCTGTGGTACTTGGCAATACTCTTCTGACCCGCCGTGAGACCGCGTGTTCTGAGGCGGGCCGCGAGCAGATGAGCGCGCACGCCTGACGCGCGTTTGGAGATGCGTTTGCTTGAACTGATGCCTCTTGCCGCAGGAATCGCCGCCGCCGCGCTGGTCGTGTTGATGGGCGGGCCCTACCTGCGGCGCACTGCATGGCGTATCGGCTTGATTGACCGTCCCAAGCTTCGGGGCGTGCACGCGGCACCCGTGGCACGCTCCGGCGGATTGACCATCGCCGTGGCTGTTGTGTGCGCGGTAGTCGTGCAGGCCACGGTGGCAAGAATTCCGGGCGTCGGTGATGCGCACGCGCCGGACGTGTCGCACATCTACCTTCTGTTCCCGGCCCTGCTGCTGATGGGCATCGGCATGCTGGACGACATTCACCCTATGGGCGCAAAAGCCAAGCTTGCCGCGCAGTCAGTGTGCGCGCTGGCCGCATGGCAGTTGGGCTTTGCGCTGCAAGAGTTCAGCATCCCCGGCGTAGTTGAGCTTCAGTTGGGGTGGCTGGGCCTTCCGTTTACCGTGCTGTTCATCGTTGCGATCGTGAACGCGTTCAACCTGATCGATGGTGTAGATGGCCTGTGCTCCGGCACGGCGGGTCTTGCGCTGGCTGGGTTATGCGTGTTTGCGATGCTCGGCGGCGGGGTGGAGTTCGGCATTGTGCTGCCGCTTGCGGTTGCGGCAGTGGTATTTCTGAAGCACAACTTCGGCGCGCCCAAGGCTTTCCTGGGTGACTCGGGCAGCATGTTGCTGGGATTTCTGGTGGCAGCCACGGCGCTGAAGACGGTCGGCGGGTCGGCAGGTATCGTGCCGCTGCTGTTGCTGGTCAGCCTGCCGGCTGTCGATGTCAGCGTGTCATTCTTCCGCCGCCTGGTGCAGGGGGCGAACCCGCTTGAGGCTGACCGCGGCCACATCCACCACATCCTGATGCTGCTGCTGCACGGCAACGCGCGGGCGGTGACCGCCCTGCTGCTGGGCATTGCCGGCACCGGAGTTGCAGCCGCGGTGTTGCTGGCGTGGCTGCCCGGCTCGTCGCTGCACCCGGCGCTTTCGGCTGTGCTGGGCGTTGCCGCCGTGGCGTTGCCGCTGACCCTGTACCTGACCGTGTATGCCACGGGGGGCTACCTGACCTGGAGCAACCTGCGTAACGCGGCCCCGGTCACAGGTCTTGCCCGCACGCTGTCCCTGATTGCCGGCGAGCACGGTGCCCTGGATGCGCTTGACCGCGAAGAGTTGATCGAGCTGCTGCAGAAGACGGGCATCACCGCCATTGGCCTGCAGGGCCTCGGCGGTCGCCGCGTCTGGGGCGTGGGCATCCACCACCCCGCCCGCGACACACTGATCCTTCCGCTTTATGCGGCGGGCCGCGTGCGCTGCGGCAGCCTGCTGTTGCAGGGCGCGGGGCGTGCCGGCAGCATGGCCTTTGCTGCCAACCTGCTTGCGCCGATGTTCCCTGCATTCATGGAAGTGCTGGACGGCGACACAGAAGTCGTGGCCGCCACCGTCAAGGTCCCGGCCTAGCGCCATCAGCTCATGGCGCGCAGCACGGCCTCAGCGCCCTTCTGCACAACTCCGTCGCCGGCATCGATTTCGATGTAGCCGGCACTCTGGCTGAGGCTGGTAATCGCGCCGGAGCCCTTGAACGTGCTGTAGGCAACGTCGTGATCATCCACCATCACCGGCAGCAGTAGCTGCTTGGTTTTGTCCTGCTTTACTTCGTGGCCGAGTTTGACCAGCTTGCGTGACCGCTCGTGCGATCCGTTGTGCGCCAGCCTGCGCACTGCCGGTGCCAGAAACAACTTGGCGGTCAAAAGGCAACTGGTGGGGTAGCCGGGCATCCCAAAGACGCCGGTCGTGCCGACGGTGCCGAACAGGACCGGCTTGCCAGGCTTGATCGCGACACCGTGCACGTGCACCTTTCCCAGCTCGCCGACCACGTCATTGGCGAAGTCTTTGGCGCCGACACTGGTACCCCCGCTGAACACGATCAGGTCGTACTTACGCGCACCTTCGCGAACCACCTTCTTGAGCGCAGCCACGGTGTCGTTGACATTGGGCCGGTAGGTCACTTCGGCGCCGCTGCGGCGCGCGATGGTCATCATCGCGTAGCTGTTGCAATCATACACCTGGCCGGCCTTCAGCGGCTTGCCGGGCGCTACCACCTCGTCGCCGGTGGTGAAGATCAGCACGCTGGGCTTGCGATAGACCTTAACCCTGGCGCGGCCGACAATCGCGATCGCCGCAATCGAGCCGGGGCCGAGCAATGTTCCGCGACGCACGACCACGTCGCCCTTTCCGATATCCTCAGCTTTGCGGCCTACGTGCTCGCCTGCAGAGATGGGGCTGCGAAAGCTCACGGCGTTTCCTACCACCTGTGCGTGCTCAACCATCACCACGGCGTCGGCGCCTTTGGGCATTGCTGCGCCAGTCGCAATCTCAATGCACTCGCCCCGCTTTACTGTGCCCTTGTAAGGCTTGCCGGCGAGCGCGCGCCCCGCCACGCGCAGCATGCCGGGCTCGTCCAGGTCTTCGCTTCGCACGGCATATCCGTCCATTGCCGCGCGGTCAAAAGCCGGGACATTGATCGTGCTCTTGACGTCTTCGCCCAGGATGCGCCCGTCGGCTTCTGCCACATCAACCAGTTGCGTTCCGCTCACGGGCCGCAACCGCGCGAGGATCGTGTCCAGCGCGTCGTCGGCACTCACCAGTGTTTCGAAAATGGTCTTCTTGCTCATGGCTATCTCGTCTCGGCCAGTTGTCGGCGGGCCGCCTCAATCTCTGCGCGCGCGAACGGATCGGCCTCGAGCCGCTGCGCTGCCCGCAACACTCCTTCTACATCCATCGCTTCCGCTTCAGCCGGCATCCCTGCACCGGTCTTCCAGTCTGCCAGCGCTTGTGCTGCAGCGGCCCGTGTCGCGCCGTCGCGCGCAGCCAGTCCACGCCGCAGATGCCAGGGCACAACAGCGTCCGTCAAACTCGCAACGACCGGCATCAGCCGCCGCGCCATCACTTCGTCGCTTTCGTCCAGTGCCGATTCCAGTCGCGCAAGACAAGCAGCCCGTACCTGCCAGTCGCCCGCCTGCAGCGCCGCCTGCGCGGCGTCGCGCACGTAGTATGCGGCGTCGTTCAGCATCTCCATTAACCGCTCGGTGGCGTCTTCGTGGCTGTAGGCCTTCAAGACTTCTGCAGCGCGGTGCCGAATGCGCTGGTTGTCGTCGCGCGATACCGCCAGCAAGGCAGGCAGCGCGTCTGCCACCTTCCACCCTGCCAGCGCAGACAACTGGGCCAGCTTTGTGCCAGATGAAGTCTCAACCTGTGCCTGCGCCAGTAACGGCACCGACGCCGACCTTGCGTCAAGGCGCAGAAGCAACTCCGCGACGTTGCGGCGAGCAATCGGGTCGGTATGAGCAATGTTTTCGGTTAGCGGCTGGACAGCCGCTTGCCCGAACCCTGCCACAACGGCGCGCAAGCAACGAATCTCAAGAGTGTTTGAAACGCCCAGCTTGCCCATCGCAAGGGTGAGCCCATCTTCGCCAGCATCGACAATCGCTTCGCGCGCCTGCCGGACGCGGGGGGTGTTATCCCCTACTTCCCACAACGAGCCGGTACGCCACAGAGCTTCCAAGTCCGGCGCTTTGGCCGGTTCTGCCTGGGCAGCCAGAGGGGCGCACATCAACAGCAGGCTCAGGATGATCCGGCCTTGCGGCATGGAAATCCTCTTGGCGGGTACGGGCAATAGATTACCTGCCTGAGCCGTCGGCGCCAACGGCTTTGCGGTTGTTGTACCTCACAAAATCCACAAATGCTGAATGGTTGCCCAAAGGATTGCCGATACCCCCGTACCGCCTGCCTTAGCAGGCGATTCCGCCAACGATACCGGAGTGGACCATGCGCAAGAATGCCTTCGCCATACTCACCCTGACACTGCTGATCGCCGGATGCACCCAGGCTGGCATTATCCCGCCGCAGGACGTCGATCTGGACCCCGAGCCGCGCAACATGATGTTGTCGGAAATGGCAGCTGACCTGGGCTGGACTTACCGTACCGGGCCCGGTGCCTACGACTTCACGATGACCAGCCCCCGGGGCGAGCTTGTGACGTTTCGCGCAGGCAGTGACCTTGTGATCATCCACAAGACACGCTGGAAGATGGAGCGTGACGCCGTCGAAAACACGCACGGCAACGACCTGATTCTGCCCGAAAGCAGCTTCAACTTCATCTGCAAGCGCTTCAATCAGCACCACCTGCTGCGCGGGCCGAAGTACAACTCGGACTACAGGCTTGAAGCGATCAAGCCGGGCGACTCGCCCGTGGCACCCGCGCCTGCCCCCAACGGGCCGCTGCGCGGGTTGACCATCTGCGTCGATGCCGGCCACGGCGGCGCTGACCAGGGCGGAACTGCCAATGGCGTGATGGAAAAGGATGTCGTACTGAAGGTTTCGCTGATGCTTCGCGACCTTCTGCTGGCATCCGGCGCCCGGGTGCTGATGACGCGCACCACGGACACTTACCCCGATCTTGACCAGCGCTGCGAGCTGGCCAACAAGGAAAAGGCAGACCTGTTCGTCAGCGTGCACGCCAACATCGCCCCGAACAGCGACGCGGTGCAGGGAATCGAAATTTTCTACAAGGGCGGCACGGTGGCAAGCGCAAACCTTGCCCGCACACTGATTGGGGCCATGGCACGCGTGACTGACAGCCCCAACCGCGGTGCCAAGGTTGACCCGCGCGGCCTGCGCGTGCTTGAGAACACGAAGATGCCGGCTGTGCTGGTTGAACTCGGCTTTCTGTCGAACGCGGAAGAGGCACAGCGCCTGACGACGCGTGAGTACCAGGAAGTCATGGCCCGCGCACTGCACGATGGCGTCGCGCAATACTGGACCAAAGCCAGGGCCAGCGTAAACAAGTAGAGAACCCCAACAACCAAAGCCCGCCGCAACCCGCGGCGGGCTTGCCGTTTAAGGGCCGAGGTTGGCTAAGCGGTTGGTGGCGGCTTCGAGCAGGTCGCCGTCTTCGGTTGTGAGGAGCACTGTCTTGTACCAGCCGCGGGCCTTGCTTACGTCCTGCTCGACGCCCTTGCCGTCGCGGTAGCAGTCGCCAAGGCCCAGGTAGCACCCGTGGTGCTTCAAGCCCGCGCCCTGGCTGAACCAGGCGAAGGCCTCCTGCTCGTTCTTGCGTACGCCCTCGCCCGCCAGGTGCATGACTCCGAGGTAGTAGCACGCGCCGCCATGCTCGCGCCTGGCCGCCTTGGCGAACAAGATCGCGGCACGCTCATAGTCCGGTGCGCCGGCCAATCCTTCAAAGTTCGCCACGCCCGCCTGGTACAGCGTCTCGGCGTCGTTGTCTTCGGCGGCGGCTTCAAGCCACTGCATGGCCTTTTCGTTGCTTTGTTCGACACCTTTGCCGTACAGGTAAAGCTGCCACACGACCCTGCGCGCGTCGCGGTGGCCCGCGGCGGCGGCCTTTTCGGTCCATTGGGCGCCTTGCGCAAGGTCCTGGTCAACGTACACGCCCGTGAGATACCAGACGCCCAGCTCAAACTGCGCGTCGGGGTTGCCGCGCCGTGCAGCCGACAGAAGGTGGTCGCGCGCCTGCAGGGTTTCGTTTGCGTCGCGCAGGCGCATGCCCTCGTCGTAGGCCTGCGCGGGCGTCAAGGCGTCGGCTGCGGCGACCACGGCGGGGTCAGGCGCGGGCGCAGATGCACAGGCCGCGAGCAGCATCAGGGCGATCAGGCAGGTTCGCATGGGCGCTTTCGGCGGAGATGCCGGGGTCGGCAGTTTAGGAAATTGCGCTCGCGGCGGGAACGCCTGGGGCGAAATGACGACAGCGCCGCACTTCGGCGCGGCGCTGCGAGTCGTCGCCGCCACGGGCGGCGACCCCCGGCCTTCCGGCCGGGGCTTCTGTTCAGCGGTCTCGGCGCATGTCTTTCAGTTGGCGTTCGAGGTCGTCGAGCTTCTTTTCAAGCTCGCGGCGCTGATCGCGTAGCTTCGCCCGCTCGTCGGGGCCGGCGTCGTTCAACTTCTTGGCGATGTCATTGAGCTCGCTTTCGATCTGGCTGACCGTCTTTTCGAATTCGGCCAGTTGCTTTTGGTCCCGGCGCTGATCGTTCCGCTTCTCGACTTCGCGGCGGGCCTGCTTTTCAGCATGGTCCCAAGGCAGCAACGACGGATCCGGCAACAAGTGATGAGGTATTGTGGTTGTCGGCAGCGGCGTGGGGCGGGGAATGGGCTTCCATTCCGGCCCTTCGTTGCCCTCGCCAAGGCGGAAGGTGTCGCCGCTGGCTGTGTTCAGCAGCAGCAGCGTGTCCTTGTGCGAGATGATCTGCCACGTACCCGGCTGTTGAGCGCTCCCGGCGAACAGGGACTGCACTATGGGGCCGGTTCGTGCGTTGCGGTATATATGCTCCCGCGGGTTTACCCACTGCACCACAGGCTTGACGACCTCCGGTTTGAGCACCACAGGCTCGACGACCTCCGGTTTGATTTCGACAACTTCAATCTTTGTTTCGGACTCTGGTACCGGCTGTGCGTCCGCGCCCGGCACGAACATCGCGCCGCCTATGCCTGCGGCGACGATTGCCACCGCTGCTGCGATCCACCTGGTCATGGAATGGCCTCCCTATTGAATGTGTTCCTTAGTTTACTACGCCCCTGCGCACGCCTTGTTACGCGTTTTCCCGGTTTTCATTTGCGGCGCATTGCTATAAGGCTGCCGGAGACACCATGATTCGCCAGACTGTCGCAGCCCTCTACCACCAGCAGACCAAGTACCACCCCAGCACAATTTCGCAGGGGCACTTCTGGGACCGCGAAAATCCGCCGCCCCAGTTCAAAGAGTACGCCGGCGCCGAGCGCATTGAGCTCAAGCCCTTTCTGCCAACTGAAGAAAACCCGTCCTGGCAAGCCGAAGCTGCACTGCGCGACCCCAACGGCACCTTCGGGCTGCCCACGTTGTCACGCCTGCTGTTCGCAACCAACGGTGTCACGGCAATCGCGGTCATGGGCGGCGTTGAGCAGATGTACTTCCGCGCCGCGCCATCGGCGGGCGCACTCTACCCGACTGACCTTTACCTGCTGGTGCGCAACCACGCCGACATGCCCGACGGCGTGTACTACTACCACGTGCGCGATCACGCGCTGATCGAGGTCTATCCCAAGGGCCTGGCGCCTTCTTCAAACCAGTTGTTTCAGCGCCTGGCCAAAGCCTGCTTTCAAGACCCGGCCGCCGCCGAATGCGACGTTGCGCTGGTGGCCACGGCTGTCTTCTGGCGCAGCCAGTGGCGCTACGGCGACCGCGCCTACCGCCGCTGCCTGCTTGATACCGGCCACGTGATCGGGAACTTTGACATTGTCGCGCCGCGGCTTGGCATTGGTGTGTCGGCGATTGGCGGGTTTGTCGATCACGAGGTGGCTGAGCTGCTGGCTATCCCCGAGGACAAAGAAGGCGTGCTGGGCGTGTTTCCGCTGCACGAACTCGCCCGCGCCGCCGAAGTGCACCCGGGCCAGTCAGCGCGCCCAAGCCGCCCCGACGACGGCCGTATCGAGCAGGATGCGATCCTGGGTGTGCACGGCGCCGGCGCGATCCATCGCGACGACGTGCCGAAGCTGTCCGGCGCCGCCGGCGGCGAGGACGAGCCGTTTCTGGTCAACCCCAAGTACGAGTTCGCGGAGGGCGTGAAGCTGCGGCCCAGCGGCAACGACCTGAACGAGCAGATCGAGCTTGCCATCCTGCGCCGCCGCAGCACGCGCGTGCTGAATGGCCAGGCGCTGAAACTGGCCGAGCTGTCAGACCTGCTGGCCTACGGCTATCGGCCCGATCTGCACCTCGGGGCTGAGTTCCACCCGCGCTATTTTGACTCGGGGCTGATTGAAACGTTTGTAGTCGTCAACAACGTCGATGAACTTGATCCCGGCGTGTACTACTTCGCGCCGGGCTTCATGGAGCTGCTGAAGGTGCGCCAGCGCGAAGTGCGGCGCGAGATTTTTCACCTCAGCCTGGGGCAGGAACTTGCACGCGACGCATCGGCCGTCGTGATCCACACAGCCGACCTTGAGGCCGCAACCGAGCGCTACGGCAGCCGCGCCTACCGCTACCTGCACCTCGACGCCGGGCACATCGGCGAGCGCCTGAACGTCGCCGCGGTCAAGCTGGGCCTCGGCGCCAGCGGCATTGGCGGGTTCTTTGATGACGAGGTGAATGAACTGCTCGGCATCCCGGAAAAAGAACTGTGCGTGTACATCACCTGCCTGGGCAAGCCGGCTGAGTAGCCCGCTTACCCCAGGCACATCGAGCAGTACAGTTGCGGGTTGGTGCTGGCGGTCTTTTCGTCCACGCGCTTGACTGGCGTGGTGTGCGGGGCCGTCTTGACCAGCTCGGGGTCGTCCTTGCACTCCTGTGCGATCTTGCGCATGACTTCAATGAAGTAGTCGATGCTTTCCTTGCTTTCGGTCTCGGTGGGCTCGACCATCATTGCACCGTGGCCGCCCGTGTTCTGCGGCAGCGGGAAGTAGATCGTCATCGGGTGGATGCCGTAGTCGATCATGCGCTTTGCAATGTCCAGCGTGTGCACGCCGTTTTCCTTGTCCTGCTTCTTGTCGGTAAACACGACTTCGTGCGCGTTGGTGCGGTCGTGGTGCACGTGGAAATGTTCACGCAGCATGACGCGGATGTAGTTGGCGTTGAGCACGGCATTCTCGCTCATGCGGCGAACGCCCTCGCGGCCCAGTTGCGTCATGTAGATGTACGCCATCACCAGCGCGCCGAAGTTGCCGAAGAAGCTGCGCACTTTGCCGATGCTCTGGGGGCGGTCGTTATCCAGAGCAAACGTGCCGTCGCTGTTCTTGCGCACGCGCGGCTTGGGCAGGAATGGCTCAAGGTGGTTTGCCACGGCGATGGGTCCTGCGCCCGGGCCGCCGCCGCCGTGCGGCACACTGAACGTCTTGTGCAGGTTGAAGTGCATGACGTCCACGCCGTAGTCGCCGGGGCGCACGATGCCGGCGATGGCGTT
>CAZZBH010000063.1:0-21528 GCA_964652605.1 uncultured Planctomycetaceae bacterium
CTTGACGAAATCGACGAACAGACCGACGTGTACGCGCTGGGCGCGGTGCTGTACCAGGTGCTGTGCGGGCGCGCACCGTTTGAGGCGCCGGTGGCGGCTTTGATCATCCAGCAGGTGCTGCACAGTGAGCCGTCAAAGCTGTCGTCGATCTCGCCGGACATCCCGCCCGAGCTCGAGGCGCTGGTTGAGCGCGCCATGGCCAAGGAAAAGTCAGACCGCCTGGCAAGCGCGCGCGAGTTTGCCAGCGAGATCAAGGCCTTTCGCGACGGGCGCACACTCTCGAGTTACCAGTACACCGTCCGCGAGCTGATCGCGCGCCAGGTCAGCCGGCACAAGAAGGCCGTGGTGGCTGGCATCGTTGTCGCCTACCTGCTGGTGTCGGGCGCTGTCTGGCACTACGTCACCCTGCGCGCCGAGCGCGACCAGGTGTCAGCCCAGCAGCATGAAACCGACGTCGCCCGCCGCAGCGCCGAGCTTGCATTTCAGGAAGCCCGCATCGCCGAGGCCGACGCCCGGCGCGAACGCGACAGCGCCGATGAGCAGCGCCGCGAAGCTGAATCCGCCATGCAGAAAGCCATCGACGCCGAGGCCGCCGCGCGCGAAGAGGCACGGGCGCGCGAGCAGGCACTGGCGGGCTGGGACCGCACACTGGCCGACGCCTACGCCATGCGCGTCCGCCTTGCCATGCACGAGCGAGACTACAACGCCGCGCTGGCCTTTGCCGGCGCGGCGTTGAAGGCCGCCGAGCAGCCGGAGGCCCGCGGCGCGCTGATGGCATGGCCGCGCATCTACCCGCTGCTGTGGCAGATCGACGCGCCGACGCGCGGCAGGCAGGAACTTTATGAGTGGTACGGTGTGCGACACACGCCGGATGGCCGGCGGCTTGTCACAGGCATGCCCGACGGGCGCGTGCTGGTGTTCGACGCGCGCGACGGCCGTCGGTTACAGGAGCTGAAACTTGCCGGCTCGCCGGTCTGGAACATCGCGGTGCACCCATCCGGGGATTGGATCGCCGCCGGCGATCGCGGCGGCAACGTCGGCGTCTTTCAGGCCAATGCGGGCGGCGACTATGCGACGACCGCGACGCCTATCGCCAACTTCAACGCGCTGGTTGGCGGCATGGCATTCAGCCCTGACGGGCAGACGCTGGCCGTTTCGGCCAACGGCATCCACACCTTTCGCAGCGGCAGCTTCGTGCCCCAGGGGCGCTACGAAGGCCAAGCCAGCAAGGCCCCCGCGCAGCTTTCGTTCAGCCCGGACGGCCGCACGATTCTGACCGCCAGCCCGATGTTCGATGACCTGTTTGTGCGCGTGTGGGATGTTCCGACGCGCAGCCTTCGCACCACGCTGCTTGACCTGGACGCCGTCAATGAATCGTTCACCGCGTGGTCGCCCGACGGCTCGCTGGTTGCCGGCACGACGCTGCAGGGGCAGGTGCGCATCCGCGACGCGCGCACGTTGCGTGTGCTGCACACGTTGCGGCATCACACTTCGGTTGTGCTTTCGCTGGCATTCAGCCCCGACAGCCGCACGCTGGTCAGCGCCGCCACCGACGGCACGCTGCGCATCTGGGACGCGCAACGCGCCGAGGAAGTTGCGGTGCTGAGCGGGTTTGAAGGCTGGATGACGTCGGTGGATTTCGCACCGGACGGCCGCTCGTTCTGTGCGCGCGGTGCCGGCGGCGACATGATGGTGTGGGCGATGCCTGAGCTTGGCGCTGACGCCTTGCACGCCCACGGCGGCGATGTGCTGGATGTGCGCTACTCGCCTGATGGCAGCCGCTTTGTGACCGCAGGTTGGGACGGCACGGTGGTGGTGTGGGACGCTGTCGCGCGCAGCGTGCTCCGACGCTTTCATACACCCCTGCGACAGTATTTCGCCGCGGCGTTCTTGCCGGGCGGGCGCGTGGCCGGCGCCGGCAGCGACGGTGTGCGGGTCTGGGATGTCAGCACCGGCACTGAACTTGCGCATATCAACCCCGGAGACGTCGTCACCGACATGGCAGTGTCCGAGGACGCGGGGATCTTTTCGTTCACACACTACCGCTCCAATCACATCGTCGATATGCAGACGCTCACCAAGCGCCTGGAGACAAGCCGCCATTCGCAGCTTGCGCTTGGCTGCGCGCTGTCTCCCGATGGCACGCGCGTAGTCAGCAGCAGCAACGACGCCGGGGTGGTGGTGTGGAGTGTCGCTGACGGCAGCGCGCTGCTTGAGCTCCGCGTACCCGGCCCGGCCTACGGTGTGGCCTTCAGCCCCGACGGCAAAGTGATTGCCGCAGCCTGCGAAGATCGCAACGTGTATCTCTTCAGCGCTAAGGATGGTGCGCCGCTGCACACACTGGCTGGGCACGAGGGCGCTGTGTTTGCCGTGCGCTTTGACCCCCGCGGCCGCTACCTGTTCAGCAGCTCGCAGGATCGCTCCATCCGCATCTGGGATGTCGTGCATGCAAAGCCGGTAGCAGTGCTGAAAGGGCACAGCGAAACCGTCTCGCGCCTGTCGGTCAGCCCCGACGGCACCACGCTGCTTTCGGGCTCGCAGGACGACACAATTCGCGCGTGGCCACTGGAATCATTGCATGACAGCCGCGAGTCGTTGTGGTCGCGCGTTGAAGCAGCCACTGGGCTTGTGGTCTCCGACAAGCAGTTCCGCGCGGGACTGATGGCAGGCTGGCCGGGGCCGCGCATTCACCCGGTGCTTCAGCGCGCGCGCATGGCCCGGGCTGCAGCCATCGACGCCGCCGCGGCAAAACACGAGGCACAGTTTGAAGGTTATCGCTATGAAGACATTCAGCGCGCCGACGGCACGCTCGCCCGCCGTTACTTCGCGCCGCGCCCGGTTGTGAACGGCGTCGCGCAAGGCCCCGCGCCGGGCCGCATCAATTACGCCGCATGGTGGGCCGACCACTACCCCGGCAGGGCGGCTTGGCGCAGGGTGGCGGCGCCAGTCGTCACGGAAGTCGAGCCGCAGGGCCAGGCCGCGCGCCTGGGGATTCGCGTCGGAGACATGATTTTTGCCGTTGGCGAAACGCGTGTTCGCAATCGCGACGACCTGCGTACTGCGCTTGCCGCCATGCCGGCCGGCGGCGCCGCGCTGCACATCCGGCGCTACAGCCGCGACGCCGAAGGCAACCCGCGCATGCTGACCGACGCCGAAGGAAACCTGCCGCTCGACGAAAACGGCCAGGCGCAATGGATGGTGAGCGAGCTTGTGTTGAAGCTGCAACCCGGCGAGGTGGGCCTGCGCGCCGCCGACGACTCAATTCTGCCCCGGCCGCATCGCTGAGCCGGGCGCATGCCCGGCCAGGCGCTGAATGTCGTGCCAGTGTGCTGACAGCATGCGTGTCGGCTGCGACAGTCGCAATTCGTCCAGCAGGCGCACCGCATCCGCCGCAAGCAGCGAGGCGTTCTCGATGTCGCCCGCCGCGAGCTCAACCAGCGCGGCGACTCCTACCGCGTCGAGGCATTCGCGGGTGCGCCGGATTTCGGCGGCATCCAGCACTTCCAGTGATTCCAGCGCCGCCGATCGCGCGTCGTCACGCCGCTGCCCCCGCAGCAGCACGTAGGCCGTCCAGCACAGCGCCACACCCAGCGCGCGCCGGTCACCCGACGCGCGGGCGGCACGCACACCCGACTGCAAAGCGGCCAGCGCGTCCCGGTCGCGGCTTTGACCGGCCAGCGACTCTGCCAGCAGCGTGTACGCGACCGCGCGCTGCCAGCGGCTGGACAGCTGCGAGCACAGCTCAAGCCCGCGGCGCGCGTGCCACTCGGCAGACACGTACTCGTCTTCCACAATGCAAGCCTCGGCCAGCAGGCGCTCGAGGGCGCAGGATTCCTCCGGTTGCCGCAGCATCGCGGCCAGCAGGCGCGCGCGGGGCATCAACAGGCGGCTCTCTGCGGGCCGGCCCGCGCGGATGTACAGAGTCGCGAGGTTAGTCAATGCTCGCAGCTCATCGCGCGGCAGGCGCAGGCGCGCGAACTCGTGCAGTGCATCGCGCAGGGCATTTTCTGCCTGTGACAGCCGGTCAAGACGCATGTGCAGCAACCCCAGGTTCGCGATGCTCCGCGCCCGGCCGGCAGCGTCACCGCTCAGCGCGTCCATTTCGATGGCATTGTTGAGCGCCAGTTCCTGCTCGGCATCATTGCCCGTGCGCGCGTGCAGCGATGCCAGCGTGTTCATCACACCAGCCAGCGCGACGGAATCAGACAGCGCTTGAAACTCACGCGCCGCGTGCTCAGCGTTGTCCTGCGCTTCATCCAGTCGGCCCTGGTCGCGCCGCACCAGCGCCAGAGTCGCGCGCGCGTGCGGGGCAAGTTGACGCGAATCCGGGTCATGCAGCACTTGCTCAAGCAGCCTCCCCGACTGCATCAGCTTGCCCGCCTGCCAAAGCAGCCCTGCCAGACGCAGCCGCGCTGCCCCGGGGTCAAGCGACTCTGTCTCGCAATAGCGCATGGCCGCGCGCGCCACACGCAAAGCGCGCGCGTGATTGCCGGCATCGCACAGCGCGTCAACAGCCATCAGCATCTGCTGCGCGCGGTGCGGCGGGCTGATGCCCGGCAAGTCGGCGATGCGCAGGCGCGCGCGCGCGCATTCGTCGGTGCGCCCCTCCTCCTGCGCGCAGCGCGCCGCAAGCTCAAGCAACTCCTGCCGGCGCGCCGGCGCTTCCAGCCAGTCGGCAACGCGCAGGGCTTGCCGGGGCAACACCGGCACAGCCGCCAGGGCGGCGCGACCGGCAACGCGTGCGCGCGTCTGCGGCTGCATGCCGCGAAGTATGGCCTCGCGAATCAGCGGATGCGTGAAGGCGCCGTCGCTCATGGCAACCTACTTGCTGACCCAGTCGCACATGCGGCGGGTGGCGTTGACCACGTTGGGGCAGTGCGTTTCCAGAAACTCGTCGTCGATTTCTACCGATTGCCGCGACGCCAGCATGCTCATCACGCGCGCGCCGTCGAAATCAACGTAGGCCAGGCGGGCCGTCAGCTCGTCGCGGCTGCGCCCGAACTCAGCGCCCGGCAGGATCGCCACGCCAGTCTCATCCAGCAGCGCTTCGCACAGCTTGGTGTTGGTAGTGATGCCGCGTGCCGCAAGGCGCTGGCGGTGGCCGCCGAAATCCGGAAAGAGGTAAAAGCCGCCCTGCGGCCGCAACGTGTTTACGCCGGCTTGTTCAAGCCGGTCCACGATCCAGTTGCCCAGCACCTTCAGCACGCGCCGGGCCAGCCACAGATAGCTCTCGATCTCGGGCCCGCCGCGAAACGCGCGCACCGCCGCATGCTGGATCGGTGCACTGGTGCTGGTGTAGGTTTCGCTGGCCACGCTGGACATCGCATCCAGCAGCCAGCGCAGCGGCCGCGGAAACGTAAACGTGCCAAGCCGCCACCCGCCCGCGCCGCACCACTTTGACAATCCGCTGCTGACAATCGTGCCGTGCGGGTAATAGCGGCTGATGCTGACGTGGCGACCTTCGTGGTGAAGCTCGCCGTAAATCTCGTCGGACAGGATCACCAGCTTGTGGCGCTCCGCCACCGCGGCGATGTCACGAAGCTGGTCGGCGGTGTAGGTGCCGCCGGTCGGGTTGCTGGGGTAATTCAGCACCACGACACGCGGGCGGTCAGGGTCATCGGCGCAGTGGGCGGACAGTTGCTCGGCCGTCAAAAGCCATGCGTCCTCGCGCCGCGTATGAAGCAGATCAACGTTGCGGCCGATGATGCGCGCCTGCGGCGCATAGCTCACCCACGCGGGCGTCGGGATCACGATGTCGCCGTAATACACAAGCTGCAGCAGAAACATCAGCTCTTTGCTGCCCGGGCCGATCAGCACGTCGTCGCCCGTGGCGGCTGAGCCTTCACCGCGGCGATGGTAGTCGGCCACCGCTTCACGCAACGCGCGCAGGCCCCGCACCGGCAGATAGTCTTTCTGCCATGCATTCGCCTTGAGCTCGTCAACCACCGGCGCCGGGACCGGAAACGGCGACTGGCCCAGCCCCAGCTTGAAGATCTCGCGGCCCGCCTTGAGCAGATCGTTGCACCGCTCATTGATGGCGACGGTCGCCGAGGCCTTCATGCCCCGAATGTTGAGGTTGATGTGAACTTCCGGTGCGCGCATGTCCTGGTTCATGCGCGCATATTGCCCTCGCATGTCCCGCAGGGCCAGTACAGACCCGGGCCATGCCTACACCTCGGCCGACGGGCATAGACGCCGCAGCACGCACTCGCCGCACTTCGGCGCGCGCGCCAGGCAAATCGTGCGGCCGAAAGTCAGCAGGTTGTGGTGCAGGCTGTAGGCGCGGCCCGGCGGAATCATCTCCTTGAGCAGCGCGAACGTCTTGTCGCGGTTGCCGCCCGTTTCCACGATGCCAAGCCGGTTGATGATGCGGTGAATGTGCGTATCCACCGGGCACAGGTCGGCGCCCAGCGCCTCAATCAGGGTAACACTGACCGTCTTGACCCCGATGCCTTTCAGGCCCGTCAGCGCATCCATGGACGCTTCAAGACCAAGGCGTTCTATTGCGACGTCCAGCGAGTACTCCCCCACCGTCTCACGAAGCCAGCGCAGCAGCCCGAGAATCGCAGCCGACTTGCTTTCCGGCAGGCCCGCTGCGCGGATCATCCCGGACAGCTTTGCCTGCGGCAACGCGGCCACGGCCTGCCAGTCCGGCGGATCAACGGCCGCCGCGGCATTGGACAGGCGCAGCATCACACGGTCCACGTTGCCGGCAGCGTCGCGCGGCAGCACCCCGGTCTTTGCCACTGCCGGCTTGCCGGGTAGCTGCGCCGCGAGGTTCTGGTAGCCGCGCAGGGCATTGGGGTCAGTCGTGTTCTGGCTGAGAATGGTCAGCACCAGGACTTCCAGCGCGTCCTTGCGGCCGTCCCAGACGGCGACGCCCAGGTTGGCCTCAAGCAATTCAATCACGCGCAGCAGCCTGCGCCGCGGGTCCTTGATCGCGCGGGAGGCTTCAACCCGTCGCGGCGTGCCCGATCGTTCAAGCCTGGAAAGACGTGCCGGCATGCCCGAAGCGTAGTTCCTACAACCCGGCAAGCAATGCACGCCAGTGCCCGCTCTCCGTCTGTGTTTTCGCGCCAGTGCTTCCTATCATTACGCGCATTCACGCGGGGGGCACTCGTGGCAAAGCGCAAGAAGGTCGTCGCCGATACTGAAAAACTGCTGCTTGAGCAGGAACAGCAAGCCGACGAGCAGGTGCTGGAAGGATTGCTTGAGGACACGCACGTCATCCTCAAGCAGGCCGTTGACCGCGCCGGGCCTAAGCGCGTGTCCCGCGCGCTCGATGTAAGCCTGAGCCTGGTTTACAAATGGACGCAGCCGCCACGCACCCGCAAGAACCCGAACGCCTCCGGCGCGCGCAACCCGCTGGATAAGCTGGTGACGGTGTTTCACCTCAGCCAGGACCTTGAGCTGATCCACTTTTTGTGCCGCGTGGCGCGAGGCTACTACACCACCAACCCGCAGTTGCAGTCGCGCGAGGGCGCATCGTTCGTATCGACAACCGTGAACGCGCTCAACGACTTCGCCGACCTGATGCATCACGCCGAGAAGTCGCTGGCCGACGACGGCGAGATCGACAACGATGAGGCAAAGAAGCTCCGGCGCATGTGGGACAGACTTAAAGGGCGCCTTGAACACTTCATTGTCGCATGCGAAGAGGGCCGCTTCAACTCGGGCGGCAGCGACGACGAATAACGTGCCTATTCCACATCCACTTTGGCCTGTGTCAGGTTCAGGTCAGGTGGCAGGGGATGATCCTGCCTTTCATCTACACTTTCATTGAAGGTCGCCTGCAGACGCGACAGCTCGTGCCGCAACTGCCACATGTCAGACGTGTTGATGCTCATGGCCGCGCCGAACGCGCGCCGAAACGTGTCACGGTCCTTTTCCTCGGCGGCCCGGCGGCAGATCTCGGCGTAGGCCTGCACAGCCGCGGCGCCACCGTGCACCAGCCCGACGCGCGACTTCCAGTCTTCGATCGTGTTGAACAGCACGTCGCCCTTCAGCGCGTCAACGATCGCGGTGCCCGCCGCCTTGGCCAGCGCCGCGTTTTCGCGCTCGACGTGGCGGGTCAATTGCTCAATCGCGCCGATATCGCCCGTGCCGCCGCGGATGCCGACCAGCGCGATGTGTGCCTCCATGATCCAGGCATCGGCCTCTTTGTACGCTTCATCCAGCACGTCCAGAGACGACTTGCCTTCAGCGGTCTTGGCGGATTCGTTCAACCGCTCATCCGCAAGGTCGCAGATGGTAAGCCGCAGAGGCTTTCCAAGCCGTCGCAATGCGCGAAGGTACACCTGCCGTACCGCCGGGTTGCTGTCGGTCAACGCCTCAAGCAGCCGCTTGCGCGCTTCGTCGGGCAACGACGTCGCGCCATCCAGCATCGCGGTCAGTCGCGACGCCAGTTGCGCGTCGCTGGAGGCGCGACCAAGCCTGTCCAGCATGCGCGCGATATCCTGGCTGTCGGCGCGGCCGACCAGAATCTGCGCCGCCAGCGCCTGCGGGGCCGTCTGGTTTCCGTTCAGCGCCTCGCGGGCGCGGCTTACCAGGCGCCCGGAAATGTCCTCCCGCGCGATCAACGCCAGCGTGTGCTGAAAGAAGTTGCTGCTGAGCTGCTGATTCCCGGCTGCCTTCCAGATCGCCGCGAGTTCTTCGTCCGTCAACGCTTCCGCGCCGCCAAACCAGCGCACCGCTGCCGCCGCCAGTGAATCCTGGCGGCTTGTCAGCAACTTGCCAACGCGCGCGCGGGCGGGCGCAGACAAAGTGCAACCGCGCGCGATCCACAGCGCGGCCGTCACCTGCAACGAATCGGTGGCTTGCGCCAGGATCGGCGACAGTGCATTGCCGCGCGCCTCAGGCGTCAGGCACTTCAAAAAGCGCGCCGCCATGCAGAACGCCGGCCAGTCCTGTGTTGCAAGCAGCGCTACCGCGGCCGCCGGGTCGGCCTGCGCGGCCTGGCGCGAGACCGCCTCGTGCTCGCCCAGCGCAAGCGCCAGCCACATCAGCCGCTCAATCTCGGGATGAGCAAGGTACTCATCGCGGATGCGTGCCGCAGACTCGGTGTCGCCCGCCGCACCCTGCGCCAGCAGCGCGGCCGCCGTGGTTCGTGCATGCCCGTCTGCCAGCAGCGCGGCAATCAGCTCGCGGCCGCACTGCAACGAGCTGCCGCCCCGGGTCGCGGGTGTAACATAAAGGAAGGTGGCAGTCCCGATTCGCATCGGCCGGGCCGTCAACTGCTCCTCTGGCTTGGGCTGGCCCAGCGCGGCTTGCAGGCTGGCGTTCAGCGCCTGCACTACATACTGCGTGTGAATGCCGCTGCGGATGGTGATGTTCAGGCTGGCTTGCTCAAGCACACGCCCCCACCGTTCGCGCGCGTCGTCAGAAATGACGATTGCCAGCCCCGTCACAGCCATCAGTTGCGCCAGCGCCAGCGGGGGCGGCTGAATAATCTGCCGTGTCTGCCCGCCCTGGTAGCCGCGCACGACCAGTTCCTGGGGCGACAGCGCGCGCAGGACTTTCGGGTCGTCAATCCGGAAAAGGTTCATCAGGGCCGCGCGCCCGTGATCGTGCAGCATCGCGTCTTCGGCAGTGGCACACTGCACGGCAAAGCCAAACGACTCGCCGATGTCGATCAGCGCCGACGACGCGCGCGCGCGAACCTCGGCGTCGTCGTGCGTCAGGGCTTCGCGCAGGCCGCTGCGGGCGGTCTCACCCAAACCGACCAGCGCGCGCGTGGCCTTCTCGCGTGTGCGCCAGTCGTCGCTGCCAAGCTGTTCAAT
This sequence comes from uncultured Planctomycetaceae bacterium, assembly GCA_964652605.1. GTDB lineage: Bacteria > Planctomycetota > UBA8742 > UBA2392 > UBA2392 > JADJRK01. Next base: position 9,780 of record CAZZBH010000063.1, read on the forward strand.
CAACGCCGGGACGCGCGCGGCGTCATCTTGCGCGGCAAGCGCGGGTGCGAAAAGCAGGATCAGGATCGCCAGCCGGGACACGTGACTACCTCGCACAGATTGCTGCCCGCATAGTACGCGATTTCGCGCTCATGATCGACGTCCCACAGCGCAAACGCCGCGCGGCTGCCCGGGGTCACCACGCCGTACTCGCCCGGCGGCAGCTTGAGCGCATGCGCCGCATTGACCGTGAATGCGGCCAGCGCCTCTTCCGGCGTGAGCCCGCAGTGCATCACCGCAAGGTTCATTACGAACGCAGGGTTTGCGACCGGAGAGCTTCCCGGGTTGAAGTCAGTCGCCAGCGCGACGTTCAACCCGAAGTCCACCAGAAAGCGTCCGTCGGCCCACTTGTCCATCTTCAGCACGTACGTGCTGCCGGGCAGCAGCACAGCCGACGTGTCGTTGCGCAGCATCACGTCCAAACCGGCTGGATCGAGGTACTCCAGGTGGTCGGCGGAATCGGCGTGGTACTTGGCTGCAATTTCGCCGCCGGCGTCTTCGCGCAACTGGTCGGCGTGCACGGTCAGGCGCAGGCCCAACGCCTGCGCGGCTGCGAGCAGCTTCTCGGTCTGCTTGATGTCAAACGCGCCGCCGCGGTCTGCAAACACGTCGGCGCGCGCGGCGAGTCCTTCCTTTACTACTGCGGGCAGGATCTGGTCGATCACTACTTGCAGGTACTTGTCGCGCCCGCCTTCGACGCCGCGAAACTCCGGCGGGATCGAGTGCGCCGCAAGGCAGGTGCGCACGGTGTGCATGTCGGCAAGCTCGCCCGCGTCGCGGATCGCGCGCAACTGGCGCAACTCATGCTCAAGCGACAGGCCGTAGCCTGACTTCCCTTCCGCGACCACGACGCCGTGCTGCCGCAGGCGCCGCAGGTTGCGCGTGGTTTCGCGCACCAGCTTGTCGTCGCCGGCTTCGCGCACAGCCTTGGTGCTGCTGACGATCCCACCGCCGGCGGCGGCAATCTCTTCGTAGCTTGCGCCGGCAAGCCGCATCGCAAATTCGTCTGCGCGGCCGCGCACGAACGCCGGGTGCGTGTGGCAATCGACCAAGCCCGGCGTAAGCACCTGCCCCCGGCCGTCGATGCGCTGCGCCCCGGCAAACGTGTCCGGAAGGTTTCCGCGCTCGCCGACGTAAGCCACGCGCCCGTCGCGCACGCCAACGCACACGTCGCCGGCCAGGGGCGACAGCTCCCGCATCTGCTGCTTGCGTAATGAGGCACCGTCGCCGCAGGTGACGATGCGTGAAATGTTCTCGATGACGTAATCTGGCATGGGCCGCACGTTCTTGACGAGACTCAGGCGAACAACCTTACCGCCAAAGCGCCAAAACGCCAAAGTCCTCTTTCCTTTGGCGTTTTGGCGCTTTGGCGGTGATCCATCCGGCTCGACTAGGCGCGGCCGAGTTGCTTGGCTGCGTCTTCAACTGCGGTCGCGAACAGTTCCACGGCCTTGTCCGCCTGCGCTGTTGTCAGCACGAGGCTGCTGCAGAAGCGGATGTTGTTTTCGCCGCAGCCGATGATCAGCAACCCTCGATGAAACGCCGCGGTCTCGATCGCGTTGCGCAACTCAGCGTCCTTTTCCTTGGTGTCCTTCGACTTCACGATCTCGACGCCGAGCATCAGCCCCAGCCCGCGCACTTCGCCCGCGTGTTTGCTGCCTTTGGCCCACGCCTCCAGCTTGCCCTTCAGGTGCGCGCCGACCTTCGCCGTGTTGGCGATCAACTCTTCATCCAGCAACTTCACCGTCTCGACCGCTGCCGCGCACGCGATCGGGTTGCCGCCGAAAGTGCTGGCGTGGCTGCCCGGCGGCCACGACATGATGTCTTTCTTCGCAATCACGGCGCCCAGCGGCAGGCCCGACGCGATGCCCTTGGCAGACGTAAGGATGTCTGCTTCCACGCCAAAGTGTTCGTGCGCCCAGAATTTGCCGGTGCGGCCCATGCCGCTTTGCACCTCGTCGAACACCAGCAGGATGCCGTGCTTGTCGCACAGCGCACGCAACCCCGGCAGGAAGTTGGCCGGCGGCACGATGTATCCGCCCTCGCCCTGGATCGGCTCGACGAAGATCGCGGCGACTTCTTCCGGCTGCACCTCGCGCTTGAAGACGGTCTGCTCGATGTAGTCCAGCGCGTCCTGGCCCACCTTCTCGGTCGTGTCGAGGTGCGGCGCCGCGCGGTACGGGTACGGGTAATTGGCGTGCACCACGCTGGGCACCAGCGGCGCGAAGTGGTTTCGGTGGATCGCCTTGCTGCAACCAAGGCTCATGGACCCGTATGTGCGGCCGTGAAAGCTGCCGCGGAAGCTCATCAGGTAGGGCCGCTTGGTGTACCAGCGGGCCAGCTTCATTGCAGCTTCGTTGGCCTCAGTGCCGCTGTTGCAGAAGAACACGCGGTGCGGCCCGCCCGGTGTGTGCTCAGACAGCATGCGGGCCAGCGTTGCCTGCACCGGGTAGTAGAAGTCGGTGCCCGACATGTGCGTAAAGCGCCCCGCGGCCTCGGTGATTGCGGCAACGATGCGCGGGTGGCTGTGGCCGGTGGCGTTGACGGCGATGCCTGCGGTCATGTCGAGAAACACGTTGCCGTCAAGGTCCTCCGCGGCGACGCCCGATCCGCGGGCCATGACGAAAGGGTATCCGCGCGTATAGCTGGGCGAGATGTACTGTGTGTCAGCCGCCACAGCCGCGGCGGACTTCGGGCCGGGCAGCGCAGTTTTGAGATCAGGCACATTCGGGTAGTTCATTGCGGTGATTCCAGAGTTATGCGCTGCGTCGGCGCACTTGCATTCGTATCCTTCCGCTACAGGATCATGCCACCACAACCGGGGGGAAGCCATGCCCACACAACTGTGGGAGCAGACAATCAAGGGTTGCAAACTGACAGTTCTGCAAGCCGACATCACGCAGGAAGCGGTCGATGCCATCGTCAACGCAGCCAACGAACGCCTGCAACTCGGCGGAGGCGTTGCCGGCGCAATCCACGAAGCCGGCGGGCCAGAGATACAAGCCGAATGCGACAAGTGGATCCGCGAGCGCGGCATGGTGAAGGTGGGCAGCGCGATCGTCACCGGCGCCGGGCGCTTGCCGTTTCAGTGCGTGATACACGCGGTTGGTCCGGTATGGGGCACCGGAAACGAGGTGCCCAACCTTGCCTCAGCCATTGAGGAATCCCTGCGCCTGGCCGAAGAGCGCGGACTGACGAGCATCAGCTTTCCAGCCGTAAGCAGCGGCGTATTTGGCTTTCCGAAAGAGCTGTGCGCAGATACCTTCTTCGAGACGATCGAAAACTGGCTGGACGAAACGCCGGAGCGCAGCCTGACCACGATCCGGTTCTGCAATCACGATGAAGCCACATCTACAGTGTTCGAGCGAGAGGCCCGCCGCCGCTTCGGATAGCCACGAAACAGAGAACAGGAGCCGGGCCTGCCCGACGAAGCCTTGGCGAAGTCGGGAGCGCAAGCGACCGGCACACACGCAATCCCGGAAGGAGCCGCCATGAAAGCCCTGCTTCTACTTGCCTTGCTGTGCGCATCCGCGTGCGCACAAGGCGCGCGCGAGAATGACACTGAGCCCGCCTACGCAATGTCGCTCAATGCGCGCGAGAACTGGGTCGAAGGCGTTGAGATTGTGATGGGCAAGTCTATGCCGCCAGTGTTTGCGGCCTCGGTGTCTGTGCAGATGCCGACACCCGGGTGGAAACTGGAGGTCGATGAGGTAGGCAAGCCGGACGCCCACGGCCGCATCCAGGTGAAAGTAACCGGCACCGGCCCGGAGGGCATCGTTGCGCAGGTGTTATCCAGCGAGACCATCAACGTAAGTCTGGGCAGGGTGCAGCCCGGCGACTACCTGCTTGAGCTGTGGTACCGCAACAGCGGCCAGACCGAGTACAAACGCCGCGGCGTAGCGCTGCTGTCGGCAGACTGAATCTGCTGAAGAGTTTTGTCGTGCGACACAGCCTGATCGAGCAGAGTTGCGATTTACGTTGCCTTTCACGCTCCTGGTCCTAATCTGATTTGGCACCATCATTCACGTTGCCGGCCTCTCAGTTCGAGTGCGCCCGCGGCGGGAGGGTAGCCATGCAACGTTCGATGATTTCAGCATGCGCGACGCTGCTGCTTTTCATTGCGGCATGTGGCGAGTCGTCTCCCGGCAGCGGAGACCTTGAGACGAGGCAGCCGACGCTGCCATTTACCATCCTTACCGACGTTCTACCGGATGCACAGGTGGGCGCCGCATATTCGCATGTGATTCAGGGGCAAGGCGGCACGGGCACGTACACATGGAGCATCGGCCATGGTCAGTTACCGCCGGGTATGAGCTTCATCCACGGGCCAGCCTCAGCGACCTTCAGTGGCACGCCCACGGCACAGGGTTTCTATGCCCTGGACGTGCAGGCCGTGGACTCATCGAAGAAGTCAGTGCTGCGTCACTACACGCTGCTGGTCAAGCCGGCGCAGCCTCTCACCATCGCCACGACCAGCCTGCCTGACCCCGTTGTTGGTGTTCCCTACAACGAGACAGTCTTTTCAGCCGGTGGCAGCTTGTCAGGCTACAAGTGGAGTGCCACAGGGGCCTTCCCGCCCGGCCTGAAATTTGCGGCGCAGGGCCTGCATGCGGAGATCAGGGGGACGCCGACGGTTGCGGGCACGTTCGGCATCCAGCTTGAGTTGACCGACGATCTTGACGGCTTTGCCTCGCATACCTTCACATTGATCTCGCAGCCTTTTCCCACCATTCAGCCGATTTTTCTGCCTGCGGCAGGGTTGGGGTTTGCGTACTCGCAGACGCTCTCAGTGGTGGGAGGCAGCGGCGCAATGGCATGGTCTGTCGAAAGCGGCGCCCTTCCACCCGGTATCACGCTGACCGGCGCGGGCCTGACAGCCATGCTGCAAGGAACTCCAGGCCAGACCGGCCAGTACAATTTTGTGGCGCGCATCCAGGATTCTCTGGCCAACGTTGCAACGCGGGCACTGTCGTTGACTGTACTGATACCCACGCCTGTCACCATTACGACTACCAGCCTTGCCAACGGTATTGTCAACGTCCCGTACGTAGAACCGCTCGTCGCCACCGGCGGCGGGCCTCCGTTTGTCTGGACTGTCACGCAGGCTGTGCTGCCACCAGGCCTTGCAATTCGTGGCGGTTTCATCGACGGGACGCCAACGACGATGGGGACGTATAATTTTGTCGCCACCGTCACCGACCTGTACGGACAAATCGACACCCAGGCGCTGTCAATCACTGTCGGCCCGCCGGTTTTCACAATTGCTCGAGCACCGAATCTTGATGCGTGCGTAGAGGGATTTGACTACGCGGTGCGCTTCCCGACAGCTAACGGGACTGCCCCGATCAACTGGCAGCTATCGGGCGGCGCGCTTCCGCCCGGTTTCGAGTTTGTCCCCGGCCCTGGGGACGACGCGATGCTGTTCGGTTCGACTGTTGCGGTCGGATCATACAGCTTTTCCGTAACTGCTACCGACGCTGGCAGCCAGGTGTCCACACGTGTGTACTTTCTGGATGTCCTCCCCACTGCCGGGCCGGTTACCATTGCCACCCAATATCTTGGAGAGTGGACCACGACCTTTGACGTATTCGTGCGGATGGCGGCTGTCGGCGGTACCGGGCAAGGCTACACGTGGTCGCTGCAGTCAGGAAGCGTGCTTCCTCCCGGTGTCGCGCTGGTGGGAGACACGCTGCAGGGTGTCCCGGCCCAGCAGGGCTCGTTTACGTTTGCGCTTGAGGTGACGGACGCCGTTGGAGCAATTGGCGTTCGCACCTATTCGCTTGAAGTGATCGACGCCGGTCCCAGCCGGCCGCAGTTTGCACCCTCCGCCGGCAATCACCTGATACGCGAAAGAAGCGTGTTTGTGCTGGACGCCAGCGGTTCGATGTTCGGCGCCAGAATCGCTGTCCTGCGCGCGGAGATGTCGGCGGCCATTGCAGCATTGCCACCGCACTACAAGTTTGACCTGGTCGCCTTTGGTTCGCAGTTTCCAGCGAATTCGGCTTACACGGAATCGATGTGGGGATCGTTGACACATGCAACTGACGCCAACAGGCTCGCTGCCATCCAGTGGATCAATGGTCCGTCATTGGATGCCGTTGGTGGAACGCCGGCTTACCCGGCGCTGCAGGATGTGTGCTTTCGATACGCGCCCGATTTGAAGTCGTTATTCTTCCTTTCTGATGGCGCAGTAAATCAAGGTGGGAGCGCGACCGAGCTCTGCGCCGATATTCCGGCCTGGTGGTCTGCCATGGACGAATGCCACTTCAATGCCGTTGCGGTCGGGACGGTCTCGACTCTCATGCCGACTCTCGCCGCATTATTGAATGGGTCCTATATCGCAATCTGAGCGGGGTCGAGAAACTTCATGTTGCGAAAAGCTGAGACTCATGACTTTCTTGTGCCTAGTCCGGGTCTTGTTTGCCTTCCACCCAGCGCTACAGGGAGGACCATGAGGCGCTTATCGATTGGTTTGCTGCTTGTCTTGCTGCTAGCGGCCTGCGGTGAAGAATCGCAAGACCGGGCTGGTTCAGGCATCAGCCAGGCTGCGCTGTCCATCACTACCACCACACTGCCCGACGCGCAGGTTGGCAACGCGTATTCGGCGATGGTTGCAACCGTTGACGGAAAGCAGCCTTACAACTGGAGTGTAGGCCCGGGGGCGCTGCCGCCGGGGCTCGCACTGGCACCGGGCACGAGTTCGGCAACGATCAGCGGCGTGCCGGGCGTTGCGGGGGTTTACGACTTTGTCGTGGTCGTGTGGGATGGGCGCAACGACAAAGCCACTGCCAACCTTCGCATTACCGTGCATCCGGCTTCCAATGTCACCATCGTGACGGCGGCTTTGCCCGACGCGTCCGTTGGAAGTTCGTACCAGCAGCTTGTGACAACCAATGGCGGCAGTCAGGCGGGTCATGTCTGGGCAGTCAGCGCGGGCAGTCTGCCACCTGGCCTTGCCCTGACTTCCGCGGGTCTCGGCGCATTTGTTCACGGCACGCCGACGATTCTGGGTTCCTTTCACTTCACTTTGCACGTCACCGATTCCGCCGGCGGAACAGATGCCAGGCCTTTCAGCATCAACATTCACCCGCCCCTGGTGCTGTCCACGCAGAACCTGCCGGGCGCGGCTGAAGGCCTCGCTTACGCCCAGCCGATCATCGCAACCGGCGGCGTGGGGCCCACCTATACCTGGACTATCCCCGCCGGTGCACTGCCCCCGGGCCTCACGATCACCGGAAACGGAATGACGGCCAACGTGCATGGCACGCCCATCCAGCCGGGATTCTTTTCATTCACCGCGCAGGTTGAAGATACTGTGGGCAACGTGGCGTCTTTGCTGTACGGGATCAACGTGCTGCCGACCAATCCGCTGTCGGTAGTCTCGGCCAGTCTTCCGCTGGGAACAGCTGGCGTTGCATACACCGCACAGCTGGATGCAGCGGGCGGCAACGCGCCGTACACCTGGACGATCTCGCAGGGCGTTCTGCCGCCGGGGTTAAGCCTGCTGACAGCCGGTGCAGCCACGTACATTGACGGCACGCCCGTCACGAGCGGCGCGTGGAGCTTTGACGTGCAGGTGACAGACGCGGGTGCGCGGACTGCGGTTGCACCGTTGGTCATCTATGTAACTTCGACAACGTTCTCGATCACGAACCCGGCGAGCCTGCCCGACATCGTTGAGGGGTACGAGTTTGTGCTTCCCCTGGGCACGTCGCATTCGGTGAGCTCCGGCAGCGCATGGCACGTGTATGATGGCTCGCTGCCTCCGGGCATTGAACTGGTCGAAGACACGAGTCTTGAGGCGATTCTTGCCGGAATCCCCACATCGACCGGCACGTTTCAGTTCACGGTTGTGGTGGAGCACACAACCACGCTGATCGCAGGCAAGACGTTTACCTTGAATGTTCTGGACACCGCGGGGCCGCTGATCATCGCCACGCAGTACCTGGGTGAGTGCAGCAACCAATTTGACCTGTTTGCGCGACTTGAGGCAGCCGGTGGAAGCGGGACAGGGCATGTCTGGTCTGTCGCGCCGGGATCAGCGCTGCCGGCGGGGCTATCGCTGGCGGCAGGGATCATCACGGGGCGACCCGCTTCATCGGGGCCGCACAGCTTCCGGATTCAGGTGACCGATTCTGCCCTGTCGGTCGCTACGCGCGAGTACACCGTGCGTCTGCTAGCGCCGATGGCCAACACGCATGTTCGTGAGCGGCTGGTCATCTTGCTGGACGCCAGTTCATCGATGATGGGCTCCAAAATGGCAGTGCAGCGCCAGGAAGCAACGAATCTGATTGCTAGCCTGCCGGAGCATTATCGCTTCAATCTTGCGGCGTTCGGGACACAGTTCGGTGCGCCGTCTTATGTCTCACACTTCCGGGGATCCTCCGTCATGGCAACGGCGGCAAACCGCTCAGCGGCCACAAACTGGATTCATGGCCCGATCCTGAACCCGGGCACAGGCGGGACACCGACGTACCAGGCGCTCAACGGGGTAATTCTTGCCAACAGTCCCGGTTTGAAGACGCTTGTGCTGATGACTGATGGTTATCCAAACTCAACCGGAGGTACCTCACAGATCCTGGCAGACCTGCCACAATGGTGGAGCGGAATGGACGATTGCCACTTCATAGGCGTATGCATCGGCGGCGGCGGCGCCTCTTTCATGCAGGCATGTGCTGCACTTCTTGGTGGCGTCTATGTCGCTGCCTGAGATTCTGACGCACCGCCGCAACAGCACCGATGCGCTACACGACATTCAGCCAGCCGAGCAAAGTTGCGAATCGCGCTGCATATCAGGGCCTGATGATTACACTGCCTTGTTGCGGGCAGACGCAGCAGGATCGGGGGCCGGCTGTGTCGAGAATTGAGGACGGATGATGAAACTGCGCGCTGTGGCAGCCCTTTGTCTTCTGGCGTTGGTGTTTGTGGGTTGCGGCGAGGGCAGCTCTGGCGGCGCCAGTGGCGGAACCGCGCCGATCTCATTGAACACACCGAGCCTGCCGGGGGCCGGTGAGGGCGTTGCCTACACAACGACGGTCAGCGCCACCGGCGGCAAGGGCTCATACACCTGGAGTGTCGTTGGCGGCGCGTTGCCACCCGGACTTAGCCTGATGCCGGGAACACCAGATGCAACCATTGACGGCATACCCACCACACCCGGCAGCTTTGACTTCACGCTTGAGGTGTCGCATGGCGGCTCCGGCGTTGCTTCGCGCCAGTACACGATTGTGGTGCAACCCGCACAGCCCCTTTCCATCGCCACGACGGCCTTGCCCACGGCGATGGTTGGTACGAGCTACCACCAAGCCGTCACGACCACGGGCGGGGCGCAGTCGGGGCATGTATGGACGGTGTCGGCGGGCGGCTTGCCTCCCGGCCTCAGCGTTGGCAGCAGCGGCTTGGATGGCGTGGTCCATGGCACGCCGACGATTGCAGGCTCATTCGGGTTTACGTTGCGGGTGACCGACGCGATCGGCGGCACGGCGACACAGGCGTTTTCAATCAACGTCGCGCCGACTTTGACCGTAACCACGACAAGCCTGCCGGACGCTTTCACCACCGCCGCCTATTCGCAGACGATCACAGCCACAGGCGGGCACGGGCCCACCTACACCTGGAGCATCCTCGCCGGCAGCCTGCCCACCGGCATCACGCTGACAGGCACCACACAAACCGCAACGCTGGGTGGCCAAACCGCTCAAACCGGCAGCTTCAACTTCACAGTGCAGGTGGCGGACTCGCAGTCCAACACCACAACGCGTGTGCTTGCTCTGGATGTGCTTCAGACGCCCCCGCTCAGCATTACCACGACTTCTTTGGCGGACGGTACCCAGTTCGTGAACTACAGCGAACTCGTGCAAGCCACCGGTGGATTGCCGCCCTACAACTGGTCGATTTCGCTGGGATCGCTTCCAGCCGGCTTGACACTGACCTCGGGAACGCCGTCGGCGACCATCGGCGGCGCGCCCTCGGTCACCGGCATGCACAGCTTCACGGTGCAGGTGCAGGATTCAGCAAGTGGGACGGCTTCGTTGCCTTTGTCCATCCAGGTAAATACGCCATCGTTCACGATGATCAACGCTCCGACACTGCCGCAGGCTGTTGACGGGTTCTACTACGTTGAGCACCTGCGAACGGCAGGCGGTGTCGTGCCAGTCAGCAACTGGCAGGTCGTCGCGGGGAGCATGCCGCAGGGCATGATGCTGGAGGAGTCTCCGGCAGGTGCCACGTTGTTCGGCTACCCTGCGCAACTCGGCTCTTTCACTTTCACAGTGCAGGCGACAGACGCCACGATGGCAGTGGCCCAGCGGCAATTCACGCTGCAAGTGGCGAACACCACGGGGCCGCTGGTCATCGCCACACAGTACCTCGGGGACTGGAGCACGTTGTTCAACGTTCACACAGAACTTGAGGCAGTCGGCGGAACAGGCAGCGGCTACACTTGGGCGGTTGAAGCGGGGTCGGTGCTGCCGGGCGGCGTTTCACTGGTACACGCGCCTTCGCCCCATCTGGCGGGACAACCGATGGCGCAAGGATCCTACTCGTTCACGCTGCAGGTAACCGATTCGTCTATGGCAACGGCCACCCGCACTTACACGGTGGAAATCATCGACAGCGGGCCGATGCGCCCGACCTGCTACGGCGAAATCGTGCGCGAGAAAACCGTCTTCCTTCTGGACGCAAGCAGCTCAATGTTCGGCTCCAGGGTCGCGGTCATGCGCGCAGAAATGAACTCTAGCATCAGCGGCCTGCTGCCCCACCACCGTATCGATCTGGCGGCATTCGGAGATCAGTTCGGTATCGTTAACTACTACAGCCACTGCATGTGGGCATCTACCGACCTCCCGATGACAGCAGCAAACAGATCTGTCGCCATCAACTGGGTCAACGGACCAGCCACCAACCCGGGCGGCGGCACCCCCACCTACGCTGCGCTGAAGAATGCCTGCCAGTTGTACCCGGCAAACTTGAAGGGCATGTTCCTCATCACGGACGGCTACCCCAACACCTCAGGTTCGGCTTCCCTGATCCTGGCTGACTTTCCCAGCTGGTGGTCCAAGTTCCCGGACTGCCACCTGACTGGCGTATGCATAGGCGGCGGAGGCGCATCCTTTGTCCAAGCGTTGGTAAGCCTGGCGGGCGGCACATACGTGGCGGCGTAAATCAGCCGAGGCGGAACTCGCTGCGGGGCTTTAGCCGCTTGAGGATGGACCTTACCTGCGTCGGCGTTACCTGTCGCAGGTCCTTGATCAGTTGCTCCGGCTTGCGCTTGAACCCGAGCACCGCTTGAAACACCGCGTCGCTGGCCCGTTCGCCCATGCTGTCCATGGCTGACTTGCGGCTTTCGATCAGGCTTTCGCGGGCGGTCGCAAACTCGTCGTCGCTGAACCCGCCCTTGGCCAGTCTCGCCAGTTCGCTGCGGATCAGCTTGACCGCCTTCTCCGACTTGGCTGGGTCCACCGCCGCCGAGGCACCAATCGCGCCGCGCGCGCGCTGGAAGTTGCTGTGCACCGCGTAGGCAAGCCCGTGTTTCTCGCGCACAATTTTGAAAAGGCGGCTTGTGCTCATGCCGCCGAACAGGGCATCGGCGAACAACGAAGGCGCGAAGTCGGCACGGCCGTAAACGCCGGCGCCGGTCCAGGCGAAGTGTAGGTGCGTCTGCTCGGCTTGCGCTTTCACGCGGTCGCGGGAAACGGTCTTGCGATGAGCC
>CAZZBH010000064.1:0-21446 GCA_964652605.1 uncultured Planctomycetaceae bacterium
GTGCTGGAGAATATTGAGTTCGCCGGTTGAGACCGCATCTAATGCATGGCCGACCTGATTGACTACGGCCCCAATCCCTGCGAAGTGCTCGACATCGCCATGGAGCGCTTCGACCTTTGCCTGCTGGGCAACCACGAAGAAGCCGTCATGCTCGTGGCTGAGGACTTCAACGAGCGCGCCATGCGCAGTGTCGAGTGGACACGAGAGAAGTTGAACGACCCGGATTTGGCGCAGGAAAAGCGGCTTGCGTACTGGAACTACCTCGACAGCCTTAACAAGGTGCGACAGCACAAGCAGGGTGACCTGCTGTTCGTGCACGGCAGCCCGCGCAAGCCCACCCACGAGTACGTGTTTCCGAAGGACAGCCTCGATCAAGCCAAGATTCGCGGCATCTTTGCGCGCTTTGACCGCTTCTGCTTCTGCGGCCACAGCCACATTCCGGGCATCTACAGCGAAACCGGCAAGTACGGCCACCCCAAGAACCTGCCCAACGGCGAGCTTGACCTGCGGCGCTTTCGCAAGCTGCTGATCAACGTGGGCAGCGTCGGCCAGCCGCGCGATCACGACACCCGGGCGTGCTATGTGATCATCAACGGCAGTTCGCTGCAGTTTCGCCGCGTCGCCTACGACTACGAGAAAACGGTGGAGAAGCTGAGGGCGATCAAGCAGTTGCCCACCATGCTCGCCGACCGGCTTCTGCACGGCAAGTGAAGCGCTAGGCGCGCCGCCGTCGCCACAACACTGTACCAGCCAGCAAAGCCGCCAGCGCCACCCAGACAGGGCCGGGTGCAGCCGCGCAGCCGCCTTCGCCGGGGGCTTCGACGGGACGCGACGACGGGCCGCTGTCTCCGCCGGTGTTGTTTATGGTGACGATCACGAAGTCATTGGACACGCCGCCGTTGCCGTCTTCTACGATCAGCTCAAACGTGTAGTTCTGCGTGAACGAAACCGACGGCGCGGTGAATGTGGGCGCCGCCGTAGTGGGGTTGGCCAGCGCAACCAGGCTGCCGCCGCCGACCTGCCGCCAGGTGAAGCGCAGCACGTCTGAAACGTCGTTGTCAAAGCTGGCCGCGCCGTTGAGTGTCACGGCTTGGCCTTCATTGACCGCCTGATCGGGCCCCGCGTTGGCCTGCGGGGCGCTGGGGGACGTGTTGCCGGTGTAGCGCACCCTGTACAGCACGCCGTCCGTCAGCACGTACAGGTTGCCGTCGGGGCCGAAGCGCAGGTCGCGCACCGGCGACGGAAACGAGCTTGCCAGCGTCCACGCCGCCACGCCCGTCCGCTGGTTGCTGCCGGTCAGCACAACACGCAGCACGGCGCCCGATGCCGCTTCACTTCCTACGTAGGCGACACCGTCGCGATAGCCGACAGTGGGAAAGCTCGCGCCGGTCACCGGGTGAAAAGCCACGCCCGAGGGCTCAAACGTGTTCTGCAGCACCCACGCCGGGTCAAGAAAATCAGTGCTGGCCTGGTCGCCACTTGCGCCCGCCGGCGACCATCCGTAGTTGCCTTCGGGCAGCAGAACATTGAGTTCATCCGGCCCGTTGGTGGCTGGGTTGCCGCTGTCGGTGCCGAAGCACTCGGCGGTGCCGGGGTTGAACGCAACGCCGCGAGGGTTGCGCATGCCGCGCGCGAGCATGGGGTTGTTGCTGATCGGATTGTTGGCGGGGATCGCGCCGTCGGGCTGATAACGAAGCAGCTTGCCACGGCGGTCGCCGATATCCTGCGCGAACCCGCCCGCCAGGTTAACGGCGCTGCCGCCGTCGCCGACCGCCAGGTAGATCATGCCGTCGGGGCCGAACGTCAGCCGCCCGCCGAAGTTCGCGCCGGCGCTGCCCATGTCGATGCTGCTGATCAGCGGCGTTTCAGTGCCGACTTCGGCGCTGCCCAGGTTTGCGGTGTCTTCGGTGAAGCGCTTGATCACGAGCTGCGGCGCGCCAGGCGTGCCGGTGGCGTGCACGACATAAACGTACCGATTGGTCGCGTCGCCCTGCGCAAGCGGAAAGCTGGGGTGCAGTGCAATCCCGTGCAGGCCCAGGTCATTTCCAACCGGAGCGACGAACCCAGAAACAGTGGCGAACTCCGTGGGAGTGCCCGGCGTGGTGGTCGGCGAATCAACCACCATGATGCGCCCGCTGGCATTCTCGGTGTAGAACAAGCGGCCATCCGGCGCGAACGCCATAGCCCTGCCGCCGGCGACCGGGTTCACGACAGTCTCAATCACGAATCCGCCCGCGACGCTCTGTGCAACAAGCGCGGTACAGAGCAGGGCAGACAATGCAAAGACGGCGATTTTCATGCAGGCAACCATCCGGGGTGTGGCGGGGCAACTTCAGTTTGCACAACCGCGCCAAGCGCGCAAGCGGGCCGTCAGTCAATCAGCTTCATTCCGCGCGGCGACAGAAACACTGCGAACGGACGGCCGACAAACAGCCGGCGCTGCACGTATGGGTGGCGCTGCACATTGAAATGCTCGACTTCACTCAAAGAGACTCGCACATAGCCGCCGCCCTCGGTCCAGAAGTCGATGGCGCCGCGGCCGTGGCGGGTGGTTGTTTCCTTGAACAGGTCGAAGGCTTCCTGCACTTCAAGCGCGTCGGCGTTTTCGCGATCGTCGCCACGCTCCTCGGGCGAAAAGTGCGCGACGCGGTACAGCTTGCGGATCAGGCTGTAGGGCTGGTCCGGTACGGGGATGCTCATGAAGGCAGCGAGCTCCGGCTGTGTGGGTTCGTCCAACGACCCCGTAATCTGCGTGCCATCAGCCATGAACAGCGTGATGCGCATCCACATGCGGGCGTCGGCGCTGCCCGGCGAGTTGTCGCCCAGCACAAAGTATTCGTCGTCGCCCAGCGTGACGGCAAAAGGCAGTTCGGCCGGTCGGTCAGGTTCAAGCTTGCGGCCGATGTAGTAGATGTCGCGGTCAATGCCCAGCACGCGCAGCGCCCCCTCGCCATCGGCGCTGAGCTCGATGCGGCCGCGCGGGCCCTGTGCCGGCTGCGCTGACGCGATTCGCAACGCCTGCGGTGAATCCAGGGCGATACGGCCCTCGGCGTCGCGCTTGCGCAGCGCGTCCAGCAGCGCCGTGCCGACGTGCAGTACGGTGCGCTCGACGCCGTCCAGCACGAGGCGCAATTCGCCGTCTGCCAGCGAGAACTCGAACTCGACTGTCTCCGGCACGTCAATTCCGGCAAGGTCGGCGTCGGCGCTTGCCTTCAGGCGCGCCTCCACATCGTCATTCCAGGAGACGCGGCAGCCGCCCTCGCCTGCGCGCAGCTCCAACGTGTATTCGTCGCCGTCGCGAATGATGGTCACGCGCAGCGTCTTGCCGCCGCCCAGCTCAGCCACGGCACGCAGGCGCAGGTCCCCCACCACGTGGTGCCCGAACAGCACGGCCGACGATTCAGTGGCGCCGAAGCTGGCGTCGTGATCAACGGCGTCGCCCGGCTTGTCGTCTTTGCCGCGCGGGAAGGTCGCCACGCCGCCATCGCGCAGGCGAATCACGCCGCCGTCGAAGTCTGCACCACCCGCGCGATGAAAGTGCCGCACCCAGTCTGTGCGCTCGTTGACCTTGCCGACGTACGGCAGCCACAGCGCCGCGCGCGCATCGCCCCGCTTGGCGCGCAACTCGATTTCGGAGTCGTTGTTGCGCCGCGCGTAGATGTCGCCACCGGCAATCAGGATCTGCTCGCCAGGCAGGCCGGCGCAGCGTTTGACATAGGGCTCGCCGCGCCGCAGAGGGTAGCGAAACACCACCGGCTCCCAGCGCTGCGGGTCGGCATGGATGTAGGCAAACTTGTCCACCAGTACTCGATCGCCCCACAACGGGTCACCCAGCAGCGTCGGCGCCATGCTGCCCGAAGGGATACGAAATGCCTCCAGCCCGAAGTGCCAGACCAGCAGCACCAGCACCAGCGCAGATGCCAGGCTTTCGATGTTCTCGAACAGCACAGCCATCGGCTTGCGCTCGCCGACACGCAGGTCGCGCCCCCGGATCAGCGCCCGCGGCACAGAGCCCCGCAGCGCCACAGCCGACGCCAGCGAAAGCAGGCCCGCCAGGCTGATCCACCCGCCCGCGCGATGCAGCGCCATAGCAATCAGCGCCAAGCCGGCCAGAGCAACCAGCAGACCGCCGCGCAGCACGGGCGAGGCGCTGTCGCCGCGCCGCCGGTGCATAAACCACGCAACTGGAATCAATCCGATCAACGCCAGCAGCACCGGCAGTCGCAGCCACACGCCGTCAAGGGCCGGGGCCGGAAGCAGCGCAAACAGCGCAGCCAGCACCGCCAGCGCGGCAACCACATCGGCGATGCGGCCACGCAGGCCGTGCGACAGTCGTGCATAGCCCCTGGCGGGGGCCTGGCTGGCGAGGTCTTCTGCCAATGTCTCTCCTGTCCGGGGTGGCGGCCCCTACTGGGATGTCGCAAGCGCAAGCTATAGTGCCGCCGCACGCGGGACAAGCACGGAGAAAGCATGCTCAAGCAAGGCGACAAAGCCCCGGCATTCGACCTGCCGGACCAGGACGGCAAGCGGCACAAGTTGTCAGACTACAAGGGGCGCTGGGTGGTGCTGTTTGCCTACCCCAAAGCCAACACCAGCGGCTGAACGAAAGAGGCGATTGCCTTCACCGGTCTGGTGAGCAAGTTTGACAAGTCAGGCGCGGCGGTGCTGGGCATCAGCCCGGACAGCCCGTCGGCGCAGAAAAGCTTTGAGCAGAAGCAGGCACTGAAGATCCCGCTGCTGAGCGACGAGGACAAACAGGTGGCGACTGCCTGGGGCTGCTACGGCGAAAAGAAGATGTACGGCCGCACGGTCAAGGGCATCATTCGCACCACCTACCTGGTGGATCCCAACGGCAAGGTTGCCCATGTCTGGAGCCCCGTTCGGGTGGATGGCCACGCCGAGAAAGTGCTTCAGACACTGCTGGAGCTCAAGGACTAGAGGTTCCCAAGGCAAGTGTTGCGCTGGGGGAGGGTAATCCGATAGATTGGCGCGGTCGGTGCTTGGAGGCGGCACGACCATGCCCATTGCATTTGCATGTCCGCATTGCAACCGCGGGTACAACGTCGCTGATGCGAACGCAGGCAAGCGCTTTGCCTGCAAGCAGTGCGGCAAGCCGGTGATGGTGCCCACCGTTGCCGACAACGACGACCCCGTGCCTCTTGAAATTGTCGATGAGCCGCCGGCGCCCGTGCCCGCGCCGATGTACGCGCCCGGTGCCCCGGTGATGCCGCGGCCCCGCCACGGGCCGCGCTCCACCACCACGCGCATCACGCGCCCGACCGGCCCTGTCCCGTACCCGCACGGCGCGCCGCCGGGGCACTACCCGCCGCCCTACGCCGTCAACAAGCCGCTCAGCATGATGTCGCTGATTGGTTTGATCTTCGCCTTTCTCGGCCCGCTCAGCCTGGTTGGCGTCGTGCTGTCCACGCTGGGCCTGAAAGAAACCAAGCCGCACGGGCCCCGCAGTGGCCGCGGTTTGGCAATTGCAGGCATGGTGCTGAACATTCTGGCCATCGTGGGCCTGTTGATCGCTGCGGTGCTATTCGCCGTTGTGGCGAGCGCCTTGAACCAGGCGGGCGCCGAAAGCCGCGCGGCTATCCAGTCAGATTTCAGCCTGATCGCGAACCGTGCGCAGACCTACTACTTCGGCAACAGTGAATCGCTGGCGGCAGGCGGGCCGTCGCCGGCCCCTTCAGCGGGCGGAGAGCCCGCATATACGCTCAATGTATCCGCCCTGGCTGATGCCGCGGAACTGAAGTACCCGCAGCAACTTGGCAGCCGCAATCCCGACAGCGTGTACCACATCCAGGTCACCGGCGCGCGCAGCCTGCGTGTCACCTGCCGCTTCATGGGGCAGCCGGTGGCAGTGCTCGATATCAGCGACGTCAGCATGCAGCAAAGCACCGTGAACTGGTCACCCTGATGCAGCCCTACCAGTCGTAGTCGCCCACAAACTGCCGGTAATGCTCGGCCGGCTTGGCGTGAAACTGGCCGGTGACCAGCAGGTTCAGCCGCACGCGGGTTGTGTATTTGCGCGCCTCCCAGTCCCAGTCGTCAACGAACTGCACGGCAAGGAAGGTGCTGCCGGATTCACCGGCGAACCAGTACGCGGCGGTGGATTGCATCCCCATGCCTGAGCGCGACAGCAGCACACGGGGCGACTCGGCGTTCTTGATGACCTTCTGAAGGCGTCGCGCCAGCAGCACAAACGGGTCAACGCCTTCCTGCATGCCGCTCAACAGCTCCAGCGACCGCACGTCGTCTTCTTCCATGAGTTTCTTCAGCGCCGGCGCGTCGGCCGCTTCAATTGCCTCGCGCAGTTTGCGGGCGTCGGGAGCGTTGTAGTCCATGCGATAGTCGGCGCCGTAGGGACTCATCAGCACCCACGCGTGCGAAGGCTTCTCGCCATCAATCTCTTCCCGCACCGTGCGGATCATGTGCAGCGCGCTGCCGGCGCGGGCCGCAACGACGGCATAGTCACCGCGCGTGGTCTGCGCAATCTCGGCCATCCCCTCCGTCTCCATGGTCGCAAGCAGGCCCGCCACCTCCTGCGCGTTGGTGCGGCCTTTTTCGTTGTTTGCGCTCAGCGAGACCTGGTCCGCCTCGCCCGTTGCCCAGCGGCTGAAACATGTCTTCAAGGTGGCGATGTCGTCTGCCCGGGCGGCTTGGATCGCCCGCTGCACGACCGCCAGCGGGGACTGCCTGCCCTCGCTTGCGGCGCCTTCGGTCTTGAGGTCAGACAGTTTGGGCAGCGCCGTGCGCTGCGCCTGTGAGTTGCCGTGTGACACGCTGACCAGCGCCAGCAGCATCGCGGAAAAGGGTGTGAGCAGCCTGTTCATGGTCGCCTCCTTTGGTGTGGTGCCCTCCAGCGTAGCAGCGCCGCGATGCCGCGCCACGTTGCATCCCGAACGGCACGCCCTACTGCCCCGACAAAAGCCCAAAAAGACGGGCTTTTGTCGGGGTCCCCGCGCAAGCGTTGCCGGACGACCACCTGTACAGGTTTCTGCCGGGGTCGGTAAAACGGACATGCGCCACATTCCTAACCCGGAGCTGACATGGATTTCGCGTTTACCGAAGAGCAGCAGATGTTCCAGCAAGCCGCCGCCGACTTCTGCAAGACAGAAGTTGAGCCGGTCGCCATCAAGCTGGAAAACAGCAAGGAGTTTCCCGTTGAGCTCACGCAGAAGATGGCAGAGCTCGGGTTCATGGGCCTGGTGATCCCGGAGCAGTACGGCGGCGTCGGCGCGGATTACCTGGCGTACCTGCTGGTCGAGGGCGAGATCGCCAAGACCAGTATCAGCCTCAGCATGACGCTCGGCGCGCAGAACAGCCTTGTGGCCCTGCCGCTGATGAATTTCGCGACCGACGAACAGAAACAGAAGTTCCTGCCGGCGCTGGCCAGCGGCGAGAAGCTGGGGTGCTTTGCACTGACCGAGCCCGGCGCGGGCAGCGACCCCGCTGGCATGCGCACCACGGCTGAGCGCAAGGGCGACAAGTGGGTGCTCAACGGCAGCAAGATCTACATCACCAACGGCAGCGTCGCCAAGATCGCCATCGTCTGGGCCCGCACCGGAACGCGCGAAGACGGGCGGCCGTTGATCACCGCCTTTGTCGTCGATAAAGACGAAAGCCCGTTCAAAGTCGGCACCGTCGAGGACAAGATGGGCGTGCACGCCAGCCCGACCACCGAGCTTGTCTTCGAAGACTGCGAAATCCCCGCCGACGCTGTGCTGGGCAAGGAAGGCGACGGGTTCAAGGTCGCCCTGATGACACTGAACACCGGGCGGCTTAGCGTCGCGACCCAGAGCATCGGCATCGCCAGCGCCGCCTATGAGCGCGCCAAGCGCTTCGCCGGCGAGCGCGAGCAGTTCGGCCAGAAGATCGCGGATTTTCAGGCTGTGGCATTCAAGCTCGCGGACATGATCACTGAGCTGAACGCAGCAAAGGGGCTGGTCTATCACTCGGTGTGGTTGAAAGAGCAGTTCGGCTTGAGCGATCCCCGCTTCATCTCGATGGCCGCGCAGGCCAAGCTGTTTGCCAGCGAAATGGCTGAGCGCGTGACCAGCGCCAGCGTGCAGATCCACGGCGGATACGGTTACATGAAGGAGTACCGGGTGGAGGAGTTTTTCCGCGCGGCGCGCCTGATGACCATCGTCGAAGGCACCAGCGAAATCCAGCGCCTCACCATCAGCCGCTGGGAGATGAAGGGCTGATCACCGCAGCGCCAGCTCCCACACGATCAACTCACCCAGCCGCGGGTCGCGTTGTGGCCCGAGCTTCGTGAACCCGATGCGCGCCAGCATGTGCCCGCTGATGCGGTTGCCGGGCATCGTTCGCGCCTGCATGGCCTTCACGCCCGGCTGCTTCATGCACCACGCCATCACACCCCGCACGGCTTCGGTTGCTATGCCGCGGCGCCGAAACGGCGGGTCGATCTCGTATCCGATCTCCACGCGCCCGCGCGCGTCCACCCGCCCCTTCAGGTTCACCACCCCCACCAGCGCATCCGGCTTTCCCTTCAGCACGATAAGCCGCCCGTGCCACGGCAGCTCAGCGGGGTCCGCCTCCAGAAACCCGATCTGGTGTGGCACCTGAAACACGCGCACGTCTGACGACGGCCACGCAGGCGGCACCGACGCGCCGATCGCCCGCGCCAGCTCGTTCAACCGCCCCGCTTCCACCGCACGCAGCATCGGCAGCGTGAACGGCACCAGGCGCAGCCGCTTCGTCTCGATCAGGCTCATTCCCGCATCATCGCACACGATACGATTCACGGGAATCGTGTTCGCACGCATCCTGTTCTGGCATAGTATCCCACAATCACTTCCGAAGGAGAGATCATGAACCGTTTGCTAGTCACGTCTGCCGCTTGCCTGCTTGTACTCGCTGCCGTCTGTGCCGGCTTGATCATCCCCGCCACCGGCGCCGCGCAGGGCACCGGCGAGCCGCAACCCGGGCAGGTGAAGGAATACTTCCCTGACATCCAGACGCGCACCGTGGCCTACAAAGACGGCGACACCGAATGCGAAGGCTTCATCGCATGGGATGCCAACCTGCACGGCGAGCGGCCAGCCGTACTGATCGTCCACGACTGGATGGGCCGCGGTGCATTCGATGAGCAGCGCGCCAAAGAACTCGCGGCGCTGGGCTACGTCGGCTTCAGCCTGGATGTGTACGGCAAGGGCGTGCGTCCCGCCAACCGCGACGAAGCCCGCCAAGCCGCGGGCTCGTGGTACAGCAACACCAAGGGTCTGCGGCAGCGGTTGAAGGCCGGGCATGAAGCCGCGCTGCAGCACCGCATGGTGGACCGCAACAATGTGGCGATCATGGGGTACTGCTTCGGCGGCAAGTGCGCGCTGGAGCATGCCCGCAGCGGCGCCGAGCTGCAGGGCGCCATCAGCTTCCACGGCAGCCTCGGCAGCGACATGCCGGCCAAGAAGGGCGACATCAAGGCCAGCGTGCTGGTGTTGCACGGCGCGGATGATCCCGGCGTGCCGCTGGATGGCCAGGTGGTGCCCTTGTGGAAAGAAATGCAGGAATCCGGGTGCGACTGGCAACTGGTCGCCTACGGCAACGCCGTCCACAGTTTCACCAACCCCGCCGCAGGCAACGACAACTCCCGCGGCAATGCCTACAACCAGTTGGCTGACCAGCGCTCATGGGAGGCGATGAAAGACTTCCTGTGGGAAGTATTCGCTGACTGATCTCCGATTTTCTTCCAACGCGCCCGTTGGCTTCATCCGGCGGGCGCGTTGCTTTTCACGCCAGTGAAAGCGCAGGGCCCGTTGTTGCCTGCAGTTCAAGACCAAACAAATTTTCACGAAACCGGAAATGCGGGTCTGCGCGAGTTCGTTTGGGACATTGCATGACACGATAATTTACTTTCATTATGTGCAAACCCACGGAGGCAGTTCAATGAAGATCTTCAGCGTCATGACAGCAGTAATTCTCTCGGCATTTGTCGTCGCCGGTTGCGCGAGCAACTCCAACCACGGGCAAGGCGGCGGCAGCAACGCACCGTCCGACATCGTCGATACCGCCGTTTCAGCGGGCGACTTCGAGACACTGGTTGCTGCGGTACAGGCGGCTGGCCTGGTGGAAACGCTCAAGGGCAAGGGCCCGTTCACCGTGTTTGCGCCGACTGACGAGGCCTTTGCCAAGCTGCCGTCCGGCACGGTTGAGTCGCTGCTCAAGCCCGAAAACCGCGACAAGCTGACGGCCATCCTCACCTACCATGTCGTACCCGGCAAAGTCATGGCCAAGGACGTCGGCGGATTGACGCAAGCCGACACCGTCAACGGCAAGAAGCTGGCCATCGACACATCCAGCGGCGTGAAGGTCGGCACCGCTAACGTGGTCGCCACCGACATCAACTGCAGCAACGGCGTCATCCACGTGATTGACAGTGTGTTGATCCCCGACCAGGGATAGCCCTGCATGCCCCCGGGGCTGTCCAGGAGGCGCGGCATCATGCCGCGCCTTCTTCATTTGCCCAGCTGCTCGATCAGTTCGCAGCTCTCGCGCATCCACTGCTCCGCATCAAAGCGGCTGGCAACTTCCCGGCAATTCGCGCGCACCGCCTCATCGCCGGTCAGACGCTCAACCTGCTGCGCAATCCAGCGTGCCTTGAACCGTCGGGGCGGGCCGCCATCGCCCACGCCAAGATCGTGCACGCGCGAAAGGTTGTCCAGCTGGTCGTGCGCCATGTGCATCACCAGGTGCGGCACGCCAGCCTTCAGCGCCTGGGCGCAGGTGCCGACACCGCCGTGGTACACCAGCAGCGAGGCCCGCTTCAGTATTTCAGACATCGGCGCCCACTGCTCGTGTCGCACCGATGAAGGCAGGTCGCCCGGCACCGTATCGGCAAACTGGCTTAGCAGCAGCGCGCGCCGCCCCAGCATCTGCATGGCTTTCACGGCTTCACGAAAGAACGCGCTGCCGTGCTCCATGGCCGTGCCCGGCGTGAACACGACCGGCGCATCGCCGTCGGCAAGCCACTGCTCCAGTGCCGGAGGCATGGGGCGCGCTTCTTTCCGGTCATACAGCGGAAACCCGGTCAGCCGAGTCTGCTGCGGCCAGTCGGGCTGCGGCGGGCCAAACCAGTCCGGGAACAGCCCGATCACGCGGTCCGGCGAATGCCACCAGGTTGGCACAACGTCGCGCGCAGGCGGCAGGCCAAGCTCGCGGCGGTAAGCGTTCAGCGCCGGCAGCACGATCCGGTCAGTCACGCGGCCAGCCATGCGCCACTGCCATGCCCGAAGCCAGCGCGGCGCCCACTGCGGCACCGGCGCGCCGTGCAGCCGCGGCATGCGGTGGCTGCTTAGAAACACGCCGGGTGCCAGGTGCACGGTGGCAAGCGGAATACCGAGTTTGTCGCGCACGTTGCGCGCAGCCACGGCCAGCGTGCCCGCCGCCATCACGGTGGCGCCGGGCTTGTGCAGCTCTTCGGAGATGCGCATGGCGGGTTCGTAGGTGAAGTTGATGCCCTTTTCGATGATGGTGCGAAAGGCGCGCCGCGGGTTCCACAGATCGGGGTCGGCGGTCGCGAGCCGGAAGTCTTCCGCGCTGCCCAGCTCACGGAAGTCAAGCCCGGCTGCGCGCACGTGATCGGCAAAGTACCCGCTGGTGATGACAAAGACTTCGTGCCCGCGCGACTGCAAAGCCATGCCCAGGCCAATGAACGGGTGCACATCGCCGGCGCTGCCCATCGGAAACAACAGTACTCGCATTGCTGCCTTCACTTACGATCTCGCCGCAAAGTATAATCAGCGCATGCCAGGCGATAGCCCTACCAAGCCGCCGGACGAGGGATGGTCACCCGAAAGCACCTTCGGCGAAGAGCTGACGGCGCAGGCGCCGAAGTACGGCATTGTGTTTCACGATGACGACACCACGCCCGTGGACTTCGTGATGCACCTGCTGGAGAACTACCTGGGGTTCTCCGAGCAGGACGCCCGCAACATGGTCGCCAGCATTGCGATCAACGGCGAGTACGAAGTTGCCCGCTTCACACGCGGCGCTGCACAGCCACTGTTCGAGCGAATCCTGCGCGCGATCGACCACTCCGACTACAACTTCCGCGTCACACTCAACGAAGATCCATGAGCAGCAACGTCCAGATCTACGACGTCTCCACTCTGTCAAGCTGGCACGACAATGTGCGCGGCTTGTTGCGGTCCTACGTTCGCGAGATCGGAGTGTCACTGGACTTTCAGGACTTTGAGCGCGAGCTGCTGGAACTGCCGGGCAAGTACGCCCCGCCCGATGGTTGCCTGCTGCTGGCGACGGATGGCATGACCGCAGTCGGATGCGCCGCGATTCGTCCCCTGGCCGAAAACACAGCCGAGCTCAAGCGCATGTACGTCCAGCGCGCGTATCGCGGGCAAGGCATCGGTGCGGCATTGCTGGATGCGGCGATCTCTGAGCTGATCGGTCTTGGCTATCGGTGCGTCCGCCTTGACACCCTCGATACGATGCACGACGCGCGCAGGCTTTACATTCGGGCAGGCTTTCGCGAGATCCCCGCCTACTACCACAACCCGATTGCGGGCGCGAAGTATTATGAACTCACCGTGCACGACTATGCGCGGCAGATCGTCGCCGAACACCCCGGTTTTGCAGGGCAAGGCACGTGTCACCTGATCGTGCACAATGACGACGACACCACCATGGAGTTCGTCATGCGTGTGCTGCTGGAGGCTGTCGGACTGCCGAGGAAGCTTGCCTGGGCGGTCATGTCGCTTGTCCACGAAGAGGGCCGGTACGTGGCGCGCCGCTTTGCCGATCCGGTTGAGGCCAACCGCATGCGCGACGGCATCACCGCGGCAGCGCGGGCAGAGGGGTTCCCACTGAAGGTCACGGTTGAATGCCCCCCTGATTGAAGTCGCCTGCCGCAAGGTAAGATAAGGCGATGCCGGACACGACCACACTGCCGAAGCAGAAGCCCGCAACGAGCGTGGACGAAAAATCCAAACGCGCGCCGATGTGGAAGGTGCTTCTTCATAACGACGACAATACAACCATGGAATTCGTCATCTGGGTGCTGATGAAGTTCTTCGGCCACGACATCGACAAAGCCAAGGCGATCATGCTTGAGGTGCACAACACCGGCCAGGGCCTTGCCGGCGTCTATCCGCAGGAAGTGGCCGAGCTCAAGAAAGACCAGGCCGTAAGTGCCGCCCGCACACAGAAGTTCCCGCTGACCGTCACGATTGAGCCGGACGAATAGCGCCGCGTGCAGTTCGCGGAAGCCTGCAACAACAGCCTCACACAAAGACGTAATGGCACAGAGCGCTTCCCGATCGCGCAGGGGTGGGAGTTCTTCTGCACCAAGCTCAAGAAGCTCAGGCAGGAGTAGGTGCGCGGGCGTCGAATCTTCGACCGCAAACAAAAGCCCCGGCTGGAAGGCCGGGGGTCGCGGCCCCGGGGCCGCGACGTGTAGTTCATGCTCGCGTGGCTACTCAGCCGTTGGTGGTTCCTGGCTTGGGGCGGGCAGGTGCGCGGCACCGATTACGCCCGCGTGCTCGCCAAGCCGGCTTACCAGCAGCGGCAGGTCAGCCAGCGGCGGGGCGAAAGCACGTGCCCGCATCGCAGCGCGAACGTGGCGTTCAATCAGGGAAAAGCTGTTGCTGATGCCGCCCGCGAACACAATCGCGTCCAGGTCGAGCACATTGTTGATCGTGGCCAAGCCGGTTCCCAGCGCTTCCCCCATCATCTGCCAGACGGCGTCCGCGGCTTGCCCCCGCGATACTGCAATCCCGCGCACGTCAGGCGCGCAACCGCCTTCTTCGGCAAATCGCCGCAGCAGGGCGGCTGACCCGGCGTAGGCCTCGAGGCATCCCGCGCGCCCGCAGCCGCAACGCGGGGCGTCGGCGGAACTATCCACCAGCACGTGGCCAATCTCGCCGGCAAACCCGCCCGCGCCGCGCCGCACGTTGCCGTCAAGCACAAGCCCGCCACCGACGCCCGTGCCCAGCGTGACCAGCAGAAAGCTGTGGTAGGTGTTGCCCCATCCGTAAAGCCGCTCCGTCAGCGCCGCGGCGATGGCGTCGTTTTCCACCGCGATTTCACAACCTGTTCGCTGCTGCAACTCTGCTGCGATGTTGACATCATTAAACCCGGGTACGTTGGGAAGGCGCCAGCAGCGGCCGTCGGCGCGAACCTCGCCGGGAATTGCGACACCGGCTTGCCTCGCGGCTGGGTTGAGGCGATGGATGAGCGCGGCGATGTCGTCGAGAATGGCCTGCGGGCCGGCGTCGGTGCGGGTTTGAAGCGTGGTGAGCTGGCGGACGTTCGCGCCGTCCACAACGCCCGCCTTGATGCCCGTGCCGCCCCAGTCGATGCCGATCATCATGCGGCAAAGGTTAGCGAAGTCGTCAGATGGCAGCCAGCGGCGTTAGAAACTCTCGATCCGCGGGACTGTTAACTGTGGGGAACGAAACGCAACACGAAGGCGTTCAATACGCATGGCACCGGAAACAGACATCACCGCCACCGCGAAAGTAACCCACGTCGGCGACAAGTATTTCCTGCCCATCGACGAGTCGATGCTGGCGAAGCTGGACCTCAAACCCGGAGATCGCTTCGAGATCGACATCTACGACAACCGGCTTGTGATCACCAAGCACGCGTCCGGGTGAACCCGCCCGTTGACAGCACGGCGACCGTCATTACGATGTAATGACGGTGTGAGCCATGGTGAAGCGCGTAGTGAAATCCGGCAACAGTGGATCGATCACGATCGACAAGGCAATCCTTGATCTGCTCGGGATCCGGCTTGGTGACTACATGAGCCTGACCGTACATGACGGCAGCATCGTCATGACGCCGGTGGGCGTTGGCATTGAACCGGAGCGCATCAAAGAGTCGCTTAAGCGGGCACGACGCAAATACGATGGCGCGTTGAAGCGCCTTGCGAAGTGACATGGCGCGCCTCGACTTCCTTACGCTGGAGAACATTCTCCAGATCCACGCGGACACGATCGCCAACGACGGCGGCTCGGACGGGCTTCGCGATCGCGGGTTGATCGACGCGGCAATCAACATGCCCCGCCAGACTTTCGGTGGACAACATCTCCACAACGGAATCCCCGAGATGGCAGCCGCCTACCTGTTTCACATCTGCCAGGCGCACGCGTTTGTGGATGGCAACAAGCGAGTGGCGTTGCTGGCCGCTGATGTGTTCCTCGACGTAAATGGCTGGGACCTGACAGCCTCGGCGACTGAAGTCGAGGCGGTCGTGCTCGCTGTTGCCGATGGCAAGATGATCAAAAGCGAAGTGACTGACTGGTTCACGAGAGTCTGCGCGCCACGCAAAGCAAGGTAGGCGCCCCGTGGTTTGGATGCCCTCGTCCAAGCCTGCCAGCCGTTGACCGGCATTACCGGCGGGCTCCGCCCGCTCGACACGGGCGGGGGCGCCCGTGCCACGTAAGGAGAGTTATCCAAGGCGGCCTAGACCGAACCCACGTCGTGGCTTTCCGCGGACTTGTGTATTCCGCGCCACAGCTCGTCCGGGTCCAGCCCTTTGGCGCTCAGGATACGGTCAGCCAGCTCGCGGACCGCGCCAAGCCCGCCGTCGGCCTGCGTCACTACCCGCGCCCGAGACTTCGCGAACTCGGTGGCGTCACGCGGCGTGCAGGGCAGGCCCGCGATCGCCAGCGCCTCGGCGTCATTGACGTCGTCGCCGACATAGACTGTCTGCTCGGCGCCGGCGCCGAACTGCTGCATCAGCGCCTTCAGCGCGTCGCCCTTGCGCTTCATGCCCGGCTTGTACGCGCTGAGCATCAAGCGCTTCACGCGTCCCGCAACGACGGGGCTGTCTTCGCTGGTGATGACCGCCACGCGCACGCCCGCGGCTTCAAGCAGCCGCAGGCCCATGCCGTCGCGGATGAAAAAGCGCTTGGCGAGCTCGCCCTCCGGGCCGTACAGCACGGTGCCATCGGTCAGCACACCGTCCACGTCGGTGACAAACAGTTTCACGGCGGCCCATTCGGTGGAGGCTACGGTCATTGGTTGTCTCCGTCGCGGCGCTTGAGTTCGTGCTCAATGCGCTCCATCCAGGGGCGCAGCTCGGTTTCCATGAACTGTTGCAGGCGCTGGCTTATGCGATCTTCAATGTAGCGCGCCATGCCTTCTTCAACGTTTTCGTCCCACGGCCGGTCGGGCCAGGCGGTGTCGCTTGCTGCCGGCGCTTGCTCTTGCGGCGCAGTCTGTGTTTCGATCTCGAACTCTGCGTCGTGCATCTGGTCGGGCTTGCGCGTTTGCGCATCGGGTTCGGGCGCGGGCGGCTTGGGCTTGCGTGGCTTGAGCTTGACCTCTGCGGGCGGCTTGGCGTCGTCGGCGTAGTCGTCGTCGAAGATGCTTTCGACGTCTTTGCCGCCTTCGCGGAAGCCCGCCATCAAATCTCGCGCGAATTTCCGCGCGCCGCCCTTGGCAAACTCGGCAAGCCGCTTTTCCAGATCGACCGCCAATCCGCCTGCCAGCGCCTCGGGGTCGAAGGTCTCGCCGCGCTCGGCTGCGGCGATGGCTTCGCGCTCGGCTTTGCGCAGTGCGGCACGCTTCCAGACTCTGCCGATCCAGACGCCGCCTTCCACGAGGAAGAACACGGGCGCGCCGGCCAGCACCATGTCCAGCGGGTTGCCTGTCGGAGAAATCAGCGCGCCGATGAAGACCGAGCCTATAAGCGTATAGCGACGCTTTGACTTGAAGAACTCCGGCGTCAGCAACCCGAAACGAATCAGCGGCGCCACCAGCAACGGAATCTGAAACACGAATCCCAAGCCGAACGAAAGCGTGAACACCAGGTTCAGGAACTGGCCCAGCGAGTACATCGTGGTAACGCCGAACTCGCTGACATTGAACCGCAGCAGAAACGGGATGCTGATCGGCAGCAGGATGTAGCGCCCGAAGGCAGCCCCCGCCGCAAACAACACAAAGATGCTCGGGATCGCAACCTGAAAAAAGCGCCGCTCGCGACGATACAAGCCCGGCGCGATAAACCGATACGCCTGAAACATGATCCACGGGTACGCGAAGATCAGGGCGGCGTAAAAGCTGACGCGCATGGTGACGCTGAACGGCTCAAGCGTGCCGATCACGGTCAGTTCAATCTGCTCGCGGAATGGCACGAGCTCGTACTGAATCAGCTCGGCGGTGCTTTCAACGCCGGCCGCAACCCGCGACGCGCGCACGACCAGCCCCCCGGTACGGCTGATCCAGGTTTGCGATTTGGCCGCGCCATCGGTGACCGTCACCCGAAAGCACTCGAACTCACCGGCGGTCACGGTGACGGCTTCCTCGATCACGCTGATGCGCGGCGCGTCGCCGTCAAGCTCGTCCAGCGGCGCCGGCGCCAGCGAGGTGTTGAAGTCGCGCTTGAAGGTTTCGGTGGCAAGCTGCTTGCCGTCGGGCGTCGTGGTCACCACGCGCACGGTTGATTCGGTTTCGTCGGCGTCCATCACCGTGTACGTGCGCAGGCTTTCCTTGCTGCCTTGCGTAACGCGGTGCGTCCAGGTGCTGCCCTGCGCGCGGTAGGGCATGACGCGGGCGACGCCGGGACTGGTGTAGGTCTCGGTTGCGATGTCGCGGTCAACGACGGCGATCTGTTTGACGTAGTTGACAATGTCGCCGGCCCACAGCGCAAACACGACGCTGAACACGACGAACACGCCAAGCAGCGACCAGATCAGCCTGGCGCGAAGCTCGTTCAGGTGGCTGGCGAAGGGTACGCCGTCGTCGTCGGCCATGTCGCGAGGTTAGCGGCGGACACGTTTGCGCGCGAGATGGGGCTATTCGCGGTGCGAATAGCGGTCGCCGGCGGGCCGGGGTGGTGACTCACCGGCGCGGCTTGAATCGTCACGGTCTGTAGGGTCTTCGACGTCGGTGTCGTCATCGGCGTTGTCGTCGTCGTCGTCATCGGCCAGCTTGGCTGTCTCTGCCTTGGCGCGCACTTCTCGCTCAAGGATCACGCGGGCGGTGTCGGCGCCGTCTGAGGTCAATGCGACGTTGTAGATCGAGTTGGGGCTGTTGCGGCCGGCCATGATGGCGCCGCTGCCGTACTTGACGGCAAGCAGTCCAAGCTGCTCCAGCGTGTGGATTTCCTGGGTGAAAATGGCTTCAAAGCCCCAGTTGAAGCGCGCCTTTTCGCGGTTGCGTTCAAGGATGCGCAGCAGGTCCATGCGCGCCTGGCGATAGCTGGCCTGGTTGGTGCCCAGATCCTCAAGGCGGCGGTGCAGATACTTCAGCAATTCACGGCCAAGTTCCGTGATGCTGCGGGCGTCGTCGAAGCTTCCGTTGTCCGTCACGATGGCTCGCTCGAAAACTGGTCCAGAAACTTCTTTGCCTGCCTTGCCGTCTCCACGGCGGTCCTGCTTGCCTCGCTCAACTCCACGCAGGCGGGCCCGGTGTAGCTGACTTCACGCAAGGCACCAAAGACCGCGGAAAAATCAACGCTGCCCTCGCCAAAGAACAAGTGTCGGTGGCGCCCCGGTAGCATGTCGTCAAGCTGCACATTGTACAGCACGTCGGCGTAGCCGCACAATGTTTCCTGCACGGGGGTTGATTCCATGCATTCAAGATGACCGACATCCAGCGTCAAGCCCGGCCGAAACCCCAGCAGCCCCGCAAGGCGGTCATAGTCAGCCATGCGCTGTACCAGCATGCCGGGCTCGGGCTCAAGTGCCGCGCGGATGCCGCGGTTGCGGCAGGCCTGCTCAATGTGCTCGACGTGGTGCGCGAGACGGCTGAACAGGACATCATCGCCGCCCTGCCATTCTTCAGGCGATGCCCCCGACCAGTAGGACAATGCAAGCGCCCCCAGGTCTTCGGCGATTTCACCGGCGCGATAAAGAAACTGCACGCGCGTGTCCGGGTCGTCGTCCAGCAGCGTCGGCCGGTGCTTGCGCCGCGGGTCAAGCAGGTAGCGCGCACCGGTTTCAATCACGCAGGACAGGCCAAGCCGCGAAAGCTGCCGCGCAACATCATTCACTTCACTCGCGCCGGCAGTAAACGGGTTCAAGTGGTGCACGTCCAGCGTCAGTGCAACGCAGCGATAGCCTTGCTCGGCGATGATCTCAAGCGCGTCTTCAAGGCGGTGATAGCCGAAGCCGTTGGTGTTGTAGCCCAGCAGCATCAACGCTCCCAGGGCGCAAGCGTGACAGGCGCAGCGTTGCGCATTGCCTGCAGGTGCCGCTGTGCCGATTCGCGCGCGGTACCACTGAAGGGCAGGCTGTCAAACAC
The DNA here is from genome assembly GCA_964652605.1 of uncultured Planctomycetaceae bacterium. Taxonomy (GTDB): domain Bacteria; phylum Planctomycetota; class UBA8742; order UBA2392; family UBA2392; genus JADJRK01. The sequence continues at coordinate 19,237 of CAZZBH010000064.1, forward strand.
TTCGTTGGCACGCGCCATATCGACACCCCCGCCGGCGCGGTATTCAGCCAGCAGCGACATCCATTCAATGCGCGGGTCGGATTGCACCTGCGCCAGTGCCGCAAGCTCCTGCGTGTCTCCAAGCCATGCCAGCAGCAGCGCGCGATTCACGTCGGCGGCCAGCGCGCCGTCGGGCTGGCCACGATCGCGTGCGTAACTCGCCGCGGCCTTGAGCCAGGTGGCGGCTTCGCGCGACAGCTCCTCGCGGCGGGCAGCACTCAGCTCGCGCCACTGGTTCTGCACCATGCCCTGCGTGACCGAGGCAAGCAGCCGGCCCGCCATCATGAACTGCGGGTGGTCAGCCAGGATAAGGCGCAACTGTGCGGCACAATCGGCGAAACGCTCCGCGTCGTACGCAAGCTCCGCTTCCTGGTATGCGCGCAGGACTTCCTTCATCTGGTGCGGCGAGGGCAGCTCGTTGCTGTCGTTGAGGCTTTCGGGGTCAAAATTCTGCGCCACCGGAACCTCGCCGGGGTATGGACTGCCCGCGGTGCTTTCACGCGGGCGCGCGTCGCCCTTGCGCGGAGGCACCCAGGCGTTCATCAGGCGAGTGACTTCGTCGCGCGCATGACGCACGGCTGCGGCGTCGTCAACCGGCTTATCCTGCCTGCCGGCGTAATGCAGCGTCTGCGCGCCGCTGAACAGCGTCAGGCCCTGCTTTGTGCGCAAACCGCGGATGCGCGCCCAGCCGGCATTCAGCCACGCGTAATGGCTTTCGACAAACACCTCGAGGCCGGGGTCGGTCGCGGGGTCTTTCATTACAGCCACCAGGCTCTGGCCGTGGGCCTGCTTCTTGATGGTTTCATCCTTGAGCTGCATCAGCTCAACCAGCGTCGGTGCAAGGTCGTAGTTGCGCACGATATGCGGGATGCGCGTGCCGGCCTTGATGCCCGGTGCGCCGTGGATGATCAGCGGCACGTGGGTGGTGGTGTCATAGCAGTAGTAACCGTGGGTAAGCTCGCCGTGATCGCCCAGGCCCTCGCCGTGATCGGCAGTGATCACCAGCAACGTCTGTTCAAGCACGCCCAGCGTGCGAAGGCGCTCCACAAAGCGCCCTATCGCCGCGTCAGTAAAGGCGATCTCGCCGTCGTACAACGCGCGGGTATCGTCGCCGAAGCGCTCAGTGATGCCGTCGTGCCGCACGTACGGCGCGTGCGGATCAAACAGGTGCACGAAGCAGAAAAAGCGGTCCGCGCCCTGCGACGCAACCCAGTCGCCAGCCAGTTCAAGGGTACGCGGCGCCGAACGCTCAGAGACAGTCAGCCGGCCCGGCTGCAAGGTGCGCACTTCTTCGTCGTCGTAGCGGGCAAAGCCGCGCTCAATTCCGCTGCCGCTTTTCATTGTGTGGGCAGAGACGAAGGCGCCCGTCTCAAATCCTTCGGCCTTCATGACTTCGGCCAGTGTGCCCAGCTCGTCGGGCAGGCTGTGGTACAGGTTGTCGCGCACGCGGTGGCCCAGGCCGGACACACCGGTGAACTGGGTAAGGTGCGCGGGCAGCGTCAACGGATTGCTGCTGTAGTGTCGCTCAAACACCACGCCGTTGGCGGCGAGCTTGTCGATGGCCGGCGTGGTGTCGTGCTCGTAGTCGTGGGTGCCCATGTGGTCGGCGCGCAGCGTGTCGATGCTGATGATCAACAGGTTGCGCGGCGCCTGCGGCCCGGGCGGCGTATCGGGGTCGTCCTGCACGCCGAGATTCTTCTGCATCCAGACAACGGCGATGCCGGCGACCAGCAGCATGCCCAGGACAGTCCAAATCCCGCCCCGGCGCTGCAGGATTCCGGGAGGGGTTTTCGGGTCTTTCTGTGGTTCAGTCATCCGTCAACTCGGCATCCGTGCAGGCCGCGGGCAGGGACGAAAGCTACACCCATTTTCGGATGAACACGGTGACCAGGTCGTTGGCCAGCACGAATACCATCAACCCCAGCACTGCCACGAAGCTGGCCAGGCTGATCCAGTGCATGCCGCGCTCCGGCAGGGGTTTGCCGCGAATGGCCTCAATGGTCACGATCAACCATTGCCCGCCATCCAGCACCGGCAGCGGAATCAGGTTGACGATCGCCAGGTTGATGCTGATGAAGGCCAGAAAGAATATCAGCGTGCCCACACCCCACTGCGCAAGGCTGTAGCTGCGCTTGGCGATGACCACCGGCCCGCCCAGGTGCCAGATCTTG
>CAZZBH010000065.1:0-21396 GCA_964652605.1 uncultured Planctomycetaceae bacterium
GAAGACACCCGAAGTTACACAAAGAACGACGGCACGGATTGATCCCCTTCGTGTTGATTCGTGTTTCTTCGTGGGCAAACCGCAGTTGATGGCGAACTTTGCGAGCGGCTTCAGTTGGTGGTCAGTCAACCCGTCGCTTGCGCTCCGGGCTCCTGTTTCTGCCAGCGCAGTACGGGTACCGGGTTGTTGAAGCCTTTGGCTTGCGCCTGTTCTTCAGTGCTATGCCACCCGGCTTTGGACAGTGACTCGCACCCGCCTGTGCGTTCAGCCAGTGCGCGGCTTACGAGAATATCGCCGCCGGCGCTCATGGCCTGCACCCTTGCCGCGAGGTTCACAGCCGTTCCAAAGTAATCCAGGCGTTCATTCAACGTCACGGCGATGCACGGGCCCGCGTGCAAACCGACTTTGAGTTGCACACCCTGACCGTGCCCGTGTTCGCGCACGTAGGAGTCGGTGCGGGCGTGCAGCTCGGCGGCGGCTTGCAACGCATCCTGCGGACTGGTGAACACAGCCATGATCGCGTCGCCAATGGTTTTCACGATCGCGCCGCGGTTGCTCTCGACAATTTCGTGCAGCACATCGAAGTGCGTGCGCACCAGGCTGAACGCCTTGGCATCGCCCAGCGTGTTGTACAACGCCGTGCTGCCGACGACGTCGGTGAACAGGATGGTGGCGTCTTCCACCGCCAGCTTGATGCCCGGCGCAAGCACCTCGTTGCTGAACAAGTCGCGAAAGCGCTGGTCGGCGACCAGCTCGGCGGCGCTGAGGGCATCCACAGCCCACTCGACGCTTTCAAGCACGCCGACTGTCCGGCGCGATGACGCGTTGCGGATCAGGACCTCAATGGGTACATCCTCCGGCACGACGCGATCTTTGCCGGCAAGGCGGCCGTCCCAAACCTCAACAGTGACTGCGCCTTCGCCCTTGTCGATGCGGTCGGTGTAGGTGCGTGCGTCGCGCGGGGCGACTTCAATCCAGCGATAGGCCTGCTCGCCGGTAAAACGCATGCGGTAGCGGCCGGGCGCAAGGCGGATAGTGAAGCGGTGTTCCTCGCCCGGCTGAAAAAGTTTCTGGTACACGATGTGCGGCGTCGTGCCGGGGCCGCCGAGGCAGTAGTGGAATTCGGGCACTTCGCGCACTTGCGGGTGAGGGGTGAAGACGGCTTCGAGGCTACGGCCGAGATCGACGTCAAAGTCAATGTTGCAGCTGGGGCAGAAGGCGCGCTCGCGCACTTCGGCCAGCGACGCCAGGTTCTGCTTGTCGCCGCGGCAGTGGGGGCAGATCACGTCCCAGCGCATTTTCAGCATGCCCGCGCGCGTGGCGGCCAGGAACAGGTTCAGCGTCTCGCGGAAGCCCGCCTGCCAGCGCCGGGCAAAGGCGCGCGGTTGCATGCGGCGCAGCTCTTCGTCGGGCAAGCTTTCGATGGCATCCTGCAGCTTTTCCAGCAGCGGTGTGTCCACCAGGCTGCGTGCGCGCTCAGCAAACTCCTGGACGCGCTGTGCGCGCGGGTTCTGCCGGCGCTGGTCGAGCTCGCTCATCGCAACGGGCCGCCGCAGGATGACGCTGTGTGCGCGCGTGTTGTTTGCGCGCAGCCGGTCGTTGATGCGGCTGAATGCCTTGCGGTACGGATTGACCAGGTCCTTGCGCACGCCCCATGGCGCGATCAGCCCAAGCACGGGCGAAGGTTCAAACTCGAAGGTCGTGCGCACGACACATCCGGGCGCGTCGTCGCGCGGCAGCAACGTGCAGCGGTGAACGAAGGTCTTGAACGCGCCCCTGGTGAACTCGCGGCGGAACTCATACATCTGCTCGTGAATCCAGGTGAACGGCAGCTCTTCGTACTCGAACAGAAAACCCATTTTGCGTGTGCGGCAGATGCGGCGGGTGGTGCCGTCGGGCTGCGGCTGATCGTCGTAGGTGATAACCGGGTTGCCGATTGCGCCGTCAATCAAATCGGTGTCCGAAACAACGCGCCAGACGTCGGTGGGCGGGGCGTCAAAGGCGAAATCGAACGTGAACGATCGGGGCATGAACAGTTCTGTTGTCTGCGCTTCGCCCCTTCGAACAGGCGCGCCACCGGGGCGCAAATCCATGGCTCTGAACCGGGAACTCGAAACCCGAAACTCAGACCTGCCTACACGAAGTGCATGGTGACCAGGTCTTTGATCGCGATGTGGCCGCGAATCTTGCCCTGGCTGTCCACCACCGGCAGTTCGCCGATCACCATCTTGCTGTCGCGGTGCATCATGCGCACAGCCTCAGGCGCCAGCTTGTCTTCCTGAATACTGAGGCAGGGGCTGGTCATCACGTCCATGATTTCGAGGCGCAACACGTCTTCTTCGGCGGCCATGTGGCGGCGCAAATCGCCGTCGGTGAACACACCCTTGAGCGTGCCCTTGTCCACGACAAACGCCGCGCCGGTCTTGTGCAGGGTAATGGAGTGCAGCGCGTCGGCGACAGTCGCGGTCATGCCGACGACAGCGGTTTCATCGATGGGGCGCATGATCTCGCCGCATTTCAACAGGCTGCGGCCCAGCGCGCCGCCGGGATGAAAGCGGGCGTAGTCTTCGCGCGTAAAGTTGCGCGCCTTCATGACTGCCAGCGCGAGAGCATCGCCCAGCGCGAGCATGACAGTCGTGCTGACGCTCGGCGCCATGCCGATGGGGCAGGCTTCGCTTACCTTGCCCATGTTCAGCACGATGTCGCTGTGTGTGGCAAGTTGTGAATCCGCGTTGCCGGTCACGCCGATGCACTTGCAGCCCAGGCGCTTGAGCACCGGCAATACGCGGGTGACTTCCTCGCTGGTGCCGCTGTTGGATAGCGCGATGATCAGGTCGTGACTGCGCAGCCGCCCCAGGTCACCGTGCATCGCTTCGCTGGGATGCAGGGCAAAGCTGGGTGTGCCGGTGCTGGCCAGCGTGCTGCTGATCTTCTGGCCGATCAGCCACGGCTTGCCGACGCCGGTGACGACGACGTGGCCCCTGCACTCGAGGATTGCATTCACGGCGCTGTCGAAGTGCTTGTCCAGAAGGCCGCTGAGGGCGCGGATGCCCTCAGCTTCCTGGTGCAGCACCGACTTTGCGAAGTCGCGGATCTCGCTCATGTCGCCCTTATACAGACCGTTGCGCGCCGGGCGCTACCCGGGGCCGAAGCCTACTGTCACGCTCTGGTCAAGCGCGAGCGCGAGGTGTCCTTCAATCACCGCAAGCTGCACGTAGTCGGCGTTGCTTTCGGCGCGGTGCTCCCACCGAAAACGCACGCTACCGTCGCTGTTGAGCACGACCAGCCGGAACCCCCAAAGGCGCTGCACGCCATCGATGATGCGCTGCTCGTAGTACACGGCTGCAAAGCCGTCGTCGAATGCTGCTTCGGTGGCAAGCTCAACCCGGTCGTTCTGGTTTTCGCGTTGCGGCAGGTATTCAAACACGCGCTTGCCGTCCTGCAGGTTGTAGCCGCGCACGGCACTCTGGTTGGTCGCGTTGCGCGTGGCCAGCACAAGCACGTCTTTCAGCACGCGCGCACCGGTCAGTGCCTCTGCCTGCGCGTTATCGACACGCCAGGGTACGTTGCCGGCATCAAGGTCGGCCATGGCGGCGCCGTAGGGGCCGACGACGACCACCGAGTTGCCGCGTGGATGCAGGGCGCTGGGGTAGCGCAAGCGAGTTTCAAGTTCAGATTCGAGCTTGAGGTCGGAGGCACCGTAGAGGTACAGCTTGCCGTTGCTGTCAGGCACGACAACGCGATTGCCGACCCGAACGGGTTGCGCGCTCGCGCGCTGGGCAGCGGGCAACGTTGCGCTTGCAATCAGTTCGCCCGTCTCGGCATGAAGCAGCGCCAGCGTGGTGTCAGTGCCGAACAGCAGTGTGTAGATGCCCTCGGCCGCCTGGTCGATCCATTGCGCCTGCACGGCATCAAATTCGGCGGGGCCGGCCCAGACTTCCGCGCCCGTTGCCGCATCCAGTGCGGTCAAGCGCACCATACTGGCGCGTGTGCGGGTGTTGTGATAGCGCGTGGCATAGACCAGCATTCCGCCACGCAGGCTTGTTGCAGACGGCGCACCGGCCGTCGGTGTGCTCCAGAGTTCGTTGCCCTCGTCGTCGTACAGGGCAAATCCCTGGTTGAGGGTAAACAGCGTGCCACGGCGCGTCCTTTGCACGCCCGAAATCGAAACGTTTGACGGCCGTTGCCAGCGGGGTTTGCCAGTGGCTGGGTCGAGCGCCACAAGCTCGATGGAATTGGTGGTAGTTTCCATCAGGTGGTAGCGGTCCGATGATGGAGGCTGCGGCGGAAGGCGCGTGAACCCGCGCGGCTGCCACACACGGCGCCAGCGCTCGGCAATGGTTGCCGGCAGGCGCGGCGGCGACTCATCCACCTCGGCTTCGCTCGCGGCCTCTATCAACGGGCGCAGCAGTTCCTCGTACGTCTGGCGCCGGCCTTGCAGTGTCAGCTCGCCGTCTGGATGCTCGGCCAGCACGCGCGAGGCTACAAGCCGGGCACGCAGCGCCTGCCCGGCGCGTGCCAGGCACACGGCCAGCAGCGCATTGAGCTCAGGCGCACGTTTTCGTGCCTCATGCTCCTCCAGCGCACCCTGGATTATCGCGATGCCGTTTTCGGGCCTGAACTCATGCAGCTCAAGTTCTGTCAGCTTGAGAGCGGCGGCATCCGATGCTGCGCTAAAAGGGTAGCGTTCAAGCACGCCCCGCCAGGCAGCGGCGTTGCTTTCGGCCAGCAGCGCATTGGCCTGCGCCTCCTGCGCCGAAAATATTTCGCGGCCATGGCGCGCAAGCAGTGCCCGCAGCCGATCGAGCGCCAGTGTGCGCAACGACGCACCGTCGTAGCGCAGACGCGCGGGCGCGTTCAGCAATTCGTGGTACAGCGCGACCGCATCGGTCGGTACTTCCGGTGCCAGCAACGCCGCGAGCTGGATGGTCGCGTACAGCGCCGCCGGAAGCTCAGGGTCTTCGCCCACGCCGAAGTCAGGCGTGGATTCGCGGATTGAGCGGTAGAACGCAAGCGAATCATCGGCTGAGCCACCGCCTGCCACGATCAACTCCTCGCGCAGAAAGCACTGCGTGCGTTGCGCGCGCGCGGTAGCGTACGACTTTGCAACAGAAACGTGGCCCGCGGCGCGCGCCCATTGACGGCTTGAAATCGCCGCGTCAGCCAGCGCAATGTGCTCGTCCACCAGCGCAAGGCTGGCTTTCTCGCGGGCGCGGCTGTTGACGGGCGGCGCGGCGGCAAGCTCAAACGCGCGGCGAAGCAGGCGCAAGCCCTCCTCGCGATCACCCAGCCGCATGGTCAACGTGCCAAGGCGCAGGTGAACTTCGGCGTCGTCGCGGTTGCGTGCCAGGTCGCGCTTGGCAGCTTCGAGCAGCTCTGCGGCATCAAAGCGCGCCTCAAGCTGGATGTTGCCCGCCGAGTAATCGCGGCCCGCCACGGTGAAGACGATTCCGTTCTGGGTGAAGACCGAAAAGGACTGTCGCGCATAGCTGGAAGGCACGTCGGCTGCGCGCTCAGCGCGAAGCGTGTCCAGGTTGAACTCAGTGATGGAGCAGCGGCTGCCCGGCGCGACCCCGGGCCACAGAAGTGTGCCGTCCGTCAGGCTGGGGCGCCCAGCCAGCGCCAGCGTGCCGGCTTGTCCCGGCGGCGTGACTGCCGTGGCCGCCTGCACGCGGCCGCTGGCCATGTTTACGAGAAAGAGGTTGCGGCCGGATGCGCGTCTGTCGGTGGCATCGCCCGCGACAATCGCAAGGCCGTTGCGCACGCCGACCAATGCCCTTGCCCCCGGCAGTGGCCCGGTATCACGACGCAGTTGCCACACGATTTCGCCGGTGGCGGCGTCCATGGCGCACAGCACGTGCGAGTCGGTGGGGGCCGAAATGATGTACGCGCGGCCCTCGTGCTCGGTGTAAACAGTGGGGGACGTGTACCACGAAACCTCGCGGTAGTACGTCTCAATGTACTTGCTGACGGGGCGCGGCATGTAGTCATAGCGCGCGATCCAGCGCAGGCTGCGGGTGTTCAGGTCAACCGCCGCGACGCCCCCCAGGTTCGTGCACAGGTACAGAAGGCCGCCTGATATCGCGGGCAGGCTGGGGTGCGGCTCGCGTGCCGGGCGGCCGAACATCGTCGTTTCCTGCTGGCCGTAACAAAGCCGAAGGTGCCAGTGCACATCGCCGGTTGTCGGGTCAAGCGCGTAAACAAAGATGTCGGCTTGTGATTCGACACGGCTTGCGATGGCGTACAGCGTGCCCTCATACACCACGGCGCTGAGAAAGTTTGCCGTCGCCAGCGGGTCGCCCTCGTACTGGCCGCCGATCTTCCACAACAGCCGGCCTGTCGCGCCGTCCACCGCACACAGTGCGCGGCGCACCTTTGAGTAATGGCTGTACAAGCCGAAGTTGCGATCGGGGTACATCTGGTGGTACGAGCTGGAAAGCGGGTTTTCCAGCGCGGCGAAAACCGTGCCGCCCGATGTGCTGACCGGCAGAATCATGTTGGGGTCAGGCTCAATGGTGCGCCAGTTGGAATCCAGTGTGGGAAACGGCTTGCACGACCAAAGGGGCCCGCGCCCGCCGTTGACCAAGTCGTACGCCACAAGCTGCTCGCCGGCGTTCACGTAAATGATCGAGCCGTCGAACACCGGCAGGTGCGGCGGCACCGGCGAATCCGGGTAGCCCATGAAGCGCTGCGAGTGCGGAGTTGCAGTCAGCGGCGGCAACGCGCGTGCCCATGCGGTTTTCTCGTAGCTGCCCGGCTTTGCGTGCAGGCCCGTATTGGCGTAGTTCCCGCCCGGCCAGTTGACGCCCAGCCGCTCGATGGTGTCGGTGCTTCCGTCGCGCGTGTCCGCGATGCGCGATGCGAGAAACTCGCCCAGTGGCGCGGATGAGTCGCCGTGGCGCACGCGCTGCTCGGCGATCGGCTTGGCGCGGCCAGCCAGGCGTTGCAGGTTGGCGCGGTCGCCCCGGTCGTGGTAGCAGTGGCTGAGCCACGCGTACAGGTGTGCGCGCTGGCCTTCCGGAAAAGCTGCCTCGTTGTCCAGCGCGCGCTCCAGCATGCGCGCGGCGGGCGAGATGCGGCCCTCTTCCCAGAGCATGGTGGCGAGCAACACCGCGGCGCGCGCGCCTGCGCGGGTCAAGCCAAAGCGGCGGTTCAGGTTGGCCAGGCGTTCGCGGTCGCCGTTGCGCAGGGCGTCGTCCACCAACTGCTGCACGCGCGGGCCGTACAGATCGTCGTAGATTGTCAGGGCGCGCGGCCCCAGCGAGCGGATCTGGCCCTCAATGGCCGAGTATGCGCCCTGCCACAGAATGGGCAGAAGCGGCGTGATGTGCTCTTCCGGCGTGCGCTTCACCACCACGACGCCGGAGGTGTTGGCTTCGCGGTTCAACTCGGCTTGGCAGCGCTCAAGGATTGCGGTGATAAGAAACGTCTGCTCGTCTGCCTCAGTCGCTTCGCGCAGACTTGCCTTCATGCGTGCAATGCGCGATAGCGCGTCCTCCAGATCGGCCTGCGTGGTGATGTTGAAGGCGTTGGGGTCGGACTCGGGGTACAGCACGCGCTGGCGAAACTGGGCTGAGGATGCGACCAGCGATAATCCGACGATGGCGAAAGCAGTCAGGATGCGGCCCATCAAGTCTCCTGTCAGGCAAATGGCTGCGCGGCTGTCGCAACAATCAGCCGGCATCGAGTCATTATACGGGCGGGGATGCGACCTGCGCCCCCCTTTTCGCGCGGCGCGATTGCGTTTGCCTGCCGGCGCACATCCGCGCCATCGCGTTGGCTTATTCTTCTGGTAAGTCCGAGGGTTGGCGGGCTTCCAGTGCCACGCGGCGGCTTGCGGCTGCACCCATCACCATGATCAGCGCCGCGGCGGCCAGCAGGTAATTCAGCTCGCGCACGTGCAGCTCGGCGTACTGTGAATCTTCGTAGCCCGCAAGCGCCTCGCGCGCGTCGATCAGCCCGGTGCTCTTGTCGAGTCCCGCGAGGTCGTCGTCATGGCGCGAGGCAATATGGTCAACAAAGCCGCTGGCGGCGACGCCGCTGGCAATCAGCAGCAGCACCGATGCGATCACCAGCAATCCCGACAGCAGACCGCAAGGGCCAAGCCACGCGCCGGTGCGCCGCCACTGGGCACGGTCGGAACGCCGGATGTGTCGCGCAAACTGCCACAGCGCCAAGCCGGACCAGCCACCCAGCACGATTGCCAGGTAGCCGCCCCATTCGTGCAACGGCTCGATCAGCCAGCGCAGATCCATCACGGTGTCCAGCACGCGGCCTTCAAGCCCGCCGGTGTTGCCGACGTAAAGCTGGTCGTCGTGCAGCAGAGTGATGCTGGCAATGCCCGACAACCCCAGCAGAAACAGCAACGCCAGGCACAACCCGCAAGCCCATTGGGCTGCGCGGGCGCGCTTGATCAGGATCGGGTCAACTGCGGCTTGCTCCGCCATGCGCCCATGGTCGCAATGTGGCGCGTGAAGGGAAGGGCGCGGCGCGGGGCGCGGCTTGTGGTTAAGCGCTGATGGCCGACGGAAGGGTGCCCTTCGCATCGGCCATCGACAAATCCAGTGCAGAAATCAGCGCTGGGTGATGCGCACGCGGGTTCCTACGGGGACGATGTCGAACACTTCTTCGACCTCGGCGTTGCGCATGCGTACACAGCCCTCGCTGCATTCTCCGGGGATCAAGCGCTCTTCTTCCGCGCGGCATCCGTGCAGGCCGTAGCCCTGGTAGCCCGCCGCGCTGTCCAAGCCGATCCAGCGTGTGCCCAGGCGGTGCTTGGCGTGGCCGTAGGCGTATGAGCCGTCGGCAGGCTCAGGGATGCGGTTGCGTACCTTGAAGTCACCCAGCGGCGTGCTTCCGCCGACACCCAGGCCGACCTCGTAGCGCTGGATGAAGTGGCCGTCCAGCATCAGGTCCATCACGAACTTGGATTTACGCACGCGAAGTTCGAACACGCCGTTGGGAACCTTCAACTGGCGGCCGATCTGCAGTGTCCGGATGTCGCGCTCGCTTAGCCCATTGAGGCGCACGATGATTTCCCAGGTGCATCCCATCTTGTCGGCGATACGCGCCGGCGTGTCGTTGGCCACGACCTTGTACAGCTTGAGGTCGCCCTCATTGCCCGTGGACAGAAAAATGCGCTCGTTGATCTTGCGCAGCGCCGCCAGCGCCTTGGCCTCGTTGTCCACGCTGATGTTGTTGTCCAGCGCGGCAGTCAGGCGGGCGCGGGCGTCGCGCAGTCGGCCCTGCTCGTGCAGTGTCAGCCCGGCTGCCAGGTCAGCGTCGTAGGCTGGCGGTGGCGAGTTGTCGCGCTCAACCACGGCGTCGGGGGGCACGTCGCGGTATCCGGCGACGGGCGAGTTCACGGTTTCGCGCTCAAACGTCGGGTCACCGAGATGCTCGTCAGTCGTCTCCACCACGTGGTGGCTGCGGTCTTCCTGCACGTTTCCTGAGCGTGTGCCAAGCAGCGTGCAGCCGCTGAGCAAAGCCAGCATCGCAATTGTTGTCAGCAGGGTTTTCATGTGTGGCTCCTGTGGATTTGGCCTTTCAGGCCCGTACTTCGATCTTGTTGCCGTCGCGGACGATGTCGTAGAGTTCAATGACATCCGCGTCGCGCATGCGGATGCACCCGCGGCTGCTCATGCCGGGGATGGTCTCGGGGTGCTGCGTGCCATGAAACCCGAAGCCTGTGCGGCCGCCGGCGTAGGGGCCCCAGCCAATCCAGCGCAGCTTCATTTCGGCGCGGGGGTCATTCGGGCCGCGTGCCTGCTTTTCGGGGTCGATGGTCATGCTGGTAATGGTGGACGTGCCGATCGGTGTGTTGTCGTTCTTGCCGTGGGCAATGATGTACTGGCGCACAAGGTTGTCGCCGAAGTAAAGGCTGGCGGTGTAGTCTCCCTTGCGCACCACAAGCCGCGGCATTCCCTTCGGCAACTTGAGGTTGTCACCGGGGTGAAGCGCCTTGCGTCCGCGCGGGATGCGGTTGAGATCCCACAGCAGGTTGATGCTGATGCCGTTGCGCTGAGCGATGCGGTCAAAGCTGTCGCCGCTCTTGACGATGTAGTTCTGCGAAAACTCGTTGTGCGCAGCTGCCAAAAACAACTCGTCCGTGACCGTGTGAAACTGCTCGATCGTGCGCTCGCGCTCCGCCAGCGGCAACGGGTTTTCAAGCAGCGTGCACAGCCGCTTGTAGGCATCTCGCAGCGCTTCCTCGCGTGTTTCGCCGCTGCTTACCGCCAAGCCGGCTGCGATTTCAGACAACATGCGTTCAATGTTTGCCAGTGACTGGCGCGCCGGGTTGTCGGCGTCGGCGGCCTGGGTCTCGGTCGATTCGAGCGAGGGCAGCAGCTCAGCGATCCCTGATTCTGCTACCGCGTCGGTCTTGCCGCCGAACAGGAGGAACGCGCCGGCGCACAGCGCAACCAGCACGACTCCGCCCAGCGCGATCCTGACCAGTCCCGGGCCCTTCTTGCGCCGCCCGCTGTTTCGTCTTGATGCCATGCCTCACCTCATTCGTTGACCCGCGGCGCGATGCGAAGATGCCGCGCCATGTCCTGTTCGGCATGAGCGTGCCCGGTGGTTGAGGAAAAGTGGCGTCTCAGCGGTCGTCGCCAAGGGCGGCGCGCGCCGCGATCGCGCCGTAAACTGCCCTGGCCCCGGCGCGCTTGAGGGTGCGCGCCGCTTCGCCCAGCGTGGCACCTGTGGTCATCACGTCATCGACCAGCAGCAGCGTGCGTCCGGTAATCATCTTGGGTTGCCGCACGGCAAAGCTGCCCTCGATGTTGGCACGGCGCTGCGCCGTGGAAAGCAGGGCTTGGCGGTCGGTGGGGCGGACGCGCTTGAGGGCGCCGGCATGCATCGGCAAATCCAGCAGGCGCGCAGTGTGGCGAGCGAGTTCCTCGGCCTGGTTGTAGCCGCGCCGCAGCCTCCGCAGCGCCGACAGCGGTACCGGCACGATGGCGTCCAGCTTCTCTGCCACGCCACGCTCATGCAGCAGCGGGACCAGCCATGCTGCCAGCAATTGCGCGATGCGGCGCTCGCCACCGAACTTGAGTGCCAGGCAAAGCTCCTCCAGCATCCCGCGGTAGCGGCCGACGGCGACGATTTCGCGTGTTCCGAAGCCCTCGCGCCGCTCGCTGCATGACGGGCAGCCGCTGATTACGCCGACGCCCTGGCCCTGTGGCGCCCCGCACCGGCGGCAGTAGTCCGCGCCCGCCAGCTCAATCTCGCGCAGCACCTCCGGCGCGACCGGCATGTCTTCCTGCTCAAGCAGCGGGCGGCCGGTCACCGCGCAATGCCGCGGCAGCAGCAGATCCAGCAGCGCGCCGGCCCCTTTGCGTACTGCCGGCATGGCGATTGAGCGCAACATCAAGACTGCCCCTAGGCGTCGCCAAGGTAGTTGCCATGCGGCTTGAAGCCCTGGGCCACGTCGTTGACAAGCCGGCCGGCCAGCGCATACGGGAAAAAGTTGTGCTGCTCAAGCTCGCCCAGCGGCACCCAGTCAAAGCCGGTGCAATAGTTGTCCAGCTTGCGCCCGATGCGCACCTCTCCGCGCCGTTTGCAGCGAAAGAAGATCTCAAGCTGGTGGGTTTCATCGGTGATACCGCCGTGCATGACTTTGGCGGTTTTGCCCAGCAACTCGCGCACGTACACGATGTCATCCGGCTGAACGTCGATGCCGAGTTCTTCGCGCACTTCGCGGCGCAGGCCCTGGCCCAGCGTTTCCTGCTTGGCGATGCCGCCGCCGGGCGTGACGCACCAGGACCCGTGCGCGTCGCGGTAGGTCATTACCAGCAGGCGCGCGTCCTCAATGATCAGCGCGCGCGCCGCCACGCGGATGGCGCCTGCCACTGTGTCTTTGTGAACGTCCACGCTCATGTGTTGGCTGCCGGCGCGTCGCGCGCGCGCGGTTTTTCTTTGGCAAGGCTTTTGAAGTACGGCAGCAGGAACTCGCGTCCCAGCGTCTTGGCAATCGCCGTAAGCGGCACGGCAAGCAACGCCCCGAAGATTCCGAACAGGCTTGCCATGGCAAACACGCCCACAAGGATTGTCACCGGGTGAAGCTCCATTGAATTGCCCAGCAGCTTAGGTGTCAGCACATACTGCTCAATCGCCTGGATGGCGTGAAAGCACACGCTCATGCCGATGATCGCGGCCCACGAATCGCCGGCAATCAGCATCAGCAGCAGCGCGGGGATCCACCCGGCAATCATGCTGAAGTAGGGGATCAGCACGCCCAGCCCGCTCATTAGTCCCAGCAGCACCGCGTACTGCACGCCAAACGCCAGGTAAACAATGGTCGTGGCAACAGTAATGATGGCGACCACCACGATGCGGCCGCGAAAGAAGGCGCGCAGCATGGCGTCAATTTCTTTGAGAATCCCCTCAATGCGCGGCTTGTGCGCGCCAGGCAGATAGTCGCGCACGCGGGACACAAACTTGTCGTACCCTATCAGGAAGTACCACGTGTAGATCGGCACCAGCGTGACGAACAGCAGCAGGGTAAAGAGGCCCTGCAGGCCCGTGCCGACAACGGACTTGAGGCCTTCCGTCCCCATGCCGGGGCGCAGCGCGCGCGCGTCGGCCACGGGCACGGTTGCGCCGAAGCGGACAAACCACTCATTCATGGACACGCTGCCGTTCTCGTCGGCATCAAGCAGCTTGAACTCGTCACCCGCGATTTCGTCGGGCGTCAGGGCGAGGTCGCCGTTGCGGTCGGCGCGCTGGAAGGCGGCCAGCAGCTCGGCGCGGGCGCCGGCCATCTGCGCGCGCGCAGCTGAGGCTTCGGGCGTTTCGACCTCAGACGCCTGCGGAAAAAGCTGCTTGGCGCCCTCGTTGATGGCCAGCGTGAAGGGGTCGTCGTCCGGGTCAAGATGCAACTGTTCAATTGGCACTGCCTCGTTCCACGCGGCAATCCATTCTGACTGGTTCGTGCGCAGATCTTCCACGACAGTTCGCACTTCGCCCGACACGGCTTGTGCGTCGCGCACGACGCTTGCGACAAACCATGTCCCGACCGCACCTGCAACCACAATGAACAGCAGAAAGGTCAAAAGCACCGCGCGCGTGCGCCGGATGCCCTTGCGCTCAAGCTTCACGACCAGCGGGTTCAGGATGTAGGCCATCGCCAGCGCAAACAGCACCGGCACAAACACCGCCGAAAGATACGCGCCAAGCCAAAGCGCCGCCACGACCGTCAAGATCACGATCAGCCAGCGCACGTTGCGCATGCGCAGCACTGCCGAATAGTCGGCGTTCAGCGCACGCAACGGCGCAGGCAACTGCGGATCGTCTGCCTGAGCAGCCGGCGGTTTGGGTGCGGGTTGTTTCTTCTTCTTGGCCATGAGCCCCGCGAGATTGTAGGGCGGGGCGGGTCGAAAGCAAATCAAGCCTCCGGGCTGACTGCCAGAGGCTGCGCCGGAGCTGTTAAATGCACCGGGGCGGCTTGGGCCGCCCCGGTTTGGTCCTGGCGTTGTTGTCTAATCGCTGCTGCCCTGGTTGACGCGCAGATAGCGATAGTACACCTGCAGTGTGAGGCAGTTGATGGCGGTGGCGTACACGCGGCCACCCGCCGGGCCCCACGCGTCCACCGAGTCCCACGAGCCGTGCTCGTCGAGCAACTCCTTGCTTGTCAGACCCTTTTCCTGGTCCAGCTTGTGCCATCCGCGCTGGTGATCCAGCAGCGTCTTCACCATGGCGTCTTCCCAGGTTTTCCAGACGTTGCCGCCCACCTGGAACAGCGCAAGGCTGGCGTAATACCAGTAGTAGTAGTCGATCTTGTTCAATTCCCAGCTTGGCAGGTAGTTCTTCTCAATGCAGACCCTGGAAAGCGACTTGATGGTCTTGTCGTTCAGGTCAGCCTTGTCCATGAACAGCATGCTCATCACGTAGATCGCGTCCATCGACGGGTTGTTCTCGTAGTCGCCGGCGGTGCGCAGACGGGCGTTGTCGCTGCCCGGTGTGTCGTAACCCGTCTTGGGGTAGCCGTTCACGTCCACGGTCACCAGCTTGAACCACTCTGCCGCCGAGGCGTAGGACTTGGTGGTGTCGAACTCCAGCCCTGCCATCTTGGCGCTCTTGAGTGCCAGCACCATCCATCCGGTGACTGAGCTGTCGTTCATGCCCGGCTGCACGCCGTAGCGCCAACCCAGGTCGGGGTTCTGTGCACGCAGGATGAAGTCGATGCCCTTGTCGGCCATTGGCTTCAGCACGGGGTCGAACGTCAAGCCGTAAGCTTCGGCGATGGCCATCGCGCAGATGGCGTGGTTGTAAACGAAGTGGTCGTCTTCTTTGGGGCCGAAGCATCCGTCGTTGTCCTGGCGCTTGCGCAGGTACTGGATCGCAAGGCGGCAGGTGGTGCGGTACTCGCCGTCCTTGTGGTCGTAGCCTGCACCGACGAAGGCCAGCAGCGCAAGGCCCGTCAATCCGACGTCGGCTGTCAGTTCCCAGCCCTTGTCGCCGTTTGCGTTGCCCGGGTCAACGTGCTCGATGTTGAAGGTCTTCTGCGCATTGGTGCGGGTGCTGTCGGCGCTGAAGGTTGTTGCGCTCCAGTACCCTTCCGGGTTCTGGTGATCCTTCAGCCACTCAAGCGCTGCCTGCATGCGGCCTTCCGTCTTGGGATTTCCGCCACCGCCACGTGCACGGCGATGCGCAAATCCGCCGCCTCCGCCACGGCCGCCGCCGCCGCCGATGCCGCCGCCCAGGCCTACCGCGCTGGTTGTGCTGTCGCGGTTGGGGTGCGGTGACTCGTTGTCGGACGGGTCGTCGTTGGGGTTCTCAGCCAAATCTTCGTTGGGCTTGTTGTCGGGGTCTTCGTTGACCTCATCTTCAGCGTCTTCGGTGATCCGCTCGTCCTCAGTCGGGTCGGGCTGTTCCTGCTCGTCCTTGGGGAACTCGACCTCTTCCTCGGGCTTCTGCTCGGGCGGTGGCGGCTCAGCGATCTGCTGGCGCTGCGTCTGCAGAACCTGGATGTCCTGGCGGGCCACGCCTCCGGTGCCGATGAAGTAGGCAATCACCAGCAGGATCACGTGAATCGCCAGCGCGATGGCAATCCAGGGCACGGATGCCAGCGCCGTAAGGTCTTCTCCGGTCTCGCCGATGGGCATTTCCTGCTGCCCGTAATAGGCGGGGTCTGCCGGCTCTTCGTAGTACTGTTGTTGGCCTGCCACAGTGATCTCCTCGTTCGGGTGCGCTAAGTACACCCCGGGATAAAGGGTCTTACCGCGTGACTATCCTTCATAAACGGGGCATTGCCCACGCGGTTCGACCACAGGCAAAGAATTCTGCCCGATTTCGGTCAGGATCAAGCCGGGCAGGATACCGGTGAGGCAACAACCGAACAAGGCGGGTGAATCCCGGGTAGTGTCTCAGTTTGAACCCCCATCGAACACTCGTTGCCCGAAACAGGCAGACCGGCGCCGACGGAGCAACAAACGATCTCTGACGAGCTAGACAACCGCCGCGCGGTGATGAAAGTCGAATACGTCGCCCGCGTTCTCGGCTATTTGAAGCAGCCGCGGGCCGATTTCGGCGTATGCGGCCAGTACGCTCAAGACACGCTCCTGCGGCCGATCTTCGGGAAAATAGCGATTCAGCACCGGCGCCTGGGTCTCTCCGCCCTCAATCATCGACAGGGCGTCGTGGCGCACGCGCACCATGACGTCGGCAATGCCACGCTGCGTGCGTTGTTCAAGGCGCTTGATCTCACCGTCAAGGCCGCGCGCGAGGCCGAGTAGCTCGTCACCCAGGTCCTGAAATGAGTCGCGAAGGCCGGCCTCTGCCGTATCGCGTAGAATCTCGGCTTCCTTCTGCCGCCACTTCAGCCTGCGGCGAAAGTTGACCGCTTCGTCGAAGAGGCGCGCGTCCTGCTCGCGAAGCAGCGTCATCGAAAGGCGCGGGAAGAGTGCCGGCATGAACACCTGGTTGGCACGGTGCACACCCTTGAGCAAGCCGTGATAGGCAATCTCAGCCATGCCGCCGACATACGCGACAGTAGGGAAAATCGCGTTCTGCACCAGCGGTCGAAGCAGCACATTGGGCGTGAATGCTGCCGGGTCCTCGCGCAATTCCTTTAAAAGCGCGGTCTTGGAAACGCTGTCGCGGCTGCCTTCGACAATCAGACGCTTTCCGGCGCTGCTGACGCGCAGCCGCTCGGTTCCTCGCGTACGGAACAGGTTTAGATGGTTCGTGATCGGAACGCCGGCTGGCAACCCCAGCCCTTCCAGGCGCTCGGAGATTCTTTGCAGTGCCTGGCGGTGCTCTTCGCGCTGCTCAATTTCTCGCGCATGAACGCGCTTCCACGCCGGGTGCGATGTAAGCGCGCGCGGCTCAATGACCACCAGGCCGGCGGGGCCAAGCAGGTCAAGCATCAGCCGTGTGAACGCCGTGCCGAAGTCGCTGCCCGCGCCGCGCAGTAGCAATTCGCGGGCTTCTGCGGCAAAGGGGCCGTCCCCGAGTGCGGCGGCGGCGTCCTTCCATTGTGGGTCGTCAGCGGCTGGCAGCTCAATGTTGCGTACGTGGCGCTTGCCCGCGTCCAGCTTGAAGCGGAACTTCAACAGGCGGTCGTCCGCCAGGCCGCGCACGCGGTTAACCTCCTCCACATCGCTGTCATCGGAGGCGTTCCAGAATATCGGCACGCAGGGCTGCCCGCTGGCCCGTTCAACTTCACGTGCCAGACGAACGGCCGTGACGGCTTTGTACAGGGTAAGCAACGGCCCGCCCGCCAAGCCGGACTGCTGGCCGGTAAGCACACAAACGCTTTCGCGCACCTCAAGGCGGTCAATGCTGCGCATGACCTCAGGGGGTGCGCCGTGAGATGTGTTGAAATCCCGCAGCAGGGCGGCTGTCAGGGTGCGGTCAAAGCGCGGCTTCCAGGTGCGATTCAGCAGGCGGTGTGCGAGTCCGGCCAGGTGTTCGGGCCTGCGGTAATCTGCGGCGTAGAAAGTTTCTACGGCAGGAAAGTCGGTGATGTAGCGGCGCCCGAGCTCGGTGCCGGAATCCAGCAATGCGGGTTCGTAGGCCTTCATGGACATGGGTGCAGCCTACCCGGGTTGAGGCCGGCTTCCAATGCGGGGCGTGCCGCACGAAAACCGGGGATTCCCGAATGCACGGCGCGGCGGGGTCTGTTACAATGAAGGTTTGATCAATCCCCCTGGTCCGGCGCGCCAAGCCCGGACATCTGCCGCATGGGCGGGCGGCAGCAAGGAGCTGCAATGCAAGGACGTTTTTTGCGCATAACGCTGGCGATTGCAACGCTGGCGATCTTTTCCGTGATCGGCGGTGCCCAGAAGATCGATAACGAAAATCCCGACAAGCGGGCAGAAGAAGCTGAGGCCGCAGCCAAGGCCAACAGCCGGGCAGCCGCAACAGCCATCATGGCTGCGATTGCCACCGAAAGCGACGGCCCCGCGGGCTTTCGCATGGCAGAAGCGATTTCACAGCTCACATCAGAAGAAGCGATGGCGGTGATTGAGCGCCAGGTGATGAATTTTTCGAAGCCCGAGAACGTGTTCGGCGCGTACTGGACGTTTATCGGCCTGGCCCGCCAGAACACAGAGGCCGCAACGGCGATCCTGCGCAAAGCCGTCCTGGAGTCGAAGGAGCCCGAGTACTTCCTGCGCGCGGCGGCTATTGAGGCGCTGGCGTACACAAGCCGCAGCGACCAGGGTGATCTGTTGCTTGAGACGCTGAAGGGCCTCGACCCGAAGCGGTTCGAGGGTGACCATGTAATCCTGACATTGTCGTGCGCACAGGCGGCACCAAAAATCGTCGATGTTGAGCGCAAAGAGCTGCGCGACAAGATCGTGCTGGAGCTGGCGAACCTGCTTGAAAAGGCCAGCGACGAGCGCGTGCAGTGGTACACCTGCACCGCGCTGTCCGAAATCACGGGCGAAGACAAGTACACCGACCCCGAGTTCTGGCGCTGGTGGGTGCAGGTGGGCGGCATCAAGGTCAAGCGCAGCCACGAGGGCCCAACCGTTGCCGGCCGCGACGTGCCGAAGTTCTTCGAGGCAGCGGCGGTGGGCAAGCGCGTGGTTTTCGTGATCGACATTTCGGGATCCATGCAGCATCCGGTCACTCTTCCGCCGCAGCGTACGCCGCCACCGAAGGAAGAGCCGAAGCGTGAGGGCCCCGTAACCGGCGACGGCAAGAAAGGCGACGACAAGAAAGAAGAGAAGCGCGAGATTCCGCCGCCCGATTACAGCCGCGTGAAGATCAAGCTTGACCTGGCCAAGGTGGAGCTGATCCACACCCTGACGCACCTGCCGGAAGATTACCTGTTCAACATTGTCATCTACCACACGCCGCACATGATGATCGACGGCGGCACCAACGAGTTTGTGCCGGCAACCGAGGCAAACAAGAAGAAGTTCATCAAGCGGGTCGAAGCCCTGAACTACGCCGAGTTGACGAACATCCACGGGGCGCTGAACCGCGCCTTCTGCATCAACTCGCGCAAATCACTTGACCCGATGAAGATTGACAAGCGCGGCAACAATCCCGCCTGGGACCCGGAGTGTCTGAAGTCGGGCGCCACGACCATCTTCTTTCTGACAGACGGCTCGCCGACTATCAGCGACGACACGACCAACGCGCCGCCGCGGCGTGTGCCGGCGGGCACCCAGCCGCCGCCGTTTCGTGGCAACGGTCGGATGATTGACCCGAACAACATCGTGCAGGACGTGCTTCGCTTGAACACGTTCCGCAAGGTCGTGATCAACACCATCGGTATCGGCCCGCACCACCGCAGCTTGATGCGCAGGCTGGCTGAAATGAGTGGCGGCCAGTACGTTGACCGCTCGGGCGTGGCAGAGGGCGGCGACTGATGGCTTTCGGGCACTGAAAGTACTCGTTCCACCGCGCTTGCCTGTTATCATCAGTCGCGAGGAGGACCCCCATGCGCAGAGCCCTGATCGCTGCGCCGCTGGTGCTGTTTGCACTGGCGCTTGCGCCCGCCCCGGACAGTGGCGCCGCTGACACCTTTGGTTTGACACCCGACCGCAGGTTTACCCGGTTGATGCCCAAGCTGGCGGATGCCTGCTTTGAATGCGGCGACATCGCAAAGGGCCTGGGGCTGTATTCCTACACCCGATCGTACTTCAACCATGCGCTGCAGTACGATGCCGATCACCGTGCCACACGGCGTGTGATGGGCTTCAAGAAGAAGCGCGGCGAGTGGGTGCTCGAAGAAGACCTCGTTCCCAAGGGCGACGAGATTATCGAAACCCGCCGCGCTGAGCTTGAATCCAAACTGGTGGAACGAACCGAGCCTGTGCGACGCAAAGCCGCCGACGAAATCTGGAAGCTGGTGGCTGACAAGACGCTGGCACACGAGCAGCGCATGCTTGCGCTTTACCACCTGCTGCGCATCTGCCCCGAGCACCGCGATGCCCAGAAGGCCGCGCGATGCCACCCCGCCGGATACTGGTACGCACACGTGCTGGACGACGAGGGCGAAACACTGCGCGAGCGGTGGATCCAGACCGCGCCCGCAGGCGAAGCCATTGCCGAGACGACTCCGTACGAAAAAAAGACCGGCTTGAAGATGGCCAAGCACCGCACGCCCTGGGTGGTAGTGCACGCTCACCTGGGTGAGAAAAGCGTTGAGTGGGCCGGCATGCTGGCACGCTTTGCCGAAGCGGCCCGTGCGCGCGCCATGGAAATCGCGGGGCTTCCGGGCGGCAGTGCTCCGACCACAGACGAGCATCGCCTGCACATCAGCGTGTTTCGTGAACGCGAGCATTACGCTGCGTTTGTCGAGAAGTGCTCGGGCATCAGTGACGAGCGCAGGCGCGCCGAGACTGCGAACAACGGCTACGGCTCTGAGGTGTTCAGCCCGTACGGCGCGGTGTTTCTGTACCCGCAGACGGACAACGACTACGGCCTGCGTGATGCCATCGCGCACGACCTGGCTGTAAAGACCATCCGCGCCTGCACGGACTGGGGCGCGTACTGGCTTGTGCGCGGGTTCGGCTACCTGAACAGCACGCAGATGAATGGCTCGGTGGAATCACGGTTTTTTCTGCCACGCTCATCGGCGGTGATTGACTCGGGTGGGCGCGAAGCCCTGCCGGGACTGGGCAAGTGCGCAAGCACATGGCGGCTTGAGATTGCGATGGAGTACGCCGCAAATTCGGCTCTTTCACTGAACAAGCTGGTGGCTGTGCGGCCGGCGGACTACCGCGAACGCGAGGTGGCACATTCGTTCGTGTTTACAGAGTTTGTGCTGGCGAATCACCGCGAGAAGCTGACTAACTTTCTGAAAGCCGCGCGCGAAGAGCGCATGGCCCGCGCCCGCGAAGAAAAGCCGCTGCTTACCGGCGCCGAATTGCTTGAGCGCATGCTGAAAGAACTGGGCCTGACTGAAGACGAGTTCAACCAGGGCTGCCGGGCGTGGGTGCTGGAAAACTACGTGCGCCCGCCGCAGGAGTAGCCTGCAAATCGCAGAGGGAGGCAGGCACCTTGGTGCCCGTCTCCCTCGCTCCCCACACCGCTGTTTCAGGCCTTTGTGCTGCCGGCGCTATCGCGCGTCGGCCTGGGCCTTCTTTACGCGCTCGCCCATGCGGGCGGTGGCTTTCTTGATGGTCTCCAGGCGCTTGAGTGTAGCTTCGTCCAGCTTGTCCGCCTGCCGCAAAGCCAAGTCCAGATGACCGATCACGACCCCGAGGTCGTTGTTTAGATCATGCAACAGGCGTTGCATGCTCTCAGCCGTGCCAGGCATGTTGCGGGTAGTCCTCGTCATAGCGCGTGACCGGTGCTGGATGTGCGTACTAGATTGTGCAATTTGTTGGATCGAAGTGCCAGACTTGTCGCTGTAGATGAATCTGCTATTGGCGACTTGTCACACAGACACCTGTTCCGCGGTGGCTGACTCGCCTTCAGAGAGTACCGGCGCGACCTGCGTTGCCAGAAATTTCCTCGTCTGCGACGGCGCGCGCCCAACAAAACGTGCCGGGTCCAGCAGGTTTTCCAGCTCACCCTTCAGAGCAGAAAAGGCGGCGTCCTGGGTGAGCCGCGAGAGCAGGTCGTTCTCCGTCGCGCCGTCCTTCATGCGTTGCACGGCGGCGTGGCTGTGCACGCGAATGCGCTCATGAACTTCCTGCCGGTCGGCGCCGGCGCGGACAGCCGCCATGATAATCGCCTCGGTTGCCATGAGCGGCAACTCGCGCCTTACGCGGGCTGCGATCACGGCGTGGTTTGCCTTGAGCCCGCTGCCTATGTTGTGCAGCAGCGAAAGCACCACGTCGGCGGCTAAAAATGCCTCGGGGATGCTCATGCGGCGGTTGGCGCTGTCGTCGAGTGTGCGCTCAAGCCATTGCTCGGCGGCTGTGTATGCCGCGTTGGCGGGCAGGTTGATGAGCCATCGTGAAATCGCGCATACGCGCTCACTGCGCATGG
>CAZZBH010000066.1:0-21173 GCA_964652605.1 uncultured Planctomycetaceae bacterium
GGGCGAGATCGGTGTGATCTCCAGCGTCACGAACACATTCTGCGGTGATTGCACCCGTGCCAGGCTTAGCGCGCGGGGCGAGCTGTTCACGTGCCTGTTCGCGAACCATGGCCACGATCTGAAGACGCCGCTGCGCGAAGGGGCAAGTGAGGGCGAATTGCTGGAGCTGATCGCCGGCATCTGGGGCCGCCGCGACGACCGCTACTCCGAGCTGCGCAACGCCAACACAGCCGGCGTGCCGAAAGCCGAAATGAGCTACCTGGGCGGCTAGCGCGCCATCCGGCTTTTCTGTCCCATAGGTCCAGCCGCGGTACATCGTTATCATCATCGCCCATGGCGGGCACACGCGACGATCCGGAAGACATGACCGGTTCCACCTTCGGCAAATGCGAGCTGCTGGCGCGCATCGGCCAGGGCGGGATGGGACACGTGTATCGCGCCAAGCACCTCGGCCTGGACAAGCAGGTTGCCGTCAAGGTGCTGCCGCGCGAGCTTGCGCGCAATGACCTGCTGCGTGAGCGCTTCATGAACGAAGCCCGTATGGCCGGACAGCTTGAGCACCCCAACATCACGCCCGTCTATGCCGTGGACGCCCACGAGGGCCAGCCCTACATCGTGATGCAGCTTGTGGACGGCGTGCCGGTGTCGCGGCTTGTCTCGCGCCAGGGTGTTGACCCGCTGCTGGCGGTCAAGATTGCCGCGCAGGCTGCACGCGGCCTCGGCTATGCACACAAGCGCGGCGTGGTGCACCGCGACATCAAACCGGACAACCTGCTGATCCTGAACAACGGCCGCGTCAAGATCAGCGACTTTGGCGTGGCTGCGGCGCTGGGCAGCGATCTTGCGGGCGGGCACTCCGGCAGCCCGCCTTACATGAGCCCCGAGCAATGCCGCGGCGAGCCTGTGGACGGGCGCAGCGACATCTACAGCCTTGGCGTGACGCTGTACCTGCTGCTGACCGGCCGGCGCCCCTTTCTGGGCGAAACTGCACAGGCGCTGATCCTGATGCACCAGCAGGACGACTACCCCCCGCTGAACGAGTTGCGCCCCGGATTGCCGCGCGAGTTGGAACGCATCGTCAACCGCATGCTGGCCAAGGATCCCGCAAGCCGCTACCAGAGCGCCGAAGAGCTCGGCGAAGATCTGGAAGCCGCCAGCGAGTTGATGCGAAGCCAGCGCCGCCGCACTGTCAGCATCACGCGCGGCGGAGAAAGCGGCATCTACAAACTGGCAACGCAAGCCGCCGAGCAAGCCAGCGAAGAGCTGGATCGAAACGAGACAATTGAACTGGCTGTGCTGAGCATGACCACGCAGTTCGAGAACTCGCTGACCGACGCGCACACTGCGATGAAGCGGGCGCGCTTCGATGACGCGCTGAAGCAGGTGGATAACGCGATGCGCATCAAGGGCGACGAGGCGCGCCTGTTCATGTTGCGCGGGCACATTCACCGCAAGATGCGCAAACTGGATGAGGCGCTGAAGGACTACCGCAAAGCCGTTGAGATCAACCCGGACGACCCGCGGGCGCGCTCGTTTCTAGGCAGTCTGCAGCGAATGACCGGCGACCTTTCGGGCGCGCGCGAGAACCTGAATTATGCGCTGAAGCTGAACGCGCATAATGTCGAGGCGCGCATCAGCCTTGGCAAGATCTACGAGAAGGCCCGCGCATGGAAGGCCGCTGAACGCGAGTACGAAAAGTGCATTGAGCTCGTGCCGGCTGACGAGCGCGGCTATGTCGCACTCGCGGTGCTGCTCATGGGGCGGGGGCGCGAAGATCGGGCCGAGCAGTTGCTGCACCGGGCGCTGGCGATCAACCCCGGTTTCTCGGAGACGCTGTACTGGCTGGCCGTTGTCACCGCGCCGCACAGCCCCGCGGAGGGCCTGAAGCTGCTGGAGCGCGCGGTGAAGAATGGTTTTCGCGACCGGCGTCGGCTTGTGGATCAAATGGCGTTTCAGTCGCTGGCTTCGTTCCCCGCATTTCAGAACCTGCTGAAGGTTTTCGGCGCGGGCGGACGCGAGAACGGCGATTAATCAGCGACGCAACTGCACCAGCACGCGGTCGTAGGTAAGCGATACGTTGTCGTACACCTCAAGAAAGCCCATACATCCATCCTGCGGCACATCGTTGCCATCCCTCAGCCGTAACACTGCGGTATCTTCTGCGGGCAGGGCGTAGGCGGCGGGCACAACGACCTCGGGGAACAGCGTGGTCAGGAAGGGCTCTGCGGCGAGCTCGTTGAGCGATCGGCCCTGCAAGCGCATGCGGAACTCCGGCGCCTGCTGCTGTGGCACGCGGAATTCGTAGCGGCGCTGCTCAAAGCACGCGCCGGCGCCGAAGCTCACATGGCGCTCGCGGCTTCGATAGGCGCGGCCGTTTTCGTTCCACTCCACGCAGAAATACAGCTCGTCGTCGAACTGGGTGAGGTCAGCGGGCAGATAGTGAATGTTTGCCAGCGAATGCCCGGCTTCGTACCACGATCCACCGCGGCCGCGCAGCAGCAGGCGGCAACGGGTGTGCTCGCCGGTGCTCCAGACAATCCAGAAGTGGGGCGACGCCACGCGCATCCCGTCGCCGGGCCAAAGGTCGGCTGGATCAAGCTCCGGCAATGGCTCCAGTTCCACGCGCACCCAGCGGGTGCCGTCGCTGCCGGTGCCGGTGGGATCGGTGTTTTCGGCCGTGTTTGAGGGTGCATTGGCGCGGTTGTCCGGCGTCTTTCCCGGCAGCACAGCCCACAGCACCAGCAGCGCGACAACGATTACACCAAGTGAAGCGACTAGCGGCTTCCAGTTCATGTGGCGAATATAGCGCCCGTCAGCGGGCTGTGTAACCGCCGTCCACCACGAGCTCTGACCCGGTGATGAACCGGCTTTCGTCACTCGCCAGATACACGCAGGCCCATCCGATGTCATCCGGCTCGCCCAATCGGCCCAGCGGGTGCAGCGCCGCCAGCCCCTTCTTTGCGGCATCGGCATCGGGGAAGGTCTTCAGGTGAGCCTCGACCATCGGCGTCCAGATGAAACCCGGGTGGACGCTGTTCACGCGTATGCCGTCTGCGGCGTAGATCAGCGCGTCCGTCTTGCTCATCAGCGTGACCGCACCCTTGCTGGCGTGATAGGGCGGTACATCGGGTGCGCCAACAAGGCCATAAATGCTGGACATGTTGATAATGCTGCCGCCCTTTGCCCTGCGCATCTGGGGGATGGCGTACTTCGTGCAAAGGAACACGCCCTTGACGTTGACGGCCTGCACCTGCTCCCACTCTTCAAGTGTCAACTCGTGTGTTGGTTTGTTTGCGCCGCCGATCCCTGCATTGTTCACCAGGGCCGTTACGGGACCGAAGCGCTTCTCTACTTCTTCGAACACGCGCTTTACTTCCGGCTCACTTGCGACGTCCAGCCGCCAGTAGTGCGCCTGTCCCCCGGCCTTCACGATCTCTTCAACGACAGACTTGCCGTCGGCGTCTGCCAGGTCAGTGACAGCCACGGCAGCGCCTTCGCGTGCCATCAACAGGCTGGCGGACCGGCCGATGCCCTTCGCGCCGCCGGTTACCAGCGCCACTTTGCCCTTGAGTCGGTCCATGGCTTCCTCCTCACTCGAGTTGGTACTGTGAGTCCAACGAGGAACGCAGCCGCAACAATCCGACAACCGGCTGTTCGCGCCGAAAATCCGCGCTAGTCAAGGTCAAACAGCAGGATCTCGCTGTCTTCGGCTGCTTCGATGTGCAGCTCATGCACATCCTCAACAGCCGCTCCGTCGGAAGTTGCCAGCGATTCGCCATTCAATGTAACGCTGCCCCGCGTTACCTGCACCCAGGCTGCGTGGCCGTCCGCAAGCGTATTGTCTATCGCCTGGCCAGCCTTCAGGCGCGCGGCGTAAAGGCGTGTGTCGGCGTTGATCGTTACGCTGCCGTCGTCGCCATGCGGCGACGCGACCAGCACAAGCCGTCCCGATTCATCGAAATCGGGCAGCGCCTTTTCTTCGTAGCCCGGCTCCACCCCTTTGGCGCGGGGGAAGATCCAGATCTGGTACAGATGGGTGGTCGCATCGGGCAGCGCGTTGTACTCGCTGTGCGTGACGCCGGTGCCGGCGCTCATGCGCTGGACCACTCCCGGCTTGATGATGCCGTGGTTGCCCATGCTGTCGCGGTGTTCCAGCGCGCCTTCCAGCACGTACGTGATGATCTCCATGTCGCGGTGCGGATGGGGCGGAAAGCCCGCGCCGCCGGCAATGCGGTCCTCGTTCATCACGCGCAAGTTCCGAAAGTGCACGTGCGCCGGGTCGCGGTAGTCGGCAAACGAAAACGTGTGGGCTGTCTTCAGCCACCCGAAATCGAACTGTCCCCTGTCTTGTGCCTTGCGGACGCGGATCATGGTGTGCCCTTTCCGCTGTTCAAACAGTTCGATATCGAACGGTATTCCCGACCTCAGCCGGCCAGGCGGCTTGTGACCTCTACCAGCCGAACCGTCAATTCATTCACGCGCGCTGACGCCTTGCTGTCGATCAGGTTGCCTTGCTCGTCGAACGCCTGATCGGCGTTGGCCAGTCCATACCAGGCCGGCAGCACCATGACGCCGATGTTGAGCAGCGTCTCGCGCAGCATGGGCATCATGCGCGCACCGCCCCGCGCGCCCGGGCTGGCGGCAAACAGCAGCGCCGGTTTGTCTTTGAAAGCCGCCAGGGGCTTTTCGCCTTCCATCGGCCTGGAGACCCAGTCGATGAGGTTCTTCAATCCGCCGGGATAGCCGCTGTTGTATTCGGGGGACGAGATCATCAAGGCATCATGGTCCTTGAAGATCGCTTTGAGCTTCAGCACGTTCTCGGGCAGGCCGTTGGCTTTTTCGTCGTCGCCATCATAAATCGGCAGCGGGTAGTCCTTCATGTCCAGGATGGTGACGTCGGCACCGGCCTTGCGTGCAAACTCTGCGGCTGCGCGCACAAGTTTTTTGTTCCACGAGCCTTTGCGCAGGCTGCCGGCAAAGGCAAGGATCCGGGGCTTGTTAGCCATGTCTTCTCCATGTTCCTGGCGTGTTGTTGGCCCTTTGCTCCATTCCGGCGTGTTGCCGGAAGAGTCAGAGGGATCGAAGCGAAGCTCCGATCCCTCCTTTCTTGCCTCGGTCGGGGGCAACAACCAAGGCAAAAACGTAACACCGACACCGATTGCTTTAGTCCCGCATGCAACGATTTCTCGCAAAGGCCGCGCGCCGCTAAGGTTATGCACGGGCAGGCCAGCTTGAGCCCGCTGGATTCACACCCTCGGCCGCTGTGGCCCTTCCGCCTGACGCCGCTATCATCCTCGGCACATGCGCTACGGCTTTGTGATCGACAATCGCGTTTGCATTGGCTGCCACGCATGCACCGTTGCGTGCAAAGCCGAGCACCTGGTGCCGATCGGCGTCAATCGCACCTGGGTGAAGTACATCGAGCGCGGCGAGTTCCCCAGCGTCTCGCGGCATTTTCAGGTCACGCGCTGCAACCATTGCGTGGACGCGCCGTGCGTGACGATCTGCCCGACGACGGCTTTGTTTTCGCGCGCCGACAGCATCGTCGATTTCGACCAGCGGCGCTGCATCGGGTGCAAGTCGTGCACACAGGCTTGCCCCTACGACGCGATCTACATAGACCCCAACCTGCACACAGCCGCCAAGTGCAACTTCTGCGCGCATCGCATTGACCAGGGACTGAACCCCAGTTGCGTGAACATTTGCCCCGAGCAGGCAATCCACTTCGGCGATCTTGATGACGCCAACAGCGACGTTGCCACACTCGTAAGCCGCCACAAAGTCGGCCAGCGCAAACCGGAAAAGGGCACCATTCCCAGCGTCTTCTACATCGAGGGCGACGCAGCCAGTCTGAACCCTGCGGCGACGCAAATGCCCGACACGGGTATCTGGAGCGACCAGTCGCGCGGCGTCGGCCACAACGCGGGCATGGACGGCGAGCAGTTCGACCTGCTGGGCATCGTGCGCCGCGCGCAGGCGACACGGCAGCAGAGTAACGGCGGAGACGAGCCGGTGCTCGACGGCTTGCTGCGCGACATGGAAAAAGCCACCGGCGCGGGCAAGGTTCGCCGCGCCTACGATCAGCCGGACAAGGGCGTGCAGTGGGGGTGGGAGGTCGCAGCCTACGTCGTCACCAAGGCGATCGCGGCTGGCACGGCACTGGTCAGCGCGCTCGCGTTTCTGCTGCCGATGCTGGGCGTGCGTTCGATGGAGCTGAACCCCGCAGGCTCAATGTTCACCGTCGTGTTGCCGGTCGTGTCGCTGCTGTTTCTGGGATTGACCGGCGGGTTGCTGATCAAGGACCTCGATCAACCGAAGCGCTTTATCTACGTGCTGCTGCGGCCGCACTGGTCAAGCTGGCTTGTGCGGGGCGGGTACATCATCACCGTGACGGGCGCGCTGACGACGCTGTGGGTGGCGAACGGACTGGTGTTCAAGTCGGGTGTGCTGTTCCAGTGGTTGTCGATCCCGCTTGCGATCAGTGCGCTTGCATGCGCGGTCTATACCGCATTCCTGTTCGGCCAGTGCAAAGGCCGCGACTTCTGGCAGAGCCCGGCGCTGCCGCTGCACATGCTGAACCACGCGCCGCTGGCTGGGTTTGCGGTGCTGGCGCTGATCGGCCGCGACGTGCGCTGGCCGCTGGCTGTGTTCACGCTGATCAACCTCGCGGTAATCGCGTTCGAAATCTGGGGCAAGCACCCCAATGAAGACAGCGCCGCGACGGCGAAAGACATTCAGAGCGGCCGGGCTGGGCAGTGGTTCTGGGGCGGAGTGATCGGCGTAGGCGGTGTGCTGCCGCTTTTGCTGCTAGGCGCAAACGCACCGTTCGTCGCGGCGCTGGCGGTGTTGATCGGGTTGTGCGTAACGGAGTACCTGTGGGTGTTCATGCCGCAGAAAAGGCCAAATACCTAGGTTCGCGCGAACATGGTCCGCTCGCGTGCAGTTGGCTGCGTAGCAGCCTGAGAACTTAGCCCACGGCTTTAGCCGTGGGAAACGGGGATGGGCGTTACCAGCGCCCCGTAGGGGCGCCGGGCCAGCGGAGGAAGGATGGGGCACACACACACAGCCCTCAACTACCATCTCGTGTTCAGCACCAAGGGGCGCGCGCCACTCATCACGCCCGACCGCCAGCCGAGAATTTATGCCTACATGGGCGGAATCGTGCGGGTAGTCGGTGGTGAGATGCTGTCCATAGGCGGCGTTGCAGACCACGTTCACCTCCTGTGCCGCCTTGGAACGAAGGTGTCGCTTGCGGACGCGCTCAGGCAGATCAAGGGCGGTTCTTCAAAATGGATCAATGATTAATTGAAGCCGCGCAGCAAGTTCGCATGGCAGTCTGGTTACGCAGCGTTTTCGGTCAGCAGTTCAAAAACAGCAAGTGTCGCGAAGTACATTGCAGAGCAGGAGGAGCACCACAAGTCTGGTAGTTTCAAGGAAGAGTTGCTGGAGTTTTTGAAACTGCACGGCATTGAGTACGACGAGCGGTTTCTCTGGGATTGATCCTGCGCCCCTACGGGGCGCAGGTGAAGCAGGGTCGGATTCCCACGGCTAAAGCCGTGGGCTAAGTTCCAAGGCCCCATCGGGGCCATTGTGGTGTCAGCGTGTTGGGGCGATGAGCTGCTCCACGATGGCGCTTGCTAATGGAAAGTGAAATGGGCAAGGCGAAACTGAGTCTGATTGAGAAGCTCGCCACAACGCTGCGGATCATTCCGCCGCTGGTGGAGGAGTCGCCTGTTGCTCGTGCGCCGGAGGGCATCGCTACTCCGCCGTTTCCCTTGCACGGGTTTCCGCCTCAAGATCGCTGGGACGATTGGGAGGAGCTGGACGCGCAGGCTTGGCCGGTGCGGCAGACGCGGCGCTACAGCATTGTGCCGACTACCTGCTTCAACTGCGAAAGCGCCTGTGGCCTGCTTGCTTACGTGGACAAAGGCACCAAGGAAGTTCGCAAGTTCGAGGGCAACCCGCTGCACCCCGGCTCGCGCGGCCGCAACTGCGCCAAGGGGCCAGCCACCAAGAACCAGCTCGACGACACCGACCGCATCCTCTACCCGCTGAAGCGCGCGGGCAAACGCGGCGAAGGCAAGTGGGAGCGCGTGTCTTGGGATGACGCGCTCAAGGATATTGGCGGGCGCATCGGCGCCGCCTTCGACGCCAGACGCCACAACCATGTCGTCTATCACGTCGGGCGGCCGGGCCACGAAGGCTACATGGATCGCGTGCTCAAGGGCTGGGGCATCGACGGCCACAACTCGCACACCACCATCTGCAGTGCGGGCGCGAGGCACGGGTACTCGCTGTGGCTGAAGTCGGATCGCCCAAGCCCCGACCACGCCAACGCGCGCGTGATTCTGCTGGTGTCGGCGCACCTCGAAAGCGGCCATTACTTTAACCCGCACGCGCAGCGCATCATGGAAGGCGTGATGAACGGCGCCAAACTCGTCACGCTCGACCCGCGCCTCTCCAACACTGCGAGCATGTCCGACCTGTGGATGCCCACACAACCGGGCAGCGAAGCCGCGATCTTTCTGGCCGTCGCGCGGCTGATGCTGCTGAACAAGACGTATGACGAATCCCAGTTCAAGCACTGGACCAACTGGCGCGAGTTCATGGCGGAAGAGCACCCTGACAAGCCGCGTGAATGGGATGCCTTCGTCGAGGTGCTGCTGCAAGAGTGGAAGGACTTCACCCCGGAACGCGCCGCCGAAGAAGCGCGCGTGCCGGTTGCACAGGTGATGCAACTCTACGAGATCGTATGCAAAGCCGACCGGCGCCTGTCCGCCCACGTGTGGCGCGCAGCCAGCATCGGGAATCTCGGCGGGTGGCAGGTCGCGCGCACGCTGCAATTGCTTGTGGTCATGACCGGCAGTGTCGGCGGGCCGGGCGGTACACTGCCGTCTTCATGGAACAAGTTCAAACCGGAGTTCTTCGACGACCCGCCGGCGGTGAAGTTCTGGAACACCTTCCAGTTCCCGGACGAGTGGAACGTCGCGCAGTACGAGATGTCGCAGTGCCTGCCGCACATCCTTAAGGAGCGCGACGAGAAGCTGGACGTCTATTTCACACGCGTCTTCAACCCGGTGTGGACCTACCCCGATGGCTTCTCATGGATCGAGATGCTGCGCAACGAAGACCGCGTCGGGTGCCACGTCGCGCTCACGCCGACATGGAACGAGACCGCGTACTTCGCCGACTACGTGCTGCCGATGGGCCACGCCAGTGAGCGCCACGACCTCAACAGCTACGAAGTGGATTCCGGCATGTGGATTGCCTTTCGCCAGCCGGTGCTGCGCGAGGTCGCGCGCCGCGAAGGCAAAACAGTGCGGCGCACGTACGAAGTCAACCCGGGCGACGTGTGGGAAGAAGAC
The DNA here is from genome assembly GCA_964652605.1 of uncultured Planctomycetaceae bacterium. Lineage (GTDB taxonomy): Bacteria > Planctomycetota > UBA8742 > UBA2392 > UBA2392 > JADJRK01. Next base: position 9,366 of record CAZZBH010000066.1, read on the forward strand.
GAGTTCTGGATTGACCTGAGCTGGGCCATCGATCCCGACGGCAAGCGCGGCATCCGGCAGCACTTCCAGTCCCCTGCCGACGCTTCGCAGCCGGTAACGGTTGACGAATACTACGCGCACATCTTCGACCGCGTGCCCGGCTTGGCGGAGGCGGCGAAGGCGCAGGGACTAACCCCGCTCGACTACATGCGCAACGTGGGCGCGTTTCGAGTGCACGAACGTGTTTACAACCAGCACCTGAAAGCCCTTCCCGGAAGGGAAGGGCAAGTCGCGGATGACTTCGGGACAGTTCGTGACAACGGCAAAGCAATCGGCGTCGAGATCAACGGAGAGCGTTTCACCGGCTTCCCCACGCCATCCCGCAAGCTCGAACTCTGGTCGAAGTCCATGAAAGAACACGGGTGGCCTGAACACACGCTGCCCGGATGGATCAGATCCCACGTCCACCCCGACCAAGCCTATGCGCCGGAGGGTGGGATGGTCCTGATACCCACCTTCCGGTTGCCGACACTGATTCACACGCGCACCGGTGCCGCCAAATGGCTGAACGAGATCAGCAATACCAACCCGTTGTGGATGCACCCCGGCGACATGAAGTCGCGCGGCCTGCGCAACGGAGATCTGGTGCGCGTCAGCACCGAAATCGGCTACTTCATCGACAAGGTCTGGGCGACGGAGGCCATCAAGCCGGGTGTGTGCGCCTGCTCGCATCATCTCGGGCGTTGGCGGCGGGCGAGCGATCCAAACGGCAACCGCTGGTCGGCGAACACGGTCAGTCTGGATGAAGCCGAGCCGGGCAAATGGAAGATGGCCCGGGCGCGCGGCATTCATCCCTTTGCCAGCAGCGACCCCGACACGCAACGTATCTTCTGGGAAAACGGAGGCGTGCACCAGAACGCAGCCGCGCCGATCCACCCCGACCCGATCTCAGGCGCCAACTGCTGGCTGCAAGCCGTGGTGGTCGAAAAGGCGCAGCCGGGAGACACCTACGGCACGGTTTTCGCCGACACCAACAAGGCCCACGAAGTTTACAAGAAGTGGAAGGCCATGACACGCAATCAGCCGGGCCCCAATGGCGAGCGGCGCATCCGGTGGCTGAACCGGCCGCTGGCGCCGGTCGATGATGCATGGAAGCGATGATCAGTCTTCCGGTTTGACGGCGATCGGCGGCTGATTGTCAAGTCTGGCGATGGTGCGGGCTTCGATGCCCAACTTCGCGCCCATGATCACCAGCAGTGCAGCAAACACGATCTTGAGAGCGCTTGCGTCGATCCAGTAGGCGGCGAACACCCCTAGAACCGAGCAGCCAATGGCAAGCGGCAGAAGCGGCGGCAGGAGTTTGAACTCGACGTTGTCCTTTGCAGCGTGCAGGAATGTTCCCCAGGCGCTGATCGGCACAATGGCGGCCAGGCTGGTGGCGCGGGCGACCTTGAAGAATTCGGTGCCGGGCTCGCCGGCAAACGCGAAAGTAAGCGCGGGGACAATGATGATTCCGCCCCCGATGCCGAACAGTGTGGCGGAGACACCGGCAACGAAGCCGGTAGCCAGGGAAAAGAGGATGGTCGCCGGCGACGACAGCTCCGGCAGATCTCCCAGAAAGTGCGCAGACTCAGGCAGCGGCAGCACCATGCGCAGGGCCACCAGCACAAAGAAAACAGCCAGCACATACCGGAAGTAGGCGCGCGGGAGCACGCGCAGTATCCAGCGCCCAACCGGTGCGCCTGCCAGCGCGCCCGTCACCAGCAGGCCTGCCTCGCCCCACAGAATGTCCTGCGGCGCACGAACAACCTGCACGATGAACCCGACCGTGACCACGACCGTGATCAGCGCCAGGCTTGTGGCGACGCTGCGTTTCAGCCGAATGCCGCCCCAGGCGTTGAGCAAAGGCACCAGAAACGCCCCGCCGCCGATGCCGAGAAGCGTGCTGGCAAACGAAATCACGGCCGCGCTCAGCGCCAGTGGCAACGGACGACGTTTGCCGGGTGCACCAACGGCAGAGTGGCTGTTCGTGACAGGGTCCAACACATGCCCCAACTCTGAAGCAGCCCGTTTACGCCCGAACGCTGCGATGTCAACGACCGCGGGCTCAGGCGCCGTAGATGTACTGGGTGGCTTCGGGCAGTTTGCCGACCGACCAGCCGCTCCATACGGCTTTGCAGGCGCATTGGTAGCAGGTGTTGGTTTCGTCGCCGGGGCAGGGCTGTAGCAGGTCCATGTTTCCGGTCTTGCGGGCGATGCGCATTACGCCGATCACGCCGTCTTCGGGGCTGAACGAGTAGTGGACGTGCTCAGCGTCTTCGTCGGACTTCCAGATGTAGATGTAAGTCGCCATCCAACCCACCAGGCTGCAAATCTCCTGCATACCATACTGCAGGTGCCGCCTGGGCAAAGGTGGCGAGTCACGAGGCTGTGGCGCGTCGAAACCATTCGATTGTCTGTTTCAGGCCGTCGTCGAGCGGCGTGCGCGCCTCGAATACGCCCTCTGTCATGGCGCGTGTGATGTCCGGGCAGCGGCGGCTGGGATCGTCCTGCTGCCCCTGCGTCTCCACTGGGGGGGCGTCCGCGCCCACCCGTGCGTAGATGGCTGCTGCAAGCTGGCGGATCGTAATTTCTTGAGGGTTGCCCAGGTTGAACGGCTGGTGGCGGTGCGGCCCCTCGTAGTCCATCAGGCGCAGCAGGCCCGAGACCATGTCGTCGATGTAGCAGAAGCTGCGCGATTGCACGCCACCGCCGTAGAGTTGGGCGGGCTCGTTGCGTAGCGCGCGCATGATGAAGTTGCTCACGACGCGGCCGTCGTCGGCGGCCATGCGCGGGCCGTAGGTGTTGAAGATGCGGGCAATCCGCACATCGACACCGTGCTGGCGGTGGTAGTCCATCATCAGCGTCTCGGCGACGCGCTTGCCCTCGTCGTAGCATGCCCGTGGGCCAAGCTGATTGACATTGCCCTGATAGTCTTCGCGCTGCGGGTGCATTGCCGGGTCGCCGTACACTTCGCTGGTGCTTGCCAGCAGCACGCGCGCGCCCGCCTTGCGCGCCATGCCCAGCACATTGATTGTGCCCAGCACGTTGGCCTTCACCGTTCGCACCGGGTTGCGCTGGTAGGCAACGGGGCTTGCGGGGCACGCCAGATGAAAAATGCGCGCCGGCGCGAGCACGATCGGGTGAATCAGGTTGTGCTCAAGAAACTCGAACCGCGGCTTACCCTGAAGGTGAGCGATGTTCGATGCACTGCCGGTAGAAAGGTCGTCCAGGCAGATCACGTGATGGCCCGCGCCATGCAACGCGTCGCACAGGTGGCTGCCGATGAATCCCGCGCCGCCTGTAACAAGAACATTCATCAGTCGCCGACCCGGTCGGTGAGAACATCCACGAACAGCGCGGTGGACAGCCCTTGCGTGGCTGTGCCGACGATGCGCGACGTGATGCCCAGTGCGCGCTCAAGATCCTGCAGCCACGACTGGTCGAGAAAGATGACGTCACCCGGGTGAAGCGGCAGGTCGGGCGATTCACCGCGCACGGCGTCGGCCATGTCGTAGCGGTACACCTTGCGCTCTTTGATGCTCTGGATTCTGCGGACAACGTACACGTAGGGGGCAACGTCGATGTCGGGCTCGCCGGGGCCGCCCGCCAGGGCAATTGCCTCAATCACTCCCATGCCCTTGCGGTAAGGAATCGTGCCGCCCGTGGAGCGATGAAAGCCCAAAGCGCCGCTGTGGGCACCGCCGAAGTTGCCCAGAAACACGATCGGGGCTGGCCCGCCGACGCGCTCAAGGTACAGCGTCATGGTGGGCGACTTGTAGTAGGACTTGAGCTTTTCCTTCAACAGGTCGCGTGTCTCGGTCAGTGTCATGCCCATCACGTCAAGCTGGCCTGCATAGCGGAACGAAGCCGAGCCGTCAGGCAGAATTTCCGCCCGCCAGTCGTACTTCTCATCCTCGGCGATCTCGATCTTCACGACGTCGCCCGGGTTCAGCGTGTACACATAGTTGTCGGGTGGCAGCTCATCCAGCGTGCTGACGTCAATGGCGTTCGGCACGCCGCGACACCCAGCCAGCGCCAGCAGAACAAGCAGCGTGAGCATTCGTGTCATGCCAGCCTCCCGCGCCTGCGCAGCAGCACCATTGCCGCCGCAAGCCCGACCACCAGCCCCAGGACCACACCCATCACGATGCCGACGACAGATTCCTTGCGCACCCGCTCAGCGGGCGATGCGGGTGCGAACAGGCTGATTTCGAGCCCGGCTGAGCCCTGAATCGACATGATCTCCTTGATTCGCACGTCGTTGCGCTCAATGTCCGATACGAGTTTTTGCTCGCGCTGTCGCAGCTCGCGGCTGCTGTGCATGTTGTCGCGCAGCGTGTCGAGTTCCGCTTCCAGGCGCGGCAGCAGCTCGTTGAGGTCCTTGATCCTGCCCTGGTTCAACGAAACCGCTTTCTGCGCCTTGGCGACGCGGTCTTCAGCCATTGCACGGTCACGGTTCAGGGGCGGGTCTTTGCCCGGCGGCGAGACGCTGTCTTCCAGTGCCTTGATCTCGGCCTGGAGCAGCTCGACTTCTTCTTCAAGCTCACTCACCCGCTTGTGGTCGGGGTGTTCCGGCCCGAAGGGCTCCACCCGGCGGCTCAGCTCCCGCAATTCGCGTTCGAGGTCGGACAGCTTTCTCCGCCGTTCCTCAATGCGTGAGTCACGCAGTGGTGGATCAAACTCGGGCAGCCGGTCACGAATCACGATCTGCCTGGCGTGCTCTTCTTCGGCAGCTTGCAATTCATTTCTCGCTGTTGTCAGTTCTTCGCGCGAAGCCTGGATGCGCCGCACCAGCGTGTCCACGCGGTCCTCCAGTGTCTTGCCGAGGGCAAGCACGTCGTCCGTCTCGAATTCGTCCAGCATCTGCCGGCGGATTTCTTGAAGGTCTGCCTCGCTTTCTTCCTGTGTCTGCTTGAACTCCGCGAGCATTGTATCCGCCTGCTGCAGAACCTTCTCTATGTGCACCACGCGGTACTCATCGGCGGCTGCGGCAGCGATCGCCCGCGCTGACTGGGCCAGCGAATGACGCGCGCGGAACGTGATCAGATAGTTCTGGCTGGCCGTGTCGTCCACGCTGACCTGAAGCGCCGCCCCAACTGCCTCCGCTTCAATCGGATGTTTTCTGTATTCGGCGTTCGGGTCGTGTCCCGGGCCCCATCCAATCTCGGCCAGCCGCCTGGCTACGCGCGCGTGAAACTCCGGCCGGTTGACAAGCGCAAGCACGTCATTGCCGTCAAAGTGCGGCAGGTAGTCCTTGGGCCGGCTTGTGATCGGCGCGCGCACCGTGCTGGGTTCTGCCCGTCGAAGCAGCGACGTACTTTCGTAGCGGTCCTGCGTCGCAATCACGCCCAGATAGCCGAATGCCGCGAACAGCAGCGCCGAAAACAGAACCACATGCCAGTAATCCAGCGCCGCGCGTCCCAACTGTTCAAACACGTCGCCGGATTCAGCGGCCACGGCTGGGCGGCGGCGGAGGGACGGGACGGGTCGCGCCGGCGCAGGCTCAGCAAGCGCGACGGCAGCCGACGCCTGAGATTCATACTCGGCCGCTCCCACGGCAGGAGAAACGCCGGAGCGCCATGGCTTGCGGCTCAACAGGTCGCCCAGCGTTGATGATCCTGCGCCGGTCGAGCCGCCGGCGGCTTCAAGCGCCATGCCGACGCTTTCGTGCTCAAGCGCGCTGAGCTCCTGCGCCAGGTGCTGCACGAACGCGGCAAGTTCTTCGCGGGTGGCGGCGGTGCGGTCGCCGCTGTCGATGCGGCGCGTCAGTGTCGCCGCGCGATCCAGAAGCGCCTGTGCCGAAGCGGCGACGCTCAGTGCCGCATAATCGGGCTTTTCCAGCGCGACCGCAATGCGCTCAGCGGTGCGCGTGGCCTTTTCAATCTTGCCGCGCTCAAGCAGTTGCCGCACGACGTCAAGCCCCTCGAGAACTTCCAGCGTCAGCGTCTGGCGATGCACCAGGTTGCGCATGGAGGCTTCGGTTGGCCGCGGGGCGCCCTCAAGGCGGCTGCGCGCAGCCGCGAAGTCGCCCGCGGCCGACAGGCGGCGGACGCTCTCCAGAGTTTCTTTCAACTCACTTGGCACTTGCGGGGTCCAGTCTTCTGCGAGCCGAGCAAGCATGGCGGCCCGGCGGAATCTCGCTACCCTGTCAATTATCGACAATCCAATGCCATGACTCAAGCGTACTTCCGTCCATTGCGCCAGCCACCGTACCCGCAAAGCGACGGGAAGCCCTCGGGCTGGTTTCGTGTCGGCCTGGCGTTGAGCCTGGCCGGTGCGATTCTGGGTGGCGCCATCGGGGCGGCCGTCAAGCCGGCGGCTCCGGCGCTGGGGGCTGCACAGTTTGCCGGCGGCGGGTTTCTGCTGGGCGCGATTATCACCTCGCTGCGCGACTGGCGCGCGGGGTTGGGCCTGCTGGTCCTGATCGTGCTTGCCGAAGACTCCCTTCGCAAAGCCCTGCCGGGCGTGCCATACGCCGTGTCTCTGGGCAAGGATCTGCTGGTAGCCGCGTGCTACCTGTCATTTCTATTCAGGCCGCGGCAACGAATCGGCCTACGTCCTCCAACTCGACTCGAGCAGGCAGGGGTTTACCTGCCTCTGTTTCTGTGGGGCGTGTTCGTGGTTGCAGAGTCACTGAACCCGCGCCTGCCACACATCCTGGTGGGCATTTCGGGCATCCGCACCTGGCTGCTGTTCGTTCCGTTGATCGGACTGGTGGCAAACACCTTCCATGAAGAAGGCAAAGCCGAGTTCGTGCTTCGCTGGCTCGCGTACCTGGCGATTCCGCTGTTCGGCGTCGCGTTGCTGCAGAACCTGTACTACGACGATCTGCCGGCGTTTCTGGCCTCGAGCGCGTTTGCCAAGTTCCGCGGCCTGGAAAGTGGCGCAAACGTGCGCTACGTCGAATCTTTGTTTGCCTCGCCGACGCTGTACGCCCTGGCGTGCGTATATCAGTTGTGCCTCGTGGTGGGCCTGTTGAAAATGCGCAGGCCGCGGGGGCAGACAATCGGGTTGTGGATTGCAGGCTACTGCACGGTCATGGGGGCGCACCTGTCGGGCGTCCGCACAGGGTTGCTGTTCTGCGCCGTGGCGATGATCGCGATGCTGCCGCTGCTGATGTTCCCGCGCGAGCGCAGCGCGGACGGCACCCCGCGCCGCCGCCCCGGCCTGGTGCTGGGCGGGGTCATCGGCCTGGCCCTGGGCGCCGTGCTGGTCAGCCAGATGAAGGACAACCGGGCTGAGGCCTTCTGGACCAGCCTGGAAGTCAACATCGTCAGCGAGCGCATGGAGCACTCCATTGAGCAGTCTGCCGGTTTGCGCGTGCCGCCACTGGGCAACGGCACGGGCGCGGCGGGAAAGAGCGGGCAGGTGATGGTGCTGTTGGGCCGCCCGGCGCTCGGTTTCGAAAACGCGGAGTGGGGTGCCATGCTGGTGCGCTACAGCTTCGGGCCCGTGGGCTCATGGCTTGGGGCAATCCTGCTGTCGTGGTTCATGCTGGCGATGTTCGTGATCGCCTGGCGTAACCGCACGGGCCGCTTCGCGGCGCTGCGGTTCACGCTGTGGGTGTACCTGGCGGCACAAGTGGGCTGGTTTATCTTCAAGGCGTACCCGGTCATGGAAAACGGCACGATGGTGATCATGTTCTGGACCACCGCCGGGCTGGTGCTTGGACTGGCACGCCTTGACGAGCAACAGGCAGGAGCGTGATGCGCGTCCTGCACGTGACCGCCGGGTTGAGCGTCGCGCAGGGCGGCCTGCAGTCGGCGCTGCTCAGCATCTGTCGGGCACAAGCCGCTGCGGGCATCACCCCCGCCATCGCCGCGCTGCACGAACGCGCGCAGCCCGACCCCGCCTTTGCGGCCTACGAGACGTTCTTGTTTCCGCCGCTGTTGCGCGCAACGGGTACCAGCCCATCCATGCGGCGGTGGGTGAACGCGCGCGCGCCGAACTACGACGCCGTGATTGCCCACTCACTTTGGCGAGCACCTCTGTTGTACGCCGCGCGCGCAGCCACCGACGGCAAGCTCTTCGTCGTTGCACACGGCATGCTGGGACATGAAGCGCTGCGGCAAAGCGCGCTGTCCAAGTGGCTGTGGCTGCGGATCGGCCTTGCCCGGGCGTTGCAGCGTGCCACCGTGGTCTATACCTGCCACGCCGAGCGCGACTCGGCTGCCCTGCAATGTGCCGCATCGACGGCGGTGATCCCGCTGTCTGTCGCCGTGCCGGACACGCAGCCTGCGCCGGAAGGCGGCCCGGTTGTCGCCCTGGGGCGCATCCATCCACGCAAGGGCACGCTGGAATGGGTGCAGGCGCTGCAATTGCTGGCAGATCAAGGCGTCGAATTTCACGCGATTCACGCGGGCCCGGTTGGGGATCGCGGATACTGGCACAAGGTTGATCGGGCCGCCGCCGCGCTGGTGAGGGCAGGGCTGCTGGAGTTCCGCGGTGGGCTGCCGCATGCACAAGCACAGGCACTGTTGGCATCGGCAAGGGTCGTCTGCGCGCCGTGCACGGTCGCGGAGAACTTCGCCATGGTGATGTTTGAAGCCATGGCCCTTGCGCGTCCGGTACTGGCTGGCCGCCGCGCGCTGATGGTGCCGGAGCTCGAGCGCGCCGGGGCATTGTGCGGCACCGATGCCACACCGATGCCGATGGCGGATGCGCTGGAGGAATTGCTGGCCGATAAGCGCGCGCGGACATCGCTGGCTGATACCGGCTATGCCTGGGTCAGAGCCAACCTCGCGCCGGGGAAGATTGGTCACCAGTGGCGGCAACTGCTTGAGAACACCTCGGGAGGGGCATGACAAGCCGCATCATCCTGTTCGAGCTGAATGAAGTCCCGCACCGGGTGGTGGCCGACTTTGCGGCGCGCCGGCCTGCCTCAGCGTTTGCGCGAATGCTGCGGGAAGGCGCCAGCAGCGTCACACGCGCACCGGATAACGGGCACCTCTCCCCGTGGGTTACATGGCCCACGCTGCACCGCGGCGTGGACAACTCCGTGCATGGTATCGGACACTTCGGGCAGGATCGTCGATCTGCTGACGCGGAGTGGCCGCCTGTCTGGTCGCTGGCGATGCAGGGCGGCGCCAGGGTTGGCGTGTTCGCATCTTTGCATACCTGGCCGCTGCCGAATGACGTGGATCGTTATGCATTCTTCGTGCCCGATCCGTTTGCCGCGGGGGCAGGGTGTCGCCCCTCCCGGCTGGAGTCCTTCCAGGCGCTGAACCTTGCAATGTCGCGCGCATCGGCGCGCAATGTCAGCGGGGGCGTGCCGATGCGCCAGGCTTGGCGATTTCTGCGGTCCGCGCCGGCGTTGGGCCTGCGGGCGCGCACTGCCGCGCGGCTTGCAGCGCAGCTTGCCGTTGAGCGTGTGAAGCCGTTTCGGCGCAGCCGGCGGCGAACGTGGCAGAGCAGCATCGCGTTTGACGTGTTCTTTCGCCGCTGGCGCGAAGACAAGCCGGACTTCTGCACGTTCTTTACGAACCACGTTGCATCTGCCCAGCATCGCTATTGGGCGGCAGCCTACCCGGGCGACTACGACGCCAGTGACTACAGCGACGCATGGCGCGCCCGCTTTGGCGACGAAATCGACTTCGCCATGCGCCACGCCGACGAAATGCTGCACCGCCTGATGCGCGAGGCGCGCGGCGACACGCTGATTGTCGTCGCCGGCAGCATGGGCCAGGCGGCAACCAGCGCCAAGGTTGTGCGCACACAGTTGTACCTGCGTGATCCGGCTGCGTTCATGACGGCGCTGGGTATGCCGCCGGACTCATGGCAACGCACACCGGCGATGGACCCTGACGTAAGCATTCAAGTTCAGCCGCCGCACGCCGACCGGTTTGCCAGCGCACTGCTGGAGCTGCGGGTCGCCGGTGAGCCTGTGCGGCATGAGCGAAAGGGGGACGGCTTCTTCAGTCTCACGTTAGGGCACGCAAACCTCGAGGCGACGTCGTTGACGGCCACCCTTTTCGGCAGCCCGGTTGACCTGGCAAGTCTCGGATTGGTCAATGAGCGCATCCAGGATGAAGAGGGAACTACTGCGTACCACGTTCGCGAGGGCATCCTTTTTCTCTGGTCGCCAGACACGCGGCTGAAAGTCGCGGCTGAGGTTTCGACGCTCGGCATTGCACCGGCGATTCTTGAACGGTTGGGCATTGAACGACCGGCCTACATGGCCGCACCGGCGTTCTAAGTCGATTGCACAATTTTGCACAACAGCCAAACAATCTGTTGCAAGGTAGATTATGCGGTATCATTCAGGATTGGTTCTGCGTGAACTGCAACTGTCGGACGGAGGGGCATGAGCAACGAACTGATGCCGGAAGGGCCGGAGCTTCAACCGGATGTCACGGGCGAGTTCGCAGTCGAGGAAGCCGGCAGCGAGGACGCGACCCAGCTTCTTCCGCCGATCCGCGAGCTGCCCGGTGACCGCGAATTCCTGGCGGGCGCGTTTTACGCCATCCAGACTGAAGACGGGCAGCCGTCCGGCCAGCAGCTTGGTGAGATCCTCGGCCAGGCCTTGTTCCAGAGCCTGGCAGACGTGCACCTGTTCGGCCGTAATTCCACGCAGGAGCCGTGGATGGAAGTCGGCCCCCTGACGCCGGAGACAGCCCAGATTCTCGTTGCGCAGGAGTTGCTGCCAGGCACAGGGCAGCCCCTTGCCGAAGACGACCTGCAGATGTTTGAGATGGTTGCCGGTCGTGTCGCCAAAACCCTTCAACGCGCAAAGTTGCCACCTGCTGAAACCGCTGCCGATGCGGCGGCACGCAGCGCAAGCCTGGCGGCGCTCAAGGGCAAGCTGAGTGATCGATTTGGATTGGCGGTTACCGGCAGCATTGACGTCGCGCAACTGACGGACTGCTGTCTTTGCCTCGGCTTGAAGCGCTCGGCCAAGGGGTTTGCATGGAATGGCGGGCAGGCGATGGGGGACCCCGTCTTTCGCGTCGAGGCCGACGGCCTGGAGTTGCGGCCCGGCGCCAAGGGAACGACCAAGCGCGTCACGCTGAGCTATCCGGTCGCGGGGGTCACACAGCCGCGCAAGGTGCTTGAGCGCGTGTTCGCTGCTACGCACTACCTCACCAAGCGCCTCGGTGGCAGCGTCACGTTGCTGAGTGGCGCGCCCGCCGGCGACGGCATTGCGCGCGGCGAACATCCTGAGCTTGAGGCCATGATCAAGAAGATCACCGATGCCGGCCTCCGCCCGGGCCACATAGTAACCCGCCGCCTGGTGTAGTCGCCGATCGCCTGCTTTAGAAAACGAACACGGGCCGCCAGGCAGCCCGTGTTCAGGTGTTCAGCAATTCTACGCCCAGCGCCGGCGCAGGCCTACGCCTGCTGCCAGCAGCACCGCAACCACGAGCGCTGCAGGCCAAGCTGGGGTTCCGCCGGTGCTGCAGCTTCCGCCGTCGTCGGCCTTGGGGGGTGCGCTGTCTTTGGGGGCTGTGTAGGTGAAGGTTTGCGTCAGCGTCTGCGGCGGCAGTGTTCCGCTTTGCACTACGATTGGCAGGTTCTCGCCGAAGCCGGCTGGGATGTTCAGGCCTGTCACCTGCGTGCCCGTGACTGTGGCTGTACCGGAGCACAGCGTGCCGCCGATGGTGACGGTGAACGGTGCCATGAACCCGCTGCCCTGAATCGTCAGCGGCTGGCCGCCCGCGGTCAGGCCGGTGGCTGGCTCGAACGTGGTGACTTCGAACTGAATTGCGCCAACCTCAATGCCCTGTGGTGCCGGTGAGCCGAAGTCAACCGGTGCGCTGGCTTGCACGTCCGTGACGTTGGCGATCTCCA
>CAZZBH010000067.1:0-21128 GCA_964652605.1 uncultured Planctomycetaceae bacterium
ACGAACACTGCCTTCACGCGACGCTTTTTGCGCCGGTACTCGTTGATGAACTGGTTGAACAGGATGCGCCCAAGCCATGCCTTCAGGTTGGTGCCCGGCTCAAACTGGCTGAACTTGCGCAGGCCCCGGATGTAGGTTTCCTGCACCAGGTCTTCGGCGTCCGCGCGGTTGCGGGTGAGGTGATAGGCCTGCGCAAACATCTCCTGCATCAGCGGCAGTGCGTCCTTTTCGAACCTTGCCTTAAGCTCTTTGTTCTTGGTCATGATTCTCCCCTCCTTGTTTGCGCGTGTGGCTTTCGCGCTTTCAGTTTGCCTGCCGGTTTGCGTGTTCAAGTTTCCGACACACCCGAACAGACTGGTCTGTTTTCCTTACGCTCAAAAAAAACTCTACTTCACTAAACCGAACCGATCATTCGCGATCCGGAATGCAGTCTCTGCCGGCCAGGTACACTGATGCACCGGCGAAGCCGCGAACACGGCCTCAACCAGCAGATATAGCTCGTCTGCCGCTTGCTCCAGCTCTGATTCTGTGCGGTTGCCGCCGCGGTAGTGCGCTGCCATCAGTTCAAGCAGAAACTTGCGGAACGAATTCTTGTGCCACCGCACCAGCTCACGCACGCGGCAACTGCCGTCGCGAAACTCGCTTACCATGTTCAGGTAGGCGCATCCCCCGCCTCCGCATGCACACTGGCTGCCAAGCCACTCAAACACCCTGGCGATCTTTTCGCCCGGCGTGGCGGCGTCTGCGATTACTGCCCGCAGATCACCCATCATACGGTCGTGCCTCTGCTCCAGCGTCACGACCAGCAGGTCTTCCTTCGTCTTGAAGTGATGGTAAAAACTGGCTTTGGCGATGCCGGCTTCGCGGATGACCTCGTTGATGCCGGTTGAGTTGTATCCGCGCTCGTAAAACAGACGCGCAGCGGTCTCCAGCAACCGGTTGCGAACGCCAAGTTTTTCGATCGTGCCAGCCATGCAGGAAGTATAACAAACAGACAGGTCTGTCTGCAAGTGGATTCGGCAAAATTTCTGCGGGCCCGGAAGCTGGACTAGGCAGTCTAATGACCAACCCCAACAGAGTCGTCGTGGCGGTCACCGGTGCTTCAGGCATCCAGTATGCGCAGAAATTGCTGCAAGTCCTTGCCAGCAAACAGCTTGAGACTCATGTCGTGTTCAGCGATGCCGCCTTCGATGTATGGCGCGCTGAGATTGATGTCAAATGTGACCCCGCCAAGCCAGACTTGCAGGCCTTCGCCGGTGCCGACGGCCCATTCTTCCTTTACCGTAACTCGCAGGTCGGTGCGCCGATCGCAAGCGGGTCGTTCCGTCACCGTGGCATGGTGGTTTGCCCTTGCACCATGAGCACGCTGGGCGCCATTGCGTCCGGCACAGGCGACAAGCTCATTGGCCGGGCGGCTGAGGTCACGCTGAAGGAGCGTCGCAAGCTGTTGCTGGTCACGCGCGAGACGCCGCTTTCGCTGATCGCGCTGCGCAACATGGTGTCGGTCACCGAAGCCGGAGGCACGATCATCGACGCGAATCCTGGCTTTTACTCGCGCCCGCAAAGCGTGCAGGACATGGTCGATTACGTGGTTGCACGCGTTCTGGATCATCTAGAAGTCGAGCACGACGTGGGCAAACGATGGGGGGAACGCACATGAATGTTCAGGGCCTCTTCTACGTGTTCCTGTACGTATCGGACATTGAGCGCAGCAAGCGCTTCTACGGTGAGACGCTGGGCTGGGCCAAGGGCACCGATGAAGCACACGTTGCCGGCTTTTCATTCGGCAACGCATACCTGGTCGTCCACACAGACAACCGGCTTGAATCGTCAAGAGTGTACGGCGGCGGCGCCTGGGTGGCTGTCAAGGTCGATGACGTCGAGCAAGCGCACGCAGAGCTTTCATCGCGCGGCGTCAAGGTAGGCGAGATTCTTGAGCAGCCGTGGGGCGAGCGGCAGTTCTACTTGGATGACCCGGACGGCTACCACTGGTCGTTCGGTCAAGCCACGGGCGGCCGCGCGTAGGGTTCCGCGCCTTGTCGCACATTGCCTCAGTGCTACACTTCGCGTCCTTGTCGGGGCGTAGCTCAGCCTGGTAGAGCGCTTCGTTCGGGACGAAGAGGCCGCAGGTTCAAATCCTGTCGCCCCGACCAGCAAAGGCGGGCTCGATGAGCCCGCCTTTGCCGTTAACCGAAAAAGGGGAGGCCTTGCGGCCTCCCCTTGCTCTGGGTCTTGTGCGCTATGCCGTGACGCGGCGGCGCAGAACCACCGCAGCACCCAGGCCGGCGAACAGTGCCAGCGCCAGCGGCCATCCCGGCTGGCTGCTGCTGGTGCAGCTGCTGGATTCGGCCTCTTCGGCGGCAGCCGTGGTCACTCGGATCTCGAGGTTGACCGTGACGTTGTTGGCACCGTCAGTGACCGTCACCGCGAAGCGCCAGACACCTACGTCTCTGGATGTCAGCGCAGCGGTTGGTGACACGTACAGTTCGCCGTCAGTCAGCGAAACCACGAATCCGACTCCGTTTGCCGGGTTGCCGGCGTCCGGGGCGGTGGTGACGATGCTCAGCGACTGCGAAGTGTTCTGGTCGCTGAAGCTGGCCATGTGCATCGAGCGGCCCTTGCCCGTCTCAGTGCGTGCCAGCAGCGGCAGCGCGGCCGAGCCGTCACCCTCAATCACGTCGGCGCCGTTCACGAACTCCGGCGGCGTGTCCACCAGCGTGATCGTGACGGTGAAGGTTACCGGGGTCGTGATGTTGTCCGTGACCGTGACGGTGTACACGTACGAGCCCGGCGTGCCGTCTGCCTCGGCTGTGCCAGTCCAGTCCAGCACTGCTTGCGCTGCCGGGGCAGCCGCTGTCGGTGCCGTAACCCCTGCCATCGGGCTGGGCGAGGCCGAAACGCTTACGACTTCAACCTGGTCACCCGCGTCCGTATCCGTGACCGTGATCGTGGCGTTGGTCAGGGTGTCGCCCGGGTTCACAGACAGGGTAAAGCCGTTGGCCACGTCGCCCGAGAAGGCGCCGCCGGCGCGGCTTGCGCCCGGCTGAACGTTGCCGGTGCCATCGACGGTGATGCGGACAACCGCGTCAACGGTGTTGCCGCCATCAGTTACTGTCACGGTGTAGGTGTGTTCACCTACGTCCGCGACGGTCACGGCCCGCATGGGTGTAGCTTCCACGACGCCGGCGTTGCCGGTGCCGAAGAAGGCGACCGCGAACAGGGTGCTCGGGTTGGCGGGGTCGCCGACCACACTCACCTCAGTCAGGGTGTTGGGGATGTTGGCGTCAGTGAAGACCGCCATTTCCAGTGTGCCCGCGCCGGCCAGCGACGCAGTGGCGGCGTACGGGTCAGCCGCCGAGCCGTCACCGCCCACGTTGGCGTTGACGCCGATGGTGTGCGTGGCAGGAACGTCCACAACGGTGATGCTGACATCGACCAGCGTGGTGGTCGGCGCCAGGCCGTCATCCAGCTCAAACGTCCAGGTGTAGGTGCCGGGCACAGCGCTGCCGGCGTTCAGCGGCGCGTCATCGGTGAACGTGATGATCGAGCCGTTGGGGTTACCGACCGATGGCGCCGGGGCAAGGATGCCAGCCGGTGCCGAAGGCGAAACGTTGACGGCGATGATGTCGATGTTGTCGAACTCAATGTCGTCAAGCTGCAGCACCATGTCGGTCGGCAATGGCCCGGGCAGCACGGTGGCCGTGAAGCCGGCCAGCGTCGAGCCCGTGAACGACGAGCCGCTGCCAGGAATCTCCAGCGTCGGAGGATTGGCAGTTGAGACCACGATGGTGAAGGTGAAGTTCGTGGTCAGCAGGCCGTCGTCGGCCGTCAGTGTCACCGTGTAGGTTTCACCCGACACGTCAAAGCTGCCGACGCTGGGCTGCACGGTGTAAGGCGCGATCTGCGATGTCTCCCAGTCCGTGGCGACGTTGAAGCTGCCCGGCTCAGTCGGGTTGAAGCTTACCGTCAGCGCCGTGTCGTTGTTGTCCACGTCGTCAATGCTGATGACCAGGCCAAGCGACGTCAGCGGGTCTGCGTACGTTGCGTTGATCGTGCCCATGTTCGACACCGGCGTCGAGTTCGACGTCAGGGCGATGGTGGGCGCGGTGTTTGCGCCGACCGAGATGTTGAACACGAAGTTCGCGGTCAGGTTGCCGTCGTCGGCTGTCACGGTCACCTGGTGTGTCACGTTCGGCACCGTGAACTGGCCTGTGGTGGGCGAGAGGTCGTACGGCACGGCGACCGCGCCGCTTTCCCACTCGCCAGGGATGTTGAAGCCCTGGGTGGTGACGTTGGTGATCACGGTGTTGACGAACACCGGCTGTGCCTCGGGGTCACTGACCGTGATATCCAGGCCGATGGCACTGACATCCGAGTTGAACGGCACGTTGATGGTGCCGTTGGGCGCCACGGCGCCCGCGGTGGTGTTGACCGACAGTGTCGGCGGGGTGTTGACCGTGCCGAACACGGTAAAGACGTACGGGTTCTTGCCCGGCGTTGAGTTGGCAATGCTCAGGGTCAGGTCAAACGCCCCCGGTCCTGTCGGGTCAACCAGCACCGTGAAGTCAGTGGTGGTGGTTGGGGTGATGGTCGTGGTCGTTGGCTGTGACTGCACGACGGTGGCTGGGTCCAGGTTGCTGCCCAGAGTGATGGCAACAATCGGTGTGCCGGTCAGGTTGTGCGTCACGACGTCCGAGTTGGAGATAGTGAAGGTAACGGGCGTGGCCGCTGCGGGTGCAGGCAGCACACCCATGTTGAACGAGCCGCCGGAGCGCACCAGCGTGGTACCCTGCGCGACTTCGATACCCGGCAGGTACTCGTCGGCGCCGATATCCGGCACCAGGCGCACTTCGCCGTCGATGTCGTCGGCCACGGTTGACGTCTGGCCGACCGGGTCGATGCACGGCGAGGTTGGCAGCAGGTGCAGGTCAAAGTTCGGGCCCAAGTGGTTGACCAGACCCGGGTCGGTGTTGAACCCGGCCGCGTCGCGCCCGGAGAGCTGCCAGTCATTGAAGGTTGCCACGGAAGCCTGATTGCTTTGCGTGTTCGCGAACCAGACGTTGAAGTTACAGTTGGCAACGGTCGGCAGGCTGGTCGCGCTGGAGGAGTAGAAGGCAGGCACCAGCGGGTCGGTGCAGATGATGATGTTGTTGTTGATGTCGTTCAGCGGGTAAGTGGTGCTGCTGGAGAAGGCGAAGATGCCGCCGGTGTTGGTGAACGGGCTGGTGTGAATGACGGTGTTGTGCCGCACTGAACCAGAGCCATTGGCGGCGTTGCGAATCGTGATGGAGCCGTATGTCAGCGTCAGCAGGTGTGACGTCGGCGGAACCGAGTTTGTCATGCAGTTCCACACAAAGTTATTCTCTACGATGAAGTTGTCCGCATAGCCGGAGTTCTGCCCCATGTGCGCGATACCCGGTCCGTCCGGAATGTCGTGCACGATGCAACGCCTGATCGTGATGTCTGTGTAGTTCACGCCGTAGGAGTTGTTGCCCTGCACCATGATGCCGAAGTTCGGCCCGCCGGTCACTCGCAGCCCCTCAACCGTTACGTAGTTCTGGTTGATGACCAGGCCGCCGCGACCCTGAAGGGCACTGGTGGTCGAGTTGCCGAACAGAATGGCACCGTTGGTGTTGCCCATGATGACCGGTGTCTGTCCGGGCGCCGGCCGAAGGGTGATCGTGTTTGTAGCCGACGATCCCGGTACCGGTGTGAGCAGAGGCACCGGCTGTGTGTCGTCCATGCCCAGAGTGTACGCAGGCGTGGACATGTAGGTTGCGCTATCCTGAATTTCCAGCACGACAGGCCCACCCACGCCGGTCAGTTCAAGCGCGTCAAACGCATCGCCAATGTCCGTGAAATCCGCGGGGCCGGTCTGGCTGATCGTGATGGTGCCGGCAAGCCGGACGGTGGCGAGGCCACTGGAGATCGGGTAGGTCGAGTAATCGGCAGGCGAGCCGCTCCAGCCGACATCCGATGCCGAGGCAATCTCCAACCCGAAGGTCGCGCCATAGGCCAGTGGGTTGGTGTTGGTGATGGCGACCAGGAAGCGTGTCTGCGACGAAATTGTCATCGGGCTGGTGAGCGTCAGCGTTATCGCCCCGCCGCTGAGTGTGCCGGAGGCCAGCACGGAGTCGGTCGGATCCACAACGCCGTCGTCGTTGCCGTCCAGCACCAGCTCGATAAGGCTGATTTCGTTGTCAGCCACCGTGCTTCCTGCAACCTTGTTTAACGTGATCCCGCTGAAGGTTCGCGACGTGCCGAATGAGAACGCGGCCAGGTCCAGCATCACGTAGTCGGTCTGGTTCTGCGACAGGCTGGGCGAAGCTTGATTGACCACCGCCACGCCGTTCGGGTTGGCATCCCAAAGGATGTCCAGGCCGAAGTTGCCTGATGTGGTCAGCGTGCCGGTCGGCGGATTAAGCGTTGAAGTCGTGTAAAGCCGCTGACGGCCGCCGCCCGTGGCCACACCAAAGTTGCCGGTACGCCCGGTCATGTGGTACTCGATGGCGATGCCCTGGGCGCCGTTGTAAACGAACGGCGTTGTGAACTGAAAGACCCACATGTCGGGGGCAAACGTTGCTGTCCCCGCTGTCGGGCTGTACGTCGTGCCGGAAATGACGGTCGTCTGCGAGCCGACCCAATTGTCCTCCCAGGTGCTGGACATGTTGTTCGGGTCGGTGTCGGAGTGCGCCAGGCGCAGCTCAAAGTCGTTATAGACCGGCGGCGGCGTCAGCGACGTGCTGTTCTGGGCGTGAATGCGGATCTCGTTGATCAGCGTTCCCGCCGGCAGGGAGGACAGCTCGGCAGCCGAGTACACGTGCAGGTACCTGCGATACACCGTTGAGGTCGTGCCGGTGCCGCCAAAGGGGATCGTATTGGTAGCCGGGGTCGCTATACCGAAGTTCAGTTGAGGCACCGTGACGGTGACCAGCTGCGACGCCAACGGATAGCCGGTGATGTCGTTACCGCCGCTCCACGTCACGCTGGAAGAGCTTGAAAGCTCAAATCCAATCGTGTCGCCGGCGGTCAACGCCGACGTTGTCGAGAAAGCAAACAACATGCGCACCGGCGTTGTCGTCGTGACAGTCAGCGCGGGCGTGAAACTGAACGCCACGCTGCCGCCGGTCAACCCGGCGGCTGTGCCCAGCACGGTATCGGTGCCGTCGATTTCGCCGTTGTCATTGTCGTCGCGCACAAGCTGAACGCCGGTGATGTCAGTGTCCGGCACAGTGCCGTTCTTGGTCACCGTGATCTGCGAAATGTCCTGGCTGGCAACGGGCGAGGTGGCCACCAGGTCGAGCATCACGCGGTTGGTCTGTGGGGTGTCGTTCCAAAGCAGGGGTGCCGACGCCTGATTGCCGATGTACTGATAGCTGCCCGGGTTCGGGTCGTAAAAGACAGTGAGCCCGAAGTTGCCGCCTGTAGTGGCGGCCGTACCGGTTGTCGTGGTCGCGCCTCCGCCGTTGCTGTAAACGCGCGAAGAAGTTACCTCGGGCGCGGGTGGAACGGACGTCGAAATCGTCCAACCCGTGCCGGAGCGGTTGTCGTAGGACCAGTCCATCAGCAAGTCATCGACGCCGTTGTACGGGAACGGCGTGGAAAGCGGGAAGTGATACCAGGTCCCGCCCGATTGCGTCGGTGTCACATCTCCCTGGATGACGGTCGTCAGCGAACCAAAGTAGTTCTGGTCAAAATTGGATGTCAGCGCGTTCAGCGGCAGGTTTGTGTATCCCATGCGCAACTGCAGATTGGTGAAAGTGGGCGGGGTTACTGACGAGCCGTAAACGCGCACTTCGGTGATCAGTGAGCCAGCCGGGATGTTCAGGTCAGCCGCCGCGCGCGCCGACTGGAAGCGCCCGCTCAATGAGCTGTAGTTGAACGGGAAGCTGTTGCCGGTCCCCTGGACACCGAGGGTGACCTGCGGAGGAACGATGTTCCATGTGCCGGAGCTGACAGGGTAGGATGTGAAATCGGTTCCGCCGCTCCATGTCACCGAGCCGGACGTCGGAATCGAGAACTCAAGGGTTTGGTTGGCCGACCAGGGGTTGGCCGAGGTCACCGCAAGCAGAAGTCGCGGGCCGCCACTTGTTGGAACCGAAACGGGGAAGCCGGGCGCGGAATTGAACGTGATGCTGCTGCCCGTAAGCGTGCCCTGACCCAGAATCGTGTCGGTGCCATCGACGACGCCGTTGTCGTTCAGGTCGTCAACCAGCTTGATCGTGCCGATGTCCGTGTCGGGCAGTGAGCCCGACTTGACGAACGAGATCGAGTTCAGTGTCTGATTGGCACCAAACGACACCGCATTCAGGTCCATTAGTACAACGTCAGTCTGTGCGCCGGTCAGGAGATCCTGCGGTGCAGTGTTGTTCTGCAGAATCACACCGTTCCCCGCCACGGTGTACTCAATCTGGATGACGGGGTAGCGCACGTGCCCCTGGTTAGTGGATGTGTTAAGCGTCGTACCCGTCGTCTGTGCGGAGCTGGACGAGTATCCGCGCCCCAGGCTGTCAGTGGTCGTGCCGGAGTAACTCTCGTAGCTCCAGGAGAAGCCGCCGGTCGTGGGTGTCGGAGAGGTTGAGCAGTCCCAGCTCACGACGATTTCAAGGTTGCTGCCCGTATAAGTGTACGGCGTCGTGAAAGGCCCAAATTCGACCCAGCCGGCCGTTGCCGGCATCTGGAAAGTTGTAGTGGTGAATACCTGTGTCGCGCCTTGGATTGCGTTGCCGAAGGTGTCGCTGGCAGTGTAGTTCGTCGCCGTAGTCTCGCGCAGCCACACTTCCAGCGTGTTGTCCGCTGCCGTGGACCCGAACGTGTCCGTCTTGTAGTAGCGGATCGTGCTGATGCTTGAACCCGGCGGAATGCTTATTGACGAAGCCGGGTACAACGTCTGTTGAACGCTGTAGTCAAACGAACTGGTGGAAGCAGAGCGATACAACGGCGTTGAGCTCGTCGCGCTTGGCGCAGTCAGTTCATTGCCGATCTGCTCAATAAGCTGCGCCGAAAGGGGCGCGCTGATTGCGGCGAGTAGCAACCCCGCGACCAGACTGAAGAGTGCTTGCTTTGCCATGACCGATCTGTCCTTTCGTTGGTCCCGCCGCGTGGATGCCACCTCGTGCCTCTTTGCGGCTGAAGATCTTCCTCGTGGTCACCGTCCAGTTCGCCCGGTCGGTAACCTTGGTTGCGGTGCCGGGTGTGTCATCCAAGCCCGGCGCCGAAAGTCTTTTCTCCTACCACTGCTGGTGGCCCTGCCGACTCATTGCACCGGTGCGTGGCGCTGGCTGCGCACGACCGACAATGTCGTTGGCTTTGCAATTACCACCATGCGGTAGAACTCAACGATAGAGATTGCACAATGCCGACACAAGCACTAACTGCCAAAAATAACTCTGGCTGGTAGTGAGTACGCCCCACAGGAGTTGCGCTGCCGGATAGTCGTAACTGTTCCAGAGCGCAGAACTTACGCGCAGGTTTTCGGGGTGCAGGACCAACGCAGGAGAAAAGCCACTTCGGCAAAAATTTCCCGGCCACCAAGCTAAACGCAAACCGGGGAGGCTTGCGCCTCCCCGGTCTTGTTGCTTGTTGCCTTCTTTAGGCTAGCTTGCGGCGGGAGACCGCGAGGCCGGCCAAGCCGGCGAGCGCCAGCATGACCAGCAACCATCCGCCATTGCCGTTGCCCGATGTGCAGCTTGAGCCGTCGGCAGGCTCGGACTTCGGCTGTACGACCTTGATCGCGACCTCGATGTTGGTGGTCGCGATGCCGTCGGTGATTGTCACCGTGTAGCGGTGCACACCTGTGTCGGCGTTCTTCAGCACCGCGTTGGGGATGGCGTACAGGTTGCCATCGGTCAACGCAAAGGTGAATCCGGACGCCGCGGCGCTGCTCGGCGTGCCGACGCCTGCCACGAAGTTGCTGATCGACAGTGCCTGGCCGGTGTTCTGGTCAGTCACCGCCGACATGGCGATCGGGCCGGCTTTGCCCACCTCGGTCAGCGCCTCGTAGGGCGTGGCCGCGGTGCCGTTGCCGACGATGGTCGTCGGTGCCGCCGGCAGGGCGTGCTCGGGTGCGATGTTGGCAAGCGTGATGCTGGCTGTGAATGCAACCGGCATGGTGATGCCGTCGCCGATGGTGATCACCCAGCCGTACGTGCCCGGGGCATTGACCGCCAGCATGGTGCCGCCCCAGTTCAGGCTGATCGGCCCGGCAGTTGCCGACGCTGCCGTCGGCGGTGTTATGCCGGCCGGCACGCCGGACTGGGCGACGACGCTGATCACTTCAATGTCGTCGTTATCGACGGTGTCCTGCACGGTGATGGTCGCGTTGGCCAGGGCCGTGCCCGGGTTCACCGACATTGTGAAGCCGGCAACCTGCGTTCCCGTGAAGGCGCTGCCGCCCGCCGCCGAGATGATCGGCGCGGTGTTGCCCGTGGAGTTGACGATTACGCGCACGACAATGGCCACGTTCACGAAGCCGTCGGTGACGGTGACGGTGAAGGTGTGCTCACCGACGTCGGCCACCGTGGCGATGTGCGTGGCGACCACATCGACTGTGCCGGCTGCGCCCGTGCCGTTGAAGCTTACGTCAAACATGGTGCTCGGGTTTGCCGCGTTGCCTTCGACACTGACCTGTGAAAGCGTCTGCGTGGTGTTGGCGTCGGTGACGGTTGCCATTTCAAGCACCGCCAGGCCGCCCAGGCCGATCTGCGACTGGTACGGCGTGGCAGCTGAGCCGTCGCCCTGCTGCGTGCCGGAGCTTGCCTGGTGTACCGGCGCGAAGTTGATGACCGTGATGCTGACATCGACGTTTACCGGGGCAGCGACGCCGTCGGTGAAGGTCAGTGTCCAGGTGTATGTCCCGGTGACGGTCAGTGTGGCGTCGCCACCGAAGGTCAGGGTGGTGCCGCTTGCGTTGCCGACCGAGGTGCCCGGGGCGGTGATGCCGGCCGGTGCGCCCGGCGCGACGTTGACGGCGGTGACGTCGATCAGGTTGTTATCGACGTCGAACAGGCTCAGCGTCAGGTTGCCCGGAAGCGTTGCCGGGTTGACCGTCGCGGAGTATCCGGCCACAGCCGAGCCCGCAAAACCGGAGCCCGTGGCCAGGTTGATCGTCGGTGCGGTGTTGGCACCGACATCAAAGGTGAAGGTGAAGACGCTCGGGTTCATGCCGTCGTCGGCTGTAATGGTGACAAGGTGCGTGGTGCTGGGGACGTTGAACGAGCCGCTGGTCGGCGTGCGCGTAAGCGGCACAGGGGCCGAGGCGCTGTTCCACTCCGAGAGCACAAAGCCCTGCGTGGTGGTGTTGCTGATGGTGACTGCCACCGAGGTGTTCTGCGAGTTGGTGTCCGTGACCTGAATGTTCAGGTTCTGGGCGCTCAATGGCGTGTTGTACAGCACACTGACCACGCCGGCGTTGCTGACGGGGCCGAAGCCGGTGCGCGTCACGGTGATCACTGGCGAGGTGTTGGCTGTGCCGGTGACGGTGATGTTGTAGTTGCTGTCCAGCGGGTCGTTGCTGACGACGTTCACTGTGAACGAGAACGGCCCGGCGGCGGTCGGCGTGAAGTTGACGCCGAACGTCGTGGTGTTGCCCACGGTGACGGTGCTGGATACCGGGGCGCCCGCGGTGACGGTAGTGATGTTGGTGCCGGCCGTGGCGTTGGTGCTGGTGATGTTCAGTGTCTGGCCGCCGTTCTGGTTCGAGATGGTGAACGTCAGCGGGTGAGAGATACCGAACTGGTAAACCGTCGGCGCCAGGCTGTGCGTGCCGTTGTTGACGATGGTGTTGCCGGCTGGGCGCTGCAGGTCAAGGTCCGGCCCGACGATGCCGGTGACGGTGAAGACGTACGGGCTCTGGCCCACCGAGCTGTTGTCGATGCTGAGCGTGAAACTGAAGGCGCCGCCCGCTGTCGGGTCAACCGTGACCACAAAGTTCGAGGTGCTTGCGGGGGCCACGGATACTGCCGGCTGGGTCTGAACGACAGTTGTCGGGTCCAG
Source organism: uncultured Planctomycetaceae bacterium (assembly GCA_964652605.1). Taxonomy (GTDB): domain Bacteria; phylum Planctomycetota; class UBA8742; order UBA2392; family UBA2392; genus JADJRK01. Next base: position 11,995 of record CAZZBH010000067.1, read on the forward strand.
GTTGCCATTGAGCGTGATGGCCACGCGCGGCGTGCCGGTAAGCGACAGTGCACCCAGGCTGTTGTTGCGGACAGCAAAGGTCAAGCCGGTGGGGCTGGTGCTGAACACGCCGGCGTCAAAGGTGGTGCCGGAGCGGATTACCGTGGTGCCCTGCAGCACTTCCATCACCGGGCGCTCGTCGGCGCCGATGTCAGCAAATCCGGTCGGGCGGATGTCGCCGTCGATGTCCACAGTCGTCGTGGAAGTCTGCCCCAAGGGGTCGATGCAGGGCGACGCGGCCGTCAGTCGCAGATCAAAGGCCGGGCCGGTTGCATTGGCCAGCTGCGGGTCGGTGGCGATGCCGTTTGTGTCGTATCCGGCAAGCTGCCAGGCAGCAAAGGTGTTGTAGGCGGCCTGGTTGCTGACGGTTGTGGCGAAGATGTTGTTGAAGTTGGTGTTGGCGGCCACAGGCGCGTGGCCGGTGACGGTCATGAAGATCGCCGGCACCGTGGCGCTGGTGCAGTACAGGATGTTGTTCGAGAGCTCTTCCAGCGGGAATGCGCCGCTTGAGTTGCTCATGTAGATCGCGCCGGTGTTGACGTCTGTGCTGGTGTGCAGAACGGTATTGTGGCGGATACGCGTGCCGCCGGTTGTCGGGTTGGGCACGTTGCGGATGGTGATTGAGCCGTTGGACGATGTCTCAAGCTCCGCCGAAGTCGGCAGGCCGCTGGAGAAGCAGTTCCACACGAAGTTGTTCTCGATCACCATGTTGGTGGCCCAGCCACTGTTCAATCCCATGTGAATGATGCCGGGGCCGAACGGAATGTCGCGCACCTTGTTGCGCAGGATGTGAATGTCAGTGGTGCTGAGCTGGTGCGTCGAGGAGTTACCCTGCATCATGATGCCGAAGTGCGGGCCGCCGAAGATCTCCAGCCCTTCAATCGTCACGTACGAGGTATTGATGACCAGGCTGCCGCGGCCGGTGCCGGCCGACACGCCCACCAGCAGCACTGCGCCGGTGGCTGTGCCTTCAATGCGCGGCGACTGGCCGGGTGCGGGCTTGAGCGTGATGCGATTGGTGGCCGAGACGCCCTCGACGTTGACGCGTGCGTATGGTGCTGTGTTGCTGACACCCAGGCTGTAGCTGGGCGTGGCGACGTAGGTTGCGCTGTCGAGGATGCGCAGCTCAACGGGCCCGCCGACGCCAATTGTTTCAAGGGCGTCAAAGGCCGCGCCGATGTCGTTGTAGTCGGCTGGGCCCGTCTGGGCGATCGTTACTATGCCGGCCAGACGCACAGTGCCCAAGCCGCTCGAGATCGGGTATCCGCTGTAGTCTGTACCGCCGCTCCATGAAATGGCGGCCGCGTTCGGGATTTCGAGGCCGAACGTCTCGCCGAACGGCAGCGGGCTGGCCCATGTGGCGGCCACCAGCAGGCGGCGCGGCGTGCCGACGGCCACAGAAAGTGCCGGCACCACCGGGAACACGATGCTGCCCGACGACAGTGTGCCGGTACCCAGCGTGGTGTCGCCGCCGTCAACCTGGCCGTCGTTATTGTTGTCCAGCACAAGCTTGACGTTGGTGATCGAAGCGTCAGGCGCCGTGCCGAGCTTGTTGAAGGTCAGTGCCCCAAGGTCGCGCGGTGTCGTAAAGGCATTGGCGACAAGGTCAAGCACAACCATGTCGGTGGCTGTCGGCGGAATGCCGGAGCCGATCGTGCCGTTGACGCCGATCGCGACGCCATCCGGGCTTGGGTCAAAGTGGAATTCGATGGCAAAGTTGCCGCTGGTCGTGTTGGTGGCCGGTGTCGGCGAGTTCGGCAAGGTGGTGTGATACACCCGGTTGCGGCCCGCGCCGGTTGCCACGGTCCATCCAACCGACGTGCGCGTGTCATACTTCCAGTCCACCAGAATGCCGTCCACACCGTTGTAGATGAACGGCGTCGTCAGCGGGAAGCTCCAGCGTGCCGGTGAGCTGCCAACACCCGGCAGTGCCACAGCCAGGTAGTTCGTGGGACCGATCACCGTCTGCAGCGTGCCGTGGTAGTTATCCCACGTCAGCGACATCACCGCCGGGTCAACGTTGGTGTGCGCCAGGCGCAACTCAAAGTTGTTGAAGGTCGGTGGTGCCACGGACGAGCCATGCACAACAATCTCGGTGATCAGGCTGCCTGCCGGCAGCAGCGACATTTCAGCGGCTGTGTAGGCCGTCTGGTAGCGGCCGCCGACGCCGGTGCCGCTGTTGAAGTTGAAGGGGAAAGCGTTGCCCGAGCCCTGGATGCCGATGGTCAGTTCCGGCGGGACCACAGTCCACAAACCGGACGCGATCGGATAGCCCGAAATATCCGGGCCGCTGCTCCATCCGATGTCGGTCGGGGCGTTGATTTCGAACCCGACGGTGTCGCCGAGTGTCGGGGCGCCGCTTGTTGTGGCGCACAGCAGCACACGTTGCAAGCCTGTCGTCGGAACGTTCAGCGGGGGGGCAATCGTGAACGAGACAAGGCCCGCCGTCAGCGTGCCGGTACCCAGTGTCACGTCGCCGCCGTCAAACACGCCGTTGTCGTTGATGTCGTGAACCAGGCGCAGGTTGGTGAACAACCCGTCCGGCATCGTGCCCGACTTGGTGAACGTCATCGCCGAAATCGTGCGGGCGCTGCCGAACGTCCCGGCAATGCCGTCAAACAGCGCGCGATCGGTCATGGTGCCCGCCAGCAGCGGGCCCGCCGCCGTCTGGCTTGAAAACACCACGCCGTTCGGGTTGGGGTCGAAGCCGATTTCAACGCCGAAGGCGCCGGTGCTGGTGCTAAGCGTGCCGGTGGCTGAGGCAGGTGCGGTGGTGTAAACGCGCTGGCGACCGGCGCTGTACATGATGTTGAATCCGGTGCCGGTGGGCGCTGCGGTCCACATGAACTCAACTGCCAGGCCCTGCATGCCGTTGTAAAGGAATGGCGCGTTGAACGGGAAGCTCCAGATGGTGCTGGTGCCCACCGTGCCCGCGTTGGTGGGCGTGAAACTGGCGGACGAGATGACCGTGGACTGCCCACCGGTCCAGTTGGCGTCAAACGTGCTGGACATCGAGAACGGGTTGGCGTCCGAATGGGCGATGCGCAGTGTGAAATCCGGGAACGTCTTGGTGGTGGCAGTGCTGCCGAACACGCGGATCTCGTTGATCAATGAGCCCGCAGGGATGTCCTTCAGCTCGGCCGCTGAGTACACCGTCAGATGGCGGTAAGCCGTGGTGGCATTGAAGGGGATGGTGTTGGCTGTCGTGCCCAGGTGGCCACCGATGCGCACGTGCGTGCCCGTAACGGTCGCCTCACTTCCCATCGGGTAGGCTGAAACGTCCTGTCCCCCGCTGAACGAAGTACCGGCAGATGAGGCAATCTGGAAGCCGATGGTGTCGTTGGCCACCAGCGGAACCGAGGTCGAAAACGCCAGCAAGAACTGCTGCGGCGTGCCCGGCGCAATGGCCAGGGCGGGCACAAACGGGAAGCTGATGCTGCCGGCAGTCAGCGTGCCGAAGCCAATCACCGTGTCGCCGCCGTCAATCGCGCCGTCGGCGTTGACGTCAAGCACCAGGCGCACGTCTGAAATCGACGCGTCAAGCACGGTGCCCGTCTTGGTGAAAGTCAGTGCGCCAAGGTTCTGGCTGGTGCCCAGCGTCTCGGCGTCGAACTCAAGCATCACCTTGTTCGCGATCGGCCCGTTGTCGAACACATTCAACGGGATGTGGTGGTTCGCGACCCATGCCTGGTTCGCAGATGGAGCCGCCTCGAAGTACATGTTCAAACCGAAGTTGCCGCCAGTGGTGGAGTTCGTGCCGGTTGCGGCTGGTATCGGCGACGTGGTGTACAAGCGCGAGCGGGCGGTGTCCGAGAATGACAGCCAGCCCGGGTTGTTACGGGCGGTCCACTGCATGTCGAGGTTGATGCCGTCAGTGCCGTTATAGATGAAGGGACGGTCAAACCGGAAGCGATACAGCGACCCGCTGGTCGGGCCCGGAACGGCTTCCGGCGTGTAGCGGTCAGCCGAGATGACGGCGGTCTGCGTGCCGATGTAATTCAGCGTCCAGGTTGTGGAAAGCCCCGTCGGCAGGGTGGTCGAGTGAGCCAGGCGCATTTCGAAGTTGTCGAAGCTGGTCGGCGCGGCAACGGTTGAGCCGTACAGCGCGATTTCAGTAATGCGCGAACCGGCGGGAATCGAAGCCAGTTCGGTTGCTGAGTACACTGTCATGCTGCGGTAGTAGGTGCTGTTGAACACGATGGCGTTGCCCGCGCCGGTCGCGTTGCCAAGCGTGATCACAGGCGGCGTGATGTTGCGGACGCCACTGCTCAGCGGATAGCCGGTGAAATCCGTGCCGCCGCTCCAGACGATGTCGGTCGAGGCCGCAATGGAGAATTCAATGTTGTCGCCGATCACCCAGGGAGCAGCCGAAGAGACAGTAAGCAGCAGGCGCGGCCCGCCGGTCGTCGCAACCGGGATGGGGAAACCGGCACCTGAGTTAAACGTGATCGTGCTGCCCGTCAGTGTTCCCTGGCCCAACACCGTGTCGCCGCCGTCAAGCTGACCGTCGTTGTTGATGTCGTGAACCAGCTTGATGGTGCCGATGCTGGCGTTCGGGACGGTGCCCGACTTGGTGAACGTCACCGAGTTGATGGTCTGGTTGGCACCGAAGGCAGTGGTCGTCGTGTTGATGAAGGTCAAGTCGGTCACGCTGCCGTTAATAATAGAGGAAGCGACTGACTGGTTTCCCAGTGCCACGCCGTTACCACCGGCGGGGCTGTAGTGCACCACGCCGTTCCATTCGCGAAGGTTGATGCTCGACAAGAAACCAGTCGTGACCTGTGCCTGCGGGTCGAGACGCAGGAACGTGTCCTGGTATCCCGGGTGCGGTGCGGTGTAGGTGTTGTATTGCAAAGCCGTCGTCTGTGCGATGATCGCGATGCCGTACGTGCCGCTGGTCAACAGCAGCGGTGTCGTCAGGTTCAGTGGGGTCGGTGTGGCGCTGCCCAAGCCGGTTGTCACCACGGATTCGTGCAACGTCCAGGCGCCCGGCGTCGTCGCGAAGCCCGCGGCGGTACCGGTCTTGAAGTACACGTCAACGGTCTGCTGCGTCGTGACGCTCATCTTGACGTCAAAGCGCGTGATCGCGACGGGCGAACCCAGCAGCGTCAGGTCAAAGGTGTTGCCACCGTTGCCGCCCGTCGTTCCGCCAGTGAAGTTCGTTGACAGGGTGAACTGCGCGTTCAGCGCGGCTCCGCTCAGCAGCAACAGGGCTATCGCGGCCAGCCTAAAAGTTCCGGTAGTGCGCATGGACGATCCATTCCTCTGGATCCACCCGCCGATGCTCAGAGGCGCAAAGCCCCCGAAATGGCTGATGGATTCTGTCTCGCGGCGGCAAGCCTCGCGGACTGTCCGCGATTGGCCTTGCGACCGACCTGATTGTTCCAAGGCAAACGATGTTAGGTGTGCTCGGATGCGCCCGCAACACTATTTCACAAGAAAAGTGCAACATGTTGTGGTTCAGTTACCACCTGACAGCCTACCAACCACTCCATGTGGTGGTTCGTGTCGTTCAAAAGGACCACCGCGAGTCGTAACACCGGCATGCCGGTGCAACTGTTTACAAAATAAACACTTAGGAAAGCCTCGGCGACGCGATCAGGGCCAGTTCAGGTCCCACTCCGTGCCCATGTTGTCGTCCGTGATCACCCGCTGATTGGTTGTACGGGCAAGGATACTGCTGCGCGCTTCCATCCCGTGCTCCACAAACCCTGCCGCCGCCAGCGTGTCCACCATGCCGACAATCTCTTCCATCCGCAGCACGTGATCTTGACGTGTCAAGTCAAACACCGCCTCGCCGTCAATGCGGTAATCTTCAAGCAGCTTGCGCCACCGCTGCGGATCGGGCATCAGAGGCTTGTCACTCACCACCACGTTGTTGATCACACGCACCACATGCGGAAACACCTCACAGGCTGTGCGCTGCGCGCGGTCTGAGCCCGTGGTGTTGTACAGCGCGATGCCGCCCTCATTCAGGTGCGCGCGCACAAGCTGCAGAAACTCCACCGAAAGCAGGTTGGTCGCGTGCGCGCGGAAGTGCCACGTCGTGTTCATCACGATCGCGTCGAACTTTTCATCCGGGTTGCGGTTCAGCCACCGGCGCCCGTCATCAATGATCACGCGCTGTTTCGGATTCTTCAGCAGGCTGGCAACTTCCGGGTACTTCGGGATCAGCTCAAGGTAGCCCGGGTTGATTTCAACGATCACTACCTCTTCCACCTCAGGGTGATGCACCAGCACCTGCGCCCATGAGCCGCTGGCAAGGCCGATCATCAACACCCGGCGCGGCTTTGCGTGAAACGCGCCGATCGAAAATGCCCGCACAATCATGTTGCGGTCGTCCACCGGATTGACGTTGAACACGCCGTCGTACATCCCGCCGCCGTACACCGCGCCCGCCTGCGTCACGGTGATCACGCCGTGGCGGTTCTCTACCACGTCGGCAAAGCGCTCACCGTCGTACGTCTGGCGCAGTTGAAGGCGCTCAAAGAAGCCGTCAAACCCCGGCCACGTCACGACGGCAAACATGCCCGCTGCCGCTGCGCACTCGATCAGCAGCTTGCGGCGCCCTGCCATCAGCGCGATCGCGCCGGCCAGAATCACGCCCAGCATTGCGAGCAGCAGGTTGATGTCGCGTGTGCGCATCAGGTCCATCAGCACAAAGCCGGTAAACAGGCTGCCCGAGGCCGCTCCGAGAATGTTGAAGAGGTACAGGTAGCTCAAGCCGGTGCCTGCGCGCTGGTCGGGCCGCAGCCCCAGGTGGCAGATCAGCGGGAACGTTGCGCCCAGCAGCCCCGCCGCAGCCACGACCAGCGGCAACATGAACGGGTAGGGCAACACAGTCGCCATCCGCGCAGACAGCGGCGCAACCAGAAACGCCGCGGCATTGGCGCACAGCACGAACACGGCAAGCGCAACCATCGACTTGCCGTCCGGCGCCGCCCGGCAGAAGCGCCGCGCCAGCAACGAGCCCAGAGCAACGCCAAGCAGGTACGCGCCCAGCATCGCGGCAAAGGCCATCGCGCTCGTGCCCGTTACAAACGAGTGCACACGGAACCACAGAATCTCGTACGACAGCGCAATGAAACCCGTCAGCCCCACCAGCACCAGCGCCGCCCTGAAGCGTGTGGGCTGCGAAGACACGTCCGCCTGCATCGCGGCTTCCGCCGTAGGCACGCGGCGCACGCGAAGATCAAGCACCAGCGCCGACGCCGCAACCGCCAGGTTGATCAGCACCGCCGCCGAAACGGCACCATGCATGCCAAGCCAGCGCATCAGGAACAGCGCAACACAAAAACAGGCAATCGCCGAACCCAGCGTGTTCACGAAGTACAGCAAGCCTACCGACCGGCCCACATTCTGCGTGCGCGAAACAAGGTGCGCCGTCAGGATCGGCAGTGTCGCACCCATCAGCAGCGTCGGAAGCAGCACCAGCAGAAACGTTACCAGCGCGGTAGCGGCAGCCGGCGCAAGCAGCGTCGCCCGGCCGACAGCCTCAAACAGATTCAGCGAAAAGTAGCCAAAGACGGCGATACCCAGCTCAATCACCGCAAACACGAACAATAAAGGAAGACGCAGGCGCGAAAGCACGCCGCCCGCCAGGCTGCCGATACCCAAACCCAGCATGAAAGCCGTCACGACCACCGTGACGCTTTCAACGTTGATGCCGTAGATCGAAAACAGCGCCCGCTGCCACACAAGCTGATACACCAGCGCGGGGAAGCCCGAGACAAAGAAGATGATACTCACTGCGGCAAGCAATCCGCCCGGCCGCCGCTCGCTTTCCATGGTGCGCTCCGGCGGCACATTGCAGGCGCGGTTACATTCCCGCAAGCAGGCGCGAGCAGTTGCCCGGACAACCAGCCACGGTTCAGCGCCGCGAGGCACCAACTTCGGGGCCTAAGCCCGGTGGCACATACCTTGAGAACGCCGGGTGTTCAGCCATCCTGTATCCGTACTATCCTGTGCCCGGAGCACACATGGACCTGCTGGCGCTGCTCGCACATGCCGACCACCACCTTCACGTGGACACGCTTCACCTTGCCATCTGGACCGGGCTGATCGCAGGCGTCGCACACACCTTTCTTGGCGCCGACCACGTCGCTGCCCTGATGCCGCTTTCGGTAAATCGCAAGTTCAAGGCGGCATGGCTTGGGGTGCGCTGGGGCGTGGGCCACAGTGTGGGCGTGATCATCGTGGCCGTCATTCTGCTGGCAACCCGCGAAGCCGTCACGCCTGACCTCACGCCGGTCGAGGAGTGGGGCGAGCGGCTGGTGGGAATGATGCTGATTCTGCTGGGCCTGTGGGGGATACGCGGCGCGATGCGGCACAAGCTGCACGTGCACGTCCACGAGCACGACGGCCAGGAGCACGCCCACATGCACACGCACGTTGAGGGCGCGCACGACCCCGCCGACACAACGGTGCGGCACTCTCACATCCACAAGCATGCGGCCCTGGGCGCCGGCGCGCTGCACGGCTTGGCCGGCATGGCGCACCTGCTGGGTGTCATCCCGGCGCTGGCGGCGCCCACGCTGATGATCGCGTTTTCTTACCTTGGGGGATTTGCCCTGGGTTCAATCGCCAGCATGGCGTTGTTCGCCGGCGGCTTTGGTGCGGTAACCGCCAAGCTGGGAAGCCGATCACCCGCGTTGCTCAAGGGCAGCATGTACGTGGCGTCGGCGGCCTGCGTCCTGATCGGCGTGGCGTGGATCGTGCTACCCCTAACCGGCATCGAGTTCGGCCACCATCATTGATCTCAGCATTCAAGGCCGTGGCATCAGCCGTGGCATCAGCCGTGGCATCGGCGTCCCGCCGATGTAGTGCCATCGGCCTCTGGCCGATGCGCGCCCCGCAGGGGCCGTAGCAACAGGCCCCGCAGGGGCCGGCAGAGCTTAGCCCGGCCCGTGAGGGCCGGGTCCGGAACGCCTCATCCCCTCTGAGGCCCGTCAGGGCCGACAGAATTGCCACATTGTCCAACACCCCAGCGGCGGCGGGTTGCCAGTGCGGCGGGGATCAGCAGCAGCCACCAGACCGCCGCGCCTGTGCTTGTGGCTGTGCAGTTGCTGCTGCTTGTGCCCGGGTTGGTGTCTATT
>CAZZBH010000068.1:0-21064 GCA_964652605.1 uncultured Planctomycetaceae bacterium
CTCCGCTGCCTGATGTCGTGAAGTTGATGCCGCTGACCGTCGTCGCGCCGTTCAGTGCGTTCAGCCGGAACTGTGCTGCAACCAGGCTGCCTGTGCTGCCCGCGGCGTGTGTCGCCGGGCTGGGCTGATTCGGCCCGTTGGCTACGCTCAGCACCGGTGTGTCAATGATGGCGGCTGTGCTGGCCGGCGTCGGGAATCCGCTGGTGGAGCCACCCGGCGGCGGTGCCGCTGACACTGACTGCAGGCGGGCATTGAACGTCTGGCCCGCCGCGGCTGTGCCGTTGAACTTGCCCGCCAGGAAGAAGCGGCGCTGCGCGCCAGCCGCCAGGCTTGGGTTGCTCAGGGTGAAGGTCACGCTGTTGGCGACAAAGCCGCTTTGCAGCGGCGCAGCCAGTGCATCCACGGCTGCACCGTCCCAGGTGTCGTTGCCGGAGTCTTCGTACAAGCCAAGCTCCAGATAAGCAGTGTTGTGACTGCCTGTGCCGCCGGCATGGAAGGTCACGGTGTTGATCACCCAGTCGCCGCCAGGCAATGCATCCAGCGTGACGTCAGCAATCAGCACACCGTCGCCAGTGGGGCCCTGCGCGTTGCTGGAAACGTTGACGGGTGCCAAAGGCCCGTTCATCACACCGAACAGAATAGCTGCACTGACTTCCAAGCCGGGAGTGCCGTTGGCGCTGGGCAAGGGCAAGCCGGTCGCCATGCCGCCCAAAGGCGCGGCACCCATGTCGGAGAGGTAGCAGCGGAAAGTCTCAAGGTCGCCGGCATTGGCGTTGAGGTTATAGACCACAAAGAATCGCCGCGTGTCGCCTTGCTGAAAGTTGGGATGGCTGGCCAGGCTGAAGCTGACCGTGCCATCGTCCTGCGTGAAGACCTGCGTATCAACCAGCGTATCCAACTGATCGTCAAACGCCGCGTTATCGTCCTGGTCAAACCAAAGCTGCACGTTGTGCAGGTCATCTACCTCGTGCGCTGTGCCAAGACTGGTCAGGTTGATAGAAGAAGGTTTGTCCGGCGGTCCGTTCGGATACGTTATCGTAAAGACCTGACAAACTTCCGAAAACGTCAAGAAGACCGTCTGCGCCTGCGGAGAACTTGTATCCGCAAACACAAACTCCGGCGTGTCAATTATCAGGCCATTCATGGCCGCCGGCACGCCGGAAACGCTGCCCGCAGCGGCGGTTATGCCCGTGACGGAGAAGTTAAATGTCTGGCCCGGCAACGCATTTCCCGCGAGCCTTACGACGATGAAAAACCGTTTGGACTCGCTGGCCTGGAAGCCTTGTGCGCTGGTCGTAAGTGTGAAGACAATGGTGCCGTCGTCGGTGGAGAAATTGCCTGGCGCCGTGACGGCCACTTCGTCTGCGACGGCATCAAACGTGGTGCTGTTGTCCGCATCGCGATACAGCGTGACGTCAGTGAATGCCACCGAATCATCGCCCGTGCCGGATGCGGAGATCTCGATGGTGTTGAGGGCCATTTGTCCCTGTGCATTGGCGTCGATCGTGAACGAACCGGCACTGATGCCGCTGTTGCCGGGGCCTTGCTCGTTCGAGAAAACATCCTGCGCCGCGCCGACGTTCGCTACAACGGTAACTCCGGGGCCGGTAAGGAACACAAACTGGACCCGCCAGTCGCCACTCGTCGTGTTGCTGGTTGCGTTCACCGTCTGGTAGTTCGCCGGAAAGCTGTACACGCGGCGACGCGAGCCTGTGGAGTGAATGTAGAAGCCGACGCCGGTGCGGCTGTCGAATGACCAGTCAAGCAGCATGTTGTCTGTCGCGTTGTAAACAAAGGGTGTGGTGAGAGTGAAGATGTAGTAGCCGCCGACAAACTGCGGGGCGTAGTTGGTGGGCCCCAGCGTCGTTACCATGGTTGCCGGGATGTAATTGGAATCGAATACGGTAGTCATGCCAGTGTCGGGGTCGGCAGTCGTATGGGCAAGCCGCACACGCAGGTTGTCATAGGTGCCCGGTCCCGGTGGGTTTGGAATCTGATACGTCGCGGACTGCGTACACTCCATGACACGAATTTCGATCAGCTGCGAGCCCGCAGGCACAGGCAGTTCCGATGCGCGGTACGCGGTCTGGTAGCGCCCGCTTCCGTTGCCCGAGAACCGGAACGGATAAATGTTGTTGGACGTGGCCTGGCCTACGGTGACAACGGTCTGGGCCGAAACCGACACGCAGGCGACGACAAGACTTAAGCCAACCAGCAGCGAAGTAAGACAGCACTTCATGATGCACTCCTTCGAAGGCGGCGCGCCAACACCACAAAGGCGGCACGCTCAAAAAATAACAAGTGGTCTTGAACCGCCCCATTCTCAGGCAGTTGCTGTCCGCGTCAAGCGAATTGTCCAGGCGCTGGCAGTGGCTGAACCTTGCTTCGGCAAAGTGGATCTTTGCCACCTGAAGTGGTAGCAGAACACCGGGCCGCGCTAGGCGGCCCGGTGTTCTGCCTGTTGTGCCGCTACGCCCTTCGGCGACGGGCGACAAACGCCGCGAGCGGCGCGAGCAGCAGCAGCGCCCATGCGCTGCCCTGGCCGGTTGTGCATCCTCCGCCATCGTCGGCCTTGGGGGGTGCGCTGTCCTTTGGCGACGTGTAGCTGAAAGTCTGCGCCAGCGTCTGCGGCGGCAGTGTGCCGCTGCGAATCACGATGGGCAGGTTCTGGCCGAAGCCGGCTGGGATGGTCAGCCCGGTCACCTGTGTGCCGCCCGTGATGCTGGCTGTGCCTGGGCATGCTGTTCCGCCGATCGTCACCGTGAACGGTGCCATGAACCCGCTGCCCTGAATCGTCAGCGCCTGGCCGCCCGCGGTTAAGCCGGTGGCTGGCTCGAACGTGCTTACGCTGAACTCGATCGCACCGACGTCAATACCCTGCGGCGCTGGCATGCCGAACACTACCGGCGTTGTGGCACCCACGTCGGCCGGGTTGTCGATGCGCACGCTGAACGTCTCGGGCGTTGCTGCCACGCCCTGGCCCGCGCTTGCAGTCAAGCCGAGCACCACCCACAAGTCCGCGATCTCGCCCGTTGCCAGGTTCAAGTTCATGTTCAGTGTCACCGTCGCCGCGCCGCCGGCTTGCGCGAGCATCGTGTCGCCCGCGCCGAAGATTCCGTCGCCGTTGTCGCGGAACACCTGCACGCCTGCGGCCGCGTCAATGTCGCTGCTCCAGTCGCCCGTGCCGCCGGTTGTCAGCAGCAGGCTGTTGACCGTGGCGCCGCCGTTGAGCGCGTGCACACGGAAGCTTGCGGCAACCACTTCGGCCGCAGTGCCCGCGGCATGAGTGCCGGCAGACGGCTGCTCGGGCGAGTTGGCAACGCTGAGTGCCGGCACATCAATCACCAGCGCGGTGCTGGCCGGCGTCGGAAAGCCGCTGGGTGAGCCGACCGGCGGAATCGTGGAAGCAACAGCCTCAGTCAGCCGCGCGCCGAAAGTGTCGCCGCTGGCGGCTGTGCCGTTCAACCGCGCGACCAGAAAGAAACGGCGGTCTGTGCCCGCGGGCAGCGCCGCGTTGCTGAGGTCAAAGGCCGCCACATTGGCGCTGAAGCCCGCAACCAAGGGCGCAGCCAGGCTGTCAGTGCCCGGGCCGTCCCAGGTGCCGTTGCCGGAGTCTTCATACAAGCCAAGTTCAAAGTAGGCGGTGTTGTGGCTGCCGCTGCCGGCTGCATTGAATACCAGCGAGGCAAAGTCCCACGAGCCGCCGGGCAGCGCCTCCAGCGTCACGTCCGCCAGCAGCACGCCATCGCCGGTCGCGCCCGCGTTGCTATCGACCGTGACGGGGGCTGCCGGGCCGTTCATCACGCCGAACACAATCGCCGCGCTGATCTCAAGCCCTGCGCTGTAGGCCAGCGGCAGGCCCGAAGCCGTGCCGCCCAGCGGCACAGGCCCCATGCTGAACACGCGACACTGGAAAGTCGAGTTGTTCGCCGCCGTGGTTCCCAGGTTGTACACCACAAAGAAGCGCCGTGTGTCGCCTTGCTGAAAGGCAGGCAGCGACGACAGGTCAAACGTGACGCTGCCATTGGCTTGCGTAAACACCTGGGTGTCGATCAGCGTATCGGCTGGGGTGAAGGCCTGGTCGTTGTCGGAATCCCACCACAGTTGGGTGTTGACCAGGTCCACCACTTCGTCGGCGGTGCCCTGGCTTTGCACCATAAGGTTGGCTGGCTTGTCGTCCGGACCAGCCGGGTAGCTGATCGTGAATTCCTGGCACACGCCGGGGAAGGTGAGATAGACAGTGCGCGCCGTCGCCGGGCCGACGTCGGCGAACACGAACGAAGGCGTGTCAATCTCAAAGCCGGACATGACCGCGCTGGGCAAGCCCTGGCCCTGCGCTTGTGCGTGGCCGGAGACAGCCAGATCGGTGACCGAGAACGCAAAGGTATCGCCGGGCAGCGCCGTGCCCGCGAACTTGGCGACGACGAAATAGGTGCGAATCTGGCTTCCGCCCCATGAGCCTTGCTCGGCGGTCGGGACGTCGAAGGTCAGCACGCCGTTGTCGGTCGGAAAGCCGCCGACCACAGTATCAATCAGCACATCGATGCCGGGGTCGTAGCTGCCCTGCGTGCCCAGCGAGTCGTGGTCACGATAGATGGAGACCTCGTTATAGGCGGTTGAATCGTTGCCCGAGCCTGACGCCGTCAGCTCAATCTGGTCGAGCGTGATCAAGCCAATGTTCGTGTCATCGTTGTCGGCGATAGTGAACGAGCCACCAGCGGCAACGCCGTCGCCGCCACCATCAGAATTGGAAAACACGGATGCAGCAGTACCCGCAGAAGCCGCGGCCGTAAGCGCCGGCCCCAAAGGAAGCTCATTGTTCATGCCAGCCAAGATCTCGGCCTGCGAACGTGCGACCGTCCAGAAGCGGAACTCGTCAATCGCCCCGTTGAAGATTGCGGTATGACTTGGGTCCAGACGCCCCAGAATGAAGGCCGATCCACTGATGTTGGTTGTGTAGGTGCCGGAAACGTTTGGCACACCGTTCCAGTAGGTGGATATCGTGCTGGCGGTGTGATCGTAAACGAAGGCGAAGTGATGCCACGTGTTCAAGATGGGGCCGGTGACGATGCGCAGTGAAGTTCCGATGCCATCGTTTGTCCCCGCCAGTTCAATCGTATCGGTCAGGTTGTACCAGCTGCACCGCAAGTGGGCGAAGGACGAACCCACGTTGTCGCCATCGCCAAAGATGTAACCCCAGGTGTTGGCATTCGGGCGAATCCAGAACTCGATCGTCCACGACTGCGTGCTGGGGATGCTGAGCGGTGCGTTGGTGGCGATATGTGATGTGCCTGCGAAGTTTAATGAGGATGATCCGATCTGCCCCGGAGTGATCCACGAGGTCGTTCCTGAGATCGCAGCCGGATTTGTGCCAATGCCGGGGCTGGCTGAGTTGGCGGTCGTTGCGCCAGAGCCCTCATTGAACTTGTAATAGAGCAGCTGCGGCACCTGTGCAGAAAGCGAGCCCGCGGCCGCAAGGATTGTTGCAAGCATCAGCGTGCGCCATGAAGTCGTCATCTTGTCGTCCCTTCGTGCTTGAACCCGCACCTATACGCTTCGCCTGCCAGTCGTGAACACAGCCGGCGGATTTGCGACCGATGCTATCATGGGCTGCCAGCCTCGGCAGGGATGGCGCACCCGGCGCGATTGCAGTGTGCTTGACGTGGCGGCTGATGCGCGGACAATCCGCAGCCTATGCGACCGGCTCTGATACTGATCTGCCTTCTGCTTGCGCTTGCCGGTTGCCGCAATGCGCCGGCTGAGGCGCGTGACGAGCTGCGCTACGAGGTGCAAGCCGCGCCGCCCACTGAGCATGAAGCCATGCGCCGCCGCCTGACCGCCATCCTGCTGGGCGACGGGGCAGTACCCGCCGCCGAAGATCCTCATCTGCGCGCCACAGCCGCCCAGGGCCTGGGCAACATCGGCGATCCCGGCGACGCCGACGCTTTGCTTGAGGCGCTGCTGGGGCCGCTGGCGGACGAAAGCCTGCAGGTCCGGCTTGAGTGCGCGATTTCACTGGGCAAGCTCGACTACGAGGGGCGGCGGGATGAGCGCCGCAGCCGCGTAGTGGATGCGTTGAAGGAGCGCCTGGCCTTTCAGCGCAACGCCGACGGCTTTCTGCTTGAGCGGCAGTTTATGGTGCGCAGCGCCATGCTTAACAGCCTGATTGCGCTGGGCGGCCGGCGTGTCGCGATTGCGATCCATGACGTGGCGACGCGGCTTCACATCGACATGACTTCGACGGACGGCGTGGTGATGCCGACGACCTCTGATCGCGGTCTGCTTGACCGCTGCATTGAGGGTTTGTGCATCGTAACCGGCCAATCCAGGCAGGATGCGGCTGCCGACCGAATGGCGCGCGACGATATGGGCGAGCACCTGCGGGAATGGTGGGTGCGCCGCATCAGCGCCATGGCGGATGACTGATCACGCGGGCCCGGCATTGCAGGCGAGTGCCGCGGGCCTATACTTCCGCGCGATGAGAAAGCGAGCTTCGGGAATCCTGCTGCTTGAAGACGGCCGCGCCTTCCGCGGCCGACTTTTTGGGTCGCAGCGCAAGGGCTTCGGCGAGGTGGTGTTCAACACGTCGCTGACGGGCTACCAGGAAATCATCACCGATCCCAGCTACGCCGGCCAGATCGTCGCGATGACCACGCCGCAGATCGGCAACTACGGGATCAACCTCGAAGACAATGAGTGGGATAAACCGTGGCTGAGCGGGTTCGTGTGCCGCGAGCTTTCCGGCATCGTCAGCAACTTCCGCAGCGAGAAAAGCCTGCACGAGTTTCTAGCCGACCACAACGTGCCCGCCATCGACGGCATCGACACCCGCGCGCTGACACTGCACCTGCGCAAGCAGGGCGCCATGCGCGGAGTGATCGCAGCCGAGGGTGCCGTAGGGGCGACGCTTGCGTCGCCCTCGAACGGGCAATTGAGGGCGACCCAAGGCTCGCCCTTACTGGAAGAACTTCTCGCCAGCCCAACCATGGAAGGCCAGGACCTCGTAAAGGTCGTTAGCAACCAGCCCGCATGGGACATGAACGCGGGGTACGAATCAGCATTCGCAGAGAGCTCAGTGCTCGGCACTCCGGACCCAACACCCAAGACCCAACACCCAGCACCGGTATTGAAGTGCGCCGCCATCGACTACGGCGCCAAGAAAAACATCCTGCGCTGTCTCGTGCAGGTTGGCTTCCAGGTCCGCGTATTCAACGCGACCGCGACCGCTGAAGAAATCCTCGCGTGGGAGCCTGACGCCGTGTTTCTAAGCAACGGCCCCGGCGACCCGGCTGCGCTGGATTACGCGATCAAGGAGATCAAGAAGCTGATCGCGAAGAAGCTGCCGATCTTCGGCATCTGCCTCGGCCACCAGCTTCTTACCTGGGCGTTCGGCGGCACCACCTACAAGATGAAGTTCGGCCACCACGCCGCCAATCACCCGGTGAAAGAACTGGCCACCGGAGAAGTCGAAATCACAAGCCAGAACCACGGGTTCGCCACGGACCCGAAAAGCGTGCCCGCCGACGTCGAAATCACGCACATGAACATCAACGACAACACAGTAAGCGGCATCCGCCACAAGACGCTGCCGGTCTTCAGCGTGCAGTACCACCCGGAAGCCAGCCCAGGCCCGCACGACAGCCTCCACCTCTTCAAGCGCTTCCACAACATGGCGCAAGAGTGGCATCAAGGAGTGGCACGCGCTTCCAGCGCGTGAGTAGTGCCATGGGCTTCAAGCCCATGGCTACCGGAGACCGGAGTGACGCCCAAAGCCGTCATCCGCAGCTACTACGCAATCTCCGGCGTGTATACGTTATCCGCGTCCATCATCTGGGGCGTAACCGCGCTGTTCCTGCTCGACGCCGGTCTCGACATCTTCGGCGTCTTCATCGCCAACGCCGCCTTTACAGCCGGCAGCGTCATCTTCGAAATCCCCACCGGCGTCGTAGCCGACACCATCGGCCGCCGCGCCTCTTTCCTCTTTAGTGTCTCCGTGCTCGCGGTAGGCACCGGCGTTTACGTAGCCATACCGCAATTCGGGATCGACCCGCTGCTGCCGTTCATCCTCGCGTCCGTCGTGCTTGGCCTGGGGTTCACCTTCTATTCCGGCGCGGTCGAGGCTTGGCTTGTGGACGCGCTCAACGCGACCGGA
Source organism: uncultured Planctomycetaceae bacterium (assembly GCA_964652605.1). Classification (GTDB taxonomy): domain Bacteria; phylum Planctomycetota; class UBA8742; order UBA2392; family UBA2392; genus JADJRK01. Next base: position 8,153 of record CAZZBH010000068.1, read on the forward strand.
TTCGACGGGAACCTCGACACCGTTTTCAGCCGCGGAGCCATGGTCACCGGCGCAGCCATGTTGATCGGCACCGTCGGTGGCGGCCTGCTGGGCCAGCTTGATCTCAGCGTGCCGTTCATCGCGCGTTCTGGCCTGCTGGTGGCGGCGTTCGTGCTGGCGCTGTTCACCATGCGCGACATGGGTTTCACGCCGCGCCCGCTGACTCTGAAAACTGTGCGCAAGGAGATGTCGTCTGTCGCCAAAGCCGGCCTGCAATACGGGTGGAGCCGCAAGTCGCTGCGCCTGCTGATGCTAGCGTCAGCGGTGCACACCGGGTTCATCATCTGGGGTTTCTACGCGTGGCAGCCGTACTTTCTGGAGCTGCTCGAAACCAACGCGGTCTGGATCGCGGGCGTGGTGGCTGCCGCCGTTGCGATCTCAACCATGGTGGGCAACGCGGTGGTGGACTACTTCGCGCGCGTGTGCGGCAAGCGCACCACCATGCTGATGTGGGCGGCGGGGATATACGCGGTGGCGGCGGTCGGCGTCGGGCTCGCGCCCAACTTCGGGTTGGCGCTGGCGTGCCTGCTGGTCGTGACCGCCTCCATGGGCGTCGTAGGGCCGGTGCGCCAGGCCTACATCCACAAGGTCGTACCGACACAACAGCGCGCGACAGTCGTCAGCTTCGACTCGATGATCGCCAACGTCGGAGGCATCGGCGGGCAAGCCGGGCTGGGCTATCTCACAAAGGTGCGCGACTATTCAACCGGGTACATCGTAGGCGGAGCATTCACAGTGCTCGCCCTGCCCCTGTTTTTCCTGCTGCGCAAGGTAGGCGAAGACGCCGACAAGATCATAGGCAAACCCGGCAAACACAGCCCCTGCGCCGCCCAAGGCATAGCCGCCGTCGGCGCGATGGATGACAAACTGTATGGAGAGGCCAAAGAGAAAGCGGCAGTAAAAGTGGCACGCGCTTCCAGCGCGTGAGTAGCATCGGCATCCTGCCGATGTCGTCTCCGCGTGCTTCCAGCACGCGGCACGATCGGCTGGAAGCCGATCCCAACTCCATGGCCTGGAAGGCCATGCTACTCACCGCTTCATTGCGAGTTCGCCACGTTCCTGGCCGATTGGCTGCAGTTTGATCTCGCCGAGACGAACCCAATCGAGTTCACCGACCACAATGTGTTCGCGAACTACACTTTGGTATCCGAACTTGCGGACTTCGATAGTGTACGTCGTTGCCGGAATCGAGCTGACCCATCCTGCAGGCTGATCCATTCTGGCGACTCTCTGCGCGACGCGCCCGGATTCATCCGTCAGCACGATCTCCCACTCGCCCTTGATTGGTCCGTCGTCATCCACAACGGACATCATGATGGAGTTCGTGCTCTCCAAAACTAACGTCCCCACGTCTACGGTGTGGCGGCTCCGCACGATCACAGTTCCGATGGGTTTGTACGTAACCGGGTTGTAGTGAAGCTCGTACTCGCCTGGTTTGGCGGGCTCAATCAAGAACTCGCCCCTTTCGTTCGGCGTGGCACTGCCTGCTCCGTTACCCATCGACACCCGGCCCTGGTCACCGGCTGACCGTTCTCATCTAGCAGCACGCCGCGAACTGCTCCACCGGCCGTCATTCGAATAGTGATTGGCTCGTCAGTCTTCCAACTGCCGTTGACAATCTCGATCTCCAGCGGCTCGTCTGCAAAGTACCCTTCCTTCCTGCCGACGACGCTGGCAGTGCCCTTCAACCATGCCACGCCTTCACCGGATATCTCGATTCGCGATGTGGAATCCACGAGTCCACGCGAATCACTCTTGCCGACCATCACGACGGGTCGTGAAACCGGTTTTGATTCTCCAGCCCTGAAGAGTTGCGCCCAGATCATCACCGACGCGCCCTCGATCGGGTTGCCGAGGTCATCCACCACGAACGCGCGAATGTGGTAGTCAAGCCGGAACTCGTTGGGATTCTCCGGCTCCGCGGGAACGGGCTTCGCTGGTTCCTTGGCCGGCTCGTCAGGCGGTTCCAGAGTCGGTGGCTCATCGACAACTGTTGTTGCTTCGGGGGCGGCATTGGCCACCAACGGCGCCGGCGCAATGATCGCAGGTTCAGGGCGCTGCGGTTCAGGTTGGGCGGGCGCAGGTGTTGGTGCGTCTGAAGCCGACGAGGCGATCCAGATACCGATTGCTCCCGCGCACAACGCAAGCAGCAGCAGACCGATCCAGACGTTTCGTTTGCGCATGCGTCCAACTCGCATGGTGATGCAACGACCAAAGAGTACCGGGAGTTTGCAACCAGCGCAAATTCGTGATGAGCATGAAAGCCCACGACGGAAGTCGTGGGCTAGGTGGCCTGTGCCATCCCGTGCCGGAAAAACTCGTCGCGGCGCACGCGCCGCGACGCCCGCGACTTCCGTCGCGGGCTTTCACTACATGTTCGTGTAGATCGGCCCACCGCCGCCTTCTGGTACTACCCAGTTGATGACCTGGTAGGGGTCCTTGATGTCGCACGTCTTGCAGTCCACGCAGTTGCTGGCGTTGATCTTCAGTACCAGCCCCTGCTCGTTCGTCTTGCCTTCACCCTCGCGGTTCAGTTGCGGGCTCATGCCTTTGCCCTCGTCGCGCGGCACCATTTCGTACACCTTGGCCGGGCAGAAGTGCTGGCACGGGTTGCCGTATTCCTGTGTGCATTGGGTGATGCACACGTCAGGCGACGTTACTTGCAGGTGGCACGGCTGATCTTCTTCGTGCGTTGAGCCCGAAAAGTACACGTCCTTCAACTTGTCGAAGGTCAGCTTGTCGTCGTACTGCGCGGGGTCCTGCGCCTGTGTTGTGCCTGGCTTGCTGACCTTGTTGTACTCTTCGTAGTCCGCCTCCGCCGACAGCCGCGAGCTCAGTCCGCGCCCGCCGGTGATCAACCCGAAGGCGACATTCACAAATCCGAACTTCTCGCCGCGCTGGAAACCCTGGCGGAAGTTGCGCACGCCCCACAGCTCTTTCTTTGCCCAGGAGGTCTCAAACCGGTTCTGGTACTTGTGAAGCGCGGTCGCGCTGAAGTCATCCGCCTTCAGGCACTCAAAGATCGTCTCAGCCGCCATCATCCCCGACTTGATCGCCAGGTGGATGCCCTTCAGCCGCATGCTGTTCAGGAAGCCGGCTGTGTCGCCCACGAGCATCACGCCGTCCGCGGTCAGCTTCGGCATGGAAAAGTACCCGCCGTCCGGGATCGTCTTCGACCCGTAGTGCAGCACTTCGCCGCCATCGAGCATCTCTTTAAGCCACGGGTGCGTCTTCCACTTTTGGAAAAGCTGGTGCGGGTCCAGCGTCGGGTCTTTGTAGTCCAGCCCCACCACCAACCCGATGCTCGCCATGCCGTCCGCCATCCCGTACACCCATCCGCCACCGAAGACGTTCTTGGGCAGCGGGTACTTCATGGTGTGGTACACGTCGCCCGGCTTTAGCTTCTGCTGGCCTTTCTCGGAGAGCTTCCAGACCTCCTTGACGCCGATCTGGTACATCTGCGGGTTGCGGCCTTCGTCCAGCCCGAGCTTCGGGATCAGGTGCTTGGCAAGGCTGCCGCGCGTGCCTTCGCCGAGCACGGTGACTTTGGCGTGCAGATCGCCGCCGGCCATGAACTCGCCGTCTTTGTGCTCGCCCCACTTGTTCACGCCCATGTCGCGGACGCGCACGCCCTTTACGCGGTTGCCTTCGTACAGCACCTCGGCGCCCGGGAATCCCGGGAACACGTTGATGCCCAGTGCCTCGGCCTTCTCGCCAAGCCACTTCACAGCCTTGTTGAGGCTGACGACGAACTTGCCCGCGTTGTGCATGCTCGGCGGCACCCAGGGTAGTTTGCTGGTCTTGCCGCTTGGCTTGAGCTTCAGCATCGCGTCGTAGGCGACGGGCGCTTCGACGGGAAAGCCCTGCTCGCGCCAGTCGGGGAACAGCTCGCTGATGCCGCGCGGGTCCATCACCGCGCCGGAAAGCTGGTGGTGCCCAATTTCGGGTGCTTTTTCGATGATCGTGATTTCCGGCTCGAGCTTGTTCTCAGCCGTCTCGTTGTGTTTGGCGACAAGCTGCTTGAGGTGTATGGCCAGAGCCAGGTTCGCCGGCCCGGCGCCCACCAGCAGCACATCCTGCTCCATGACTTCGCGTTCAACTTCCATTGCCGCACCATAGCAACGACGTTGCGGCGAGTCATGGCCCGGCGCAGCCAGCGGCGGATGCGGCCAGGGCCGGTTAGTGCCGGCTACCCCTTCCCGGAATCCGCAAAATCCGGGGCTATGATCCGCCCGCCAAGTGCACAAAACCGACAAGCAGCGGACTCGTAAATGTCGGGGTGAGGGGAGCTTACGGCTTGTTGTTCAAACAGTGCATTCATCGATTTCGTACTTTGCGACGCAATTCACGCAAGGCGGGTGCGCGCCACGTGAATCCGGTGTTTGTAGCTTCATAGGCCACGCTGTTGTGGCCGTCATTGCGGAGACACCAAGATGAAGACACTACTGATGATGACAGCAATGGCAGCACTGGCAGCCGCACCCGCATATGCGCAGGGCGGCATGGGCGAGGAGCCCGGCAAAGCCGAGCCCAGGAAAGAGGCAGAGCAGGAGCCGGGGGACAAGAAGCCCGACGACGAGAAGAAGGCCGACGAGGCCAAGCTTGACACGCTCAAGCCGTTCCGCACCAAGGGCAACTTCTGGATGCACAAGCTGACGTCGAAGTCGGGCGACAGCACCGTCACGACGTACTCGAAGTACGAAGTGCTGGAAGTGACTGAGAACGAGGCCTCGGTCAAGGTGACCACGTTCAACGGACAGAAGGAAGAGACAGGATCATACGAGTACAAGCAGTCACTGAAACTGCCCGAAGGCGGCGAAGTGGGTGACGCGGACATGAAGAAGAGCGATGAGAAGGTCAAGGTGGAAGCCGGCGAGTTCAATTGCGTCAAGGTCGAGAACAAGACCGACTTCGCGACCACCACAACCTGGACTGACAAAGCAAGTGGTTTGCTGGTGAAGCTGACCAGCAAGAGCGAGGGCCACGAAAGCACAACCGAGCTCACGGAACTCAAGATCGGATAGCCGCCACCGCCAATAAACCGGGCGCCCGTGGGCGCCCGGTTTGCTTTCAACTCAAGGCCAGCAATCCTACGCCAGATCAAAGCGGTCGAGGTTCATTACCTTGTCCCAGGCGGCCACGAAGTCGTCCACAAACTTCTTGCCTGCGTCTTCGCTGGCATAGACTTCGGCCAGTGCCCTCAACTGCGAGTTTGAGCCGAAGATCAGGTCGGCCCTGGTGGCTGTCCACCTGGCTTTGCCTGTCTTGCGGTCGCGGCCTTCGTATTTGCCGTCTTCTATGGACTGCCACTCGGTGCGCATGTCCAGCAGGTTCACGAAGAAGTCGTTTGTCAGCGTGCCAGGCTTGGTGGTGAACACTCCGTGCTTTGACTTGCCGTGGTTTGCGCCGAGCACGCGCAGGCCACCTACCAACACAGTCATCTCGGGCGCGCTTAGGGTCAGAAGTTGCGCCTTGTCAACGAGCATTTCTTCTTCGCTCAGCCGCTGTGGCCCGTACAGATAGTTGCGAAAGCCGTCGGCCTTCGGCTCAAGCGGCTCGAATGAGGCGACGTCGGTCTGCTCCTGCGACGCGTCTGTACGCCCGGGCTTGAAAGGCACCTTGATGTTCTTGTACCCAGCGGCTTTGGCGGCCTTCTCGATCGCCGCGCATCCGCCCAGCACGATCAGGTCAGCCAGGGAAACCATCTTCTTGCCCTTGTTGAACTTGGCCTGGATTCCCTCCAGCTTGCTCAGCACTTTGGATAGCTGCGCCGGCTGGTTCACATCCCAGTCTTTCTGCGGCGCAAGACGAATGCGCGCGCCGTTAGCGCCGCCGCGTTTGTCGGAGCCGCGAAAGGTTGATGCCGATGCCCAGGCAGTCGAAACCAGCTCCGGCACCGACAAGCCGGATGCGAGAATCTTTGTCTTCAGGGCGGTAATGTCCGCCGACGTGATCTTCGGGCCCTTATGCGGCGGCACCGGGTCCTGCCAGATCAGCGGCTCCTTGGGAACCAACGGGCCCTTGTAGCGGGCGACCGGGCCCATGTCGCGGTGCGTGAGCTTGAACCACGCGCGCGCAAACGCGTCGGCAAACTCGTCCGGGTTTTCGAAGAAGCGCCGCGAGATCTTCTCGTACTCGGGGTCAAAGCGCAGTGACAGGTCGGTCGTCAGCATTGACGGCGCGATGCGCTTTGTCTTGTCGTGCGCGTGTGGAATGGTGCCCGCGCCCGCGTCGCCCGTCGGCTTCCACTGGTATGCGCCGGCTGGGCTCTTGGTCAGCTCCCACTCATACCCGAACAGGTTCCAGAAAAAGTTGTTGCTCCACTTGGTCGGCGTGGTGGTCCAGGTGACTTCGATGCCGCTGGTGATCGTGTCGGCGCCCTTGCCGGTGCCGAAGCGGTTCTTCCACCCCAGGCCCTGCTGCTCGATGCTGCCGCCCTCGGGCTCGGCGCCGACGTTGTCGGCTGGGCCAGCGCCGTGAGTTTTGCCGAAGCTGTGGCCGCCGGCGATCAGCGCGACCGTTTCTTCGTCGTTCATCGCCATGCGCTTGAACGTTTCGCGGATGTCGCGGGCAGCCGCCAGCGGGTCCGGCTTGCCATTGGGGCCTTCCGGGTTCACGTAAATCAACCCCATCTGCACGGCAGCCAGCGGGTTTTGCAGGTCGCGGTCGCCGCTGTAGCGCGCGTCTTCAAGCCACTTGCCCTCAGGGCCCCAGTACACGGATTCGTCGGGTTCCCACACGTCAGGGCGTCCAAACCCGAACCCGAAGGTCTTGAACCCCATCGCATCCAGTGCCACGGTGCCGGCAAGCACCAGCAGGTCAGCCCACGAAATTCGTTGGCCGTACTTCTGCTTCAGCGGCCAGAGCAACCGGCGGGCTTTGTCGAGGTTGGCGTTGTCCGGCCAGCTGTTTTCGGGTGCAAAGCGCTGCTGGCCCTCGCCCGCACCGCCACGACCATCGCCGATGCGATAGGTGCCGGCTGCGTGCCACGACATGCGGATGAAAAGTGGCCCGTAGTGGCCGAAGTCGGCGGGCCACCAGTCCTGCGAGGTGGTCATCAGCGCCTTGAGATCCTTCACCAGCGACTTTACGTCAAGCTTCTTCACTTCCTTGGCGTAATCGAACTTCCTGCCAAGTGGGTCAGACTTCTCAGAATGCTGGTGCAGCACATTCAGGTTCAACTGGTTCGGCCACCAGTCACGGTTCGTATGGTGCGTCTGCCTGCCGTTCGCCGCTGTGCTCGCGCTCATGACGATCTCCCGTTCGCGTGGATGCTTGTCTGCAATACCCGAAATACAGCCGGGCGCAATACTTCTAATCCCGCGCCCGGCTGGAATTCACATGACGGTTAGCCTACCGTCCCACTGTCGCCTTGCGGATGTTTTCCTGGTAACCCCACAGGTCTTTGGGCAGCGCGCGCTCCGCAATCCAATTGGGGTCCTTGAAGATATCCCCGAGCAGCTTGTAATCCGCTTCGCTTGGCAACACCGACTTGATGTACGCCGGGTACTCTTCCTTGCTCAGCAGGTTGCCTTGCACGTCGTACGGCATGTCCGCGTAGCGGCCGATTGCACGGTGGAACTTCTCGTCCGGCATGAACAACTTTTCTTCGCCGGGGATGAAGCTGTTGAGCCGCTTCACAATGTCCGCCACCTCGTGCCAGTACAGCATGCGGTTGTGGTGGTTCAGCTCTTTGCGGTCGGGGTCAAGGTTGCCTTCCTTGCGTTGCTTGTCTTCATCAAAGCGCGCCTTGAAACCCCACACGTAGCCCCACTCGGCAGTGGACGATTCGTCCTTGCCGAACAGGTCCATCGCGCACGATATCCACTTGTTGAAGAACCGCTGTAGTACCGGCACCGGCACGCGACCCGCCTTCACGATGCGCGTCAAGCCGTCATTGCCACTGCCCAGGTGGAAAGCCTCTTCGCGCAGCATCGGCCCAGCCGATCGCGCCAGCGGGCTGAAACCGCACGGCTTGAGCATGCCCAGCTGGAACTTGCCGTCGCGATCGACAAAGCATGTGTAGGCGTAGAAGTCCAGCCAGTTGTCCACGGCTTCATTGAAGGCACCCAGCAGGCGCGGGCTGCTTGATTCCGGAAAGGCCTCGCGCGCGCGCCGCTCAAGCAGCTTGCGGGCTTCCACCTTGCCGCTGGTGCCGAAATGCTCGACCAGGATGTGGCACATCTGCAACCCGTGGCGGATCTCTTCGAGCATGATGCGCACAGCCGCGTAACGGTCGTAATCGTGCGGCACGGTTTCAAGCAAGCGACGTTGCTGCTCAACGCTGGCGAACTCGGTGTCGCCCTGCACGAAGGTCAGCGCCAGCAGGCTGTCGCGCATGTTCTGTGTGGGGATCTGCGTGACGCGGTCCCATTTGGGCTGCCCCTTGAAGTCGCCGAATTCGATTTCGCTGGGGATGTCCGAGTCGTACATCGGCGTCATCACGAAGTTCTCGGCGTCTTCGATCTTTACGCCGATGTCGGACTGCCATTCCTTCAGGTAGTCCATCCAGTCGTCGAAGTTGCGGATGTTCTTGATGACTTGCATGTCGTCTCCCAATATCGCAGACCGACCCTGAAGGGCCGGCTATCCGGCCGTTCCCGGACGGTCTGTCATCGTCCCGGTCTTGAGCCCTTCCACAAACAGGTTGCCGTACATCTTGCCGATGTCGTTGGCGGTAAACGGGCCGTCCGGGCGATACCACTTGCCGATCCAGTTGATGGCGCCCAGGATTGCCAGCGTGGACAGCTTCGGGTCAACACGACGGAACTCGCCGTTGCGCACGCCCTCGACGATGATGCTGCGCATACCGCGCTCAAAGCGGTCGCGCTTGACGATGATCTTCTCAAGCAGCTCCGGCTGGAGCGCCGTGAAATCCAGCGCGAGCGCCGAGCCCTGCAGGTCGTCAATCATCACGTCCACAAAACCCTGCACCAGCGCGCACAGCTTGTCTGTGGCTGTGGCGCCGTGGTTCATCTCAGCCACCTCGGCCATTTTCTCCAGCACGCGGTCGAGGCTGAAATCGTGGCAGGCGTAGAGGATCGCCTCTTTGTCGCTGAAGTAGTAGTAAAGGCTGCCCTTGGTCATCAGCAACTGCTCACTGATGTCCTCCATGCTGGTTCCGTGGTAGCCCTTGCGACGGAAAGCAGCGGCAGCGGATCGCAGGATCGCCTCGCGCTTCAATTCGGTCTTCTTCTGTCGTCTCTCGGCAGCTTGCATGAGTTCCCCTCGAATGAGCGTTCAGTATCGTACCCATCGTTCAAAAGTCAACCACCAGATTCAAAAAACTACCTTTCGTTCTGCAGCGATCCCAACGGATGAAGTACACATGAATAGCAGAAGGGTCGGATGCCAAAGTCTGGAGACCGCGAGCGCTGCCCGTCCGACCACAAGGGTGCGAAGCGGCATCGTTGCCGTTGTGTTTCTGACACACTCGCCAGAGATTTTTTTCGAATTGTCTTGCCCCCCATTTCGTGTGATGTATGTTGCGGCTCATCGCGGTGGTGAAACCATGCTGAGGCTGCTCGTGATCTTGTTGCTGGTGATTTCGACCCTTGCCGGTGGGTCGCCGCGATGCTCATGGTCATTGCCGTCGCAAGCACATTCACCCGAGCTTGAGCACATCCTGCGCCGCCACATCCACGTCGTCTCCGGCGAACACCCAACTTTCACTTCGCGGCAATCCAGCGCGACAGAAAGTTTTGACGCGATGAGGCTTCACCTCGACTGCATGCGCGCAGACTTGGCCGACGGCCCGGTGCGGGCCGTGGTTGATGGCGTGCCTGTCTATTGGGCCAACGGCTACGCGGAAGTGGACGAGCCAAACTGCCTGCTGCTGGTGACAGCCAAGCCCGGCTGCCAGGCGCAAGCGATCGCCACAGGCAATGGCGCATCGGCGTGGGCCTGGGGCGGCGCGGAATCGCCGGAATGAGCGGGCAACACGCGCCGGAAAATCAGCGAAATGTCAACAACTGCAGGACTGGGGAACTAAAATAAAGGAAGCCACGATGACCAAACTGTACGCATCAGCCTTGGCAGTTCTGCTAGCCCTTGCCGGCACAGCCCTTTCGGCGCAGACGACTTACCAGACCACGTTGGACAACTCGATTCAGGCCAACTTCTCAGTCGTGACCTCGTCGCCGCCGCGGCTTGACCCGTCCAGCGACTTTGTCACGGATGCAAGGGCTGTGCGAGACGCCATGCTCGGCGTCGGCTGGACTTCCTCCGACGGCCCGATTTCGTGGACAGTCGGCGGCGTGCCGATCATATGGTGCGGCGATTCCCATACGGCCAACGCGGATGACACGATCGTGCTCGTCACCACGATGGATGGATCGGGGTCAGGTGATGATGCGGATGTCGATGTGACCGGCGACAACTCCACATGCTACGCGGTGGCAGGCTTCGGCATCGACCAGTCCCAGTTGACCCCATCCAGCGGCGGTGACGCCACGGCGATCAACACCGACTCGGCCGGAGAGCCTGGCATTTCCGGCGCCTGGGGTGGCAATGGCAATCATGGAGGATCGGGCGGCGAGGCCATCGCATCCGCCGACTTCGGCTGGGCCTACGCCACGGGCGGATCGGTGTCACAGACCGCGCCCGGCGGGGACGCGACCTCAGATGGCGGCACGTACTCTGAGGCAATCGGCGGCGACGGCGCCGGCATAGGCGCTGGTGGCCACGCGTTTGCGGGGACACTGGCGGCATCGGAGTCATCGCTGGCGATCGGCGGGCTGGGCTCGCACTTCGGGGACGCAGGCGACGCCACCGCTGTTGCTTCGAACTATGCCGAGGCTCACGGCGGCTTTTCGTCGGGCACCGGCACGGGTGGCGAAGCTACGGCCACGACCACAGCCGGTGACGCGCTAGCCATCGGCGGCGACAGCGCGGGTGGGGACGGCGGCGATGCGACGGCAATGGCGTCAGGCGACGGCGAGGCATACGGCGGAGACGCGATACTCACCACCGGCGCGGGCGGCAACGCGACCGTGGGCAGCGGCACGAATCGTGTGACGAACGGATGGGCAGAAGGCGGCGACGGTCTGGATACCGGCGACGGCGGGACCGCCACTGTGTGGGCGACCGGCTACGCCCACGCCTTGGGAGGAAGTGCATCGGCAAGTGGCGACGGGGGGATAGGCGCAGCGGACACGATCAGTGGCACTGCTTGGGCATACGGAGGGGACTCCGTAAGCGGCGATGGCGGCGAAGCCATTGCCTTGAGCGGGAATGCTTGGGCGCAAGGAGGAGACTCCACAAGCGGCGATGGCGGCGAAGCCACAGCAACCAGTTCCAGCGGAAGCGCCACAGCCATTGGTGGTGATTCTTCAACCGGCGACGGCGGACAAGCGACAGCCACCAGCACGAATGACGGCGCACACGCAGAAGGCGGCCACACCGAAAGCGGCAACGGCGGCGATGCCACGGCCACGGCGGGCGGGTATGCGTATGCGCTCGGCGGCGACGCAGCTGGATTGGCTGGCAGCACGCGGGGCGGACATGCCAATGCCTACGTCACATCGGTGAACTCGTTCGAGAACGCGTACGCTGAGGGCGGCATCGGGGAGACGGGAGGCAGCGCGACAGCAAGCTGTGACGGGCCAACGCCGACGACCTACGGCACGGGCTCAGGCGGTCAAGCTGTCGCGGTCGGTGGGGAGGGAGCGCACTCATCCGGCGGCGATGGCTATGGGGGCGACGCGCTGGCGATTTCAACATCGTCCGCTTCAGGAGGCAGCGCCGAAGCATACGGTGGAGATGGAGACGGCAGCACAGGAGAAGGCGGCCGCGCCGAGGCACGCGCACACGGGGTAACAAACATTCAGGACCCGCAGTCGCCTAACACTACCGGTGGAGTCGCAACGGCGCCATAGAGCAAGATAGTCCGCGACGTGTGGGTGCTCTCGTGCTGAGGAGCTAACCGTTCGCGATCGGAGGATCATCATGCATGTTACCTTCGCCAGGAGAGGCCTGCCAATTATTGTTGGAACCCTGCTCGCGCTCGCCCCCGGTGCAGCAGCGCAGTTGGTCGGAACCTACACCTGTGCAAACGGAAATCCTGCTTCTGGATTTGACTACGGCAGCATCGGAGACTTTTTTAATGATTTGGAAGTCGCTGGAGTGTCCGGTCACGTAGTGCTGGACATTTTCGATGACGGTGGCCCATTTGTGCCAAATCATGACTATGCCTTGGGCACTGAATATCAGTCCCACAGCTTCATTCCTCGTCCTGTAATTGGATTGTCCAGCGCCGCAACCCTGACAATTCGAGCGGCGGCGGGCGAGTTTCCTGAAATTGTGGGCAATGCAACCGGCACTAATTGGGGTGTGTCGGGTGCTCTTGTATTTGAAAATGTCAGCTTCCTCACTATCGAGGGCCTCGCGATACGCGATGGCGAGTACAGTGGCATCGGGTTCCTTCAGTATGGTGGTGTTGGCCAGCACATTCGCGTGGCAGGTTGCCGCATTTCCAACCGGACAAGTTTCGGTGCCGGGATCGCACTTAGAGGCGTCAGCGGAGTCATAAACAATGTGACTTTAGAGAACAATATGATTTGGGCGTGCGGATACCCAGGCGTCCTAGATGACAGCTCAACAGGGGTCGAATGGATTGTTCGGCACAATACTGTTGTTCAGCGTTCCACTGACGCAGCGTTTAGGCACGTTGGCAGCCAAACACCCTGGAGCGTGTTCGAGAATAACGTTATCTGCGTCGAAAATGACATTGCGATGCACACTTCTATTCCGCCTGTCAATGTAGATGGCAACGTAATGTGGTTGACGGGTAGTGCGATCATTGCGCCCAACAACTTGTACACCTGGGCGCAGTGGCAGGCTTCTGGGCGGGATTTGAATGGGTTGAATGCTGAT
>CAZZBH010000069.1:0-20915 GCA_964652605.1 uncultured Planctomycetaceae bacterium
CGTCGCGGCTTGAGGCGCTTGCCGTAGCTGTCGATGTTCTGGCCCAGCAGGGTGATCTCCTGCGTGCCCTCGCCGACGAGGATGCGGCACTCCTCGACAATCTCTTCCAGCGGGCGCGAAGACTCCATGCCGCGCGTGTTAGGCACTACGCAGTAGGTGCAGTGGTGGTCACAGCCGCGCATCACCGCGACGTAGGCGCTTTGGCGTGTCTCGCGGGCCTTCAGCCGCTTCTCGGTCTGCACCTGCTCGTCGCGGCCGACGGCAAGGATGCGCCGGCCCGTGGCGCGCACCTGTCGCACGTACTCGTCCACCTTGGTGAAGTGGTTTGTGCCGGCGACAATGTCCACATACGGCGCGCGGCGGAAGATCAGGTTGCCTTCCTTCTGCGCCATGCACCCAAGCACGCCGATCACTACCTCAGGATTCTGGCGCTTGTACTGCTTCACCCGTCCAAGCCACGAGTACGCCTTTTCTTCTGCCTTTTCGCGCACACTGCAGGTGTTGACCAGCAGCACATCGGCCTCAGCGGCTTGGTCAACTACCCGAATGCCGTCGTCCGCCAGCGTTGCCAGGGCGAGCTCTGAATCCAGCTCGTTCATCTGGCACCCGATGGTGTACATGAAGGCACTGCCTGTGGCGGTCTGCGGCATGGCGGAAGGGTAGCGCACACCCCAACTTGCCACAATCAGGGGCGCTCCAAACGCCCACGTTCTGTGTAAGCGACTGGCGGGCGGTCCCGACTACACTCAATTCGTGTGATACGCTAAACTGCGCATTCGCTCACAGGAGGCATTCGGATGCCTGACACGGGTGGCACCAAAGGCTATGAGCCCGCACCTTGGGAAGCGCCGGGCAAAAGGCACACCGACCAGATCAAGAAACCGGAACCACCGGCGCAGCCCGCAATGCAGCCGCCGACTCCACCCGCGCCACCGCCGCTGGCAAATCCGGGCTATCTCGGTCAGCCGCCCGCCGCGCAGCCTGAGGTGCAGCGCGACACCGTCTCGTACCACCAGCCGCCGCTGCCTGCACAGGTGTCGTCGGGGCAGTACCCGCCGCAGCCCCAGCAAGGCGCGCAGGGGCAATACGGCGCACCACCCCAGTACCCGCCGCCCCCGCAAGGAGGGCCGACACCCTACGGTGCCTATCCGGGGCAGGACCCTGGCGTGTACATGGTTCAGGCAAAGCCATCCAGCACATTTGCGCTGGTGTCGTTGATCCTGCTTGCGCCGGCATTTCTGTTCGGGCTGGTGTTCTTTGTCGTGGGCGGCATTCCGTTCTTCCTGATCGGCGCCATCTTTGGCGCATTGGCTTTGCGCGAAACCGGAAGCAGCGGACACAAGACCGGCCGCGGCATGGCGCTGACCGGAACGATCATCAACTCGGTGTGCCTGGCCGGGGCCGTGGTAGCTCTGGGCGCGCTGTTCTGGCTCGTCAAGTCAACCACTGACTCGAACCGCGAGCGCGTTCACACCACGCAGGATTCGCAGCTGATCATGCAACGCGTGCGGCTGTACGAAGCCGAAAAGGGCGATCTCGGTCCCGGCGGTCCGCAATACATCCGCGGCATTCGCGGAGTGGTCGCGGTCCAGGGCGAGTTGAAGGTACGAGACCTCGTAAGCCCCACCGAACTGAAACTGAACATCGACAGCTATCAACTGGAAGTGAACGTCCCCGGCGGAACGGCTGAGCTTTACTACACCGACGATGACGGCGTGCGCGAGCGGATCGCTTCGCATCCTTACAACACTCTCAGCTTCGACGATTTCAACTTTGATTAGGTGGTGCAATGGAACAGCCCGGAGAAAACGACCAGACTGCGCCTAGAACTGCCGGGCCTTCGCGGCCCCCGCTGCGGCGGCCGCTTCCCGGCACTGGCGCGCAGCATGGCGCATACCCGCCGCCACCCGGGCACTACCCGCCGCCCGGCGCGTATGGCCCCAGCCAGTTCCCGCCGCCCTACGCGGTTGTGCAGCAGAAGCCCTTCAGCACAAAGGCCATCCTTGCGATGGTGTTTGGCGGCATCAGCGTGTTTCTCTATTTCGCTGCGCCCATCACCGGGCCGATCGGTGCGGTGCTGGGCTGGCTTGGCATGTCTGAGACCAAGGGCCCCGAAGCCACCCATCGCGGATGGGGGCTCGCGCTTGCCGGTTTCATCGTGAGCCTTGCCATGTTCGTCATCGGCGTGCTGGCGATCATCGGCTTCATCTGGCTGTTCCAGTTCATTGAAACCCAGGAGCGGGAGTCAAACCGGACCACCCTGCAGAGTGAGAGAGCCGAACGGGCAGAGGACGACCTCCACACAATCGAAGATCACCTGTACGAATACTACCTGCTTAACGAAGCGTCACTGCTGGCCGGCGGTCCCGTGCTGAAAGACGAAATCCCGCCCAAGCCGGTTCCTGCCGACTGGCCACGCGTGAAAGAGAAGCTGCGTTTGCATGACCTGCTGACCTCGTTCACGCTTCACGATTCCCTGGACCAGTACGATGTGGAGGTTCGCGGACGCAATCGCGCGCACATCCATTGCAGGTCGGCTGGCATCCGCATGGAAGTGGACTACACGCACGATCGCGACTACGAGTTCGTGTATGTGGAACCTGCCGAATGAACCTTCCGCCTGACCTCGGCCCGATGCCGCCTCCGCCTCCGCCTGAAGACTGGCAAGCGCCCCGGGTAAGCAGCGGCAAGGCCCTCGCGTCGCTGATCTGTGGCTGTGCGGCATTGCTGCTGTCCTGGCTGTGCCCGTTGATCGCGGTAGCAGCCGTCGTGGCGGTCGTCCTCGGGATCATCGGCATCACCGAAACGGGCCGCAACGGAACGCGCAGCGGCCGCGGCCTGGCCATCGCCGGGACCGCGACCGGCGCGCTTGCGCTGGCGGGCACGATCGCGGTGGTCGTCATCAGCATTGCCCACATGAAGTCGGATGAGCAGGAACGTGAAGAAGCGCGCAGCGAGAGGCTTTCTGCCGATGTGCGGTTGATCGTGCAGCGGCTTCGCGAATACCACGATCAGAATCATCGGTCTCTGGGCCCGGGCGGGCCGGTGCTTGCACTGGCACCGCCGCAATCGGAGACAATCGTCGAGCGCGGCCCCGGCCAGCACTTTGAAGCAGACCGCATCCCGGACACGCTGGACGGTCGAGTAACGGGCGCCCTTCAGATCCGCCATCTGGTTCGTCCCGGCGAGTTGCAGTACTCACCGCGCCTCGACCGCTGGGAGCTGGAAGTGATCGGGAATGACAAAGCCACCATCCGTGCGCGCACAAGGCGCGGCCAAGTCCTTCGCGAGGTTGCAGTTACAGACGCCGGCAAGGGCCTGTACGTTGAAGCCTACGGCGCGGCACTTCGCTGATGGCAATCAACAACTGGCTGACAGGATTGTCCGGTGCGGCTTCATTCGTTACGTTCAGTCGGGAACATAACGGAGCCAGCCATGAAGTTTTTCATTGACACCGCCGACGTCGGCGAGATCAAAGAGGCCGCCGCACTGGGAATTCTTGACGGTGTCACCACCAACCCGTCGCTGGTCAAGAAGTCCGGCAGGCCGTTCAACGATGTGGCGCGCGAAATCTGTGCGCTCGTTGACGGGCCGGTCAGCCTTGAGGTCACAGCCGTTGACTGCGAGGGCATGCTGAAAGAAGCGGCTGAGCTGGCAAAGTTCGGCGACAACGTGGTGATCAAGCTCCCGCTTATTCCTGAAGGCCTCAAGGCCTGCCGCAAGCTGACCGAACAGGGTGTGAAGACAAACGTAACACTTTGCTTCAGCCCCGTGCAGGCGCTGCTGGCGGCCAAGGCCGGTGCCAGCTACATCAGCCCGTTTGTGGGACGGCTTGACGACATCGGCCAGGACGGGATGGAGACAATCCCGCAGATCCGGCAGATCTATGACAACTACGGTTTTGAGACAGAAGTCTTGGTGGCCAGCGTTCGGCACCCGGTTCACGTGTTGCAGGCGGCACTTGCCGGCGCGGACGTCGCGACCATCCCGTTCAAGGTATTCGGGCAACTTGTACACCACCCACTTACAGACAAGGGCCTCGCTCAGTTCCTGAAGGACTGGAAAGAGGTCAAGGCGTCGTCATAAATATTTGATTTGCAATGAGTTGCGATAGTGCAACGTGCAATCAGTGCAATTCATCTTGCCATTGCTTAGTTGGCGCCGTAAGCTTCCGGCGCGTTTGAGTAAACCGGTAGGGCGAACCCGGCGAGCACGCCGGCAAGGCCAACGATGAGCGAAGCCAACACACAGGGCGTCACAGCCCGATCCCCGCAGTCCGATTCTGCAATCCGTCACAAACCTGAGTTGCTGGCGCCGGCAGGCTCGCTTGAAGCGCTGCACGCGGCGTTTGAGTACGGCGCTGACGCCGTGTATCTGGGTTTGAAAAAATTCTCGGCCCGCGACAACGCGGTCAACTTTCATTTCGACGAACTTGACCTGGCTGTCGGCCACGCGCACAAAGCCGGCCGCAAGGTGTATGTCGCCCTCAACACGATCGTGCAGCAAGCGGAGTGGCCGGAGGTGCTGGAGGCACTTACGTTCTGCGAAGAGATCGGCGTCGATGCCATCATCCTGCAGGACATGGGTGTGATGCGGGCTGTGCGTGAGCGCTTTCCGCGCCTGAACTGGCACGCAAGCACGCAGATGCTGATCCATAACCCGGCGGGGGCGCGCTGGGCGCAACGCAACGGCTTTGAGCGCGCGATTCTCGCCCGCGAACTGACACTGGCCGAGATTGAATCCATTCGCGCCGAAACAGACATTGAACTTGAAGTCTTCGTCCACGGCAGCCTTTGCTACAGCTACAGCGGCCTGTGCCTGTTTGCCAGCCAGGAAGAAGGCCGCAGCGGCAACCGCGGCAAGTGCACCTACATCTGCCGCGACACGTTCAAGACGCCGATCGGCGAGGGCAAGGCCTTTTCCATGCGCGACCTGCTGGCGGCAGGCGAGGTCGGCAAACTCGCGCAGTTGGGTGTGCATTCACTGAAAATCGAGGGTCGGCGCAAGCCGCCACTGTACGTTGCGTGCGTGACCGACCTGTACCGCAAGCTGCTGGACGGCGCAGACATTGATGTCGCGGAATATGATCGGCGGCTGAAGCTGATCTATTCACGAGAAACCACAAGCCTGTTTCTGCGCCAGAGCCACGGCGATGCCAAAGTGCAAGCCGACATCAAGGAAAGCGAGCCGCAGGGCGCGTACCTGGGCACCGTGACCGCCGTGCGCGGTGACCGCGCCCACTTCACTGCGGCGCACGACTTTGAGCGCCACGACGGTGTGCTCGCACGAAGCCGCGCCACCCCCGGCGACGCCGGAGTGCGCTTTGGCGCCGACCGCATCAACCTGGGCGGCAAGCGCGTGTTCAGCATTAAGGCCGGCGAAGAGGTCAGCATGCCCGTGCCGGCGCAGGTGTCGCGCGGCGACGAATTGCGGCTGGTCTCCAGCAACGAGATCAAGCGCCTTTACCCGACCGGCGTCCCGCGACGCCCTGAACGGGCGCGCATACCCGTGCACGTGGATGTCGCGCTCAAGGTCAATCCCGG
Organism: uncultured Planctomycetaceae bacterium; assembly: GCA_964652605.1. Classification (GTDB taxonomy): domain Bacteria; phylum Planctomycetota; class UBA8742; order UBA2392; family UBA2392; genus JADJRK01. Next base: position 5,544 of record CAZZBH010000069.1, read on the forward strand.
CGCGGGCCGCCTGGCTGAGCTGGGCATGCCCGGCTTGATCGAGATCATGGGCCGTGTGTACAACCTTGAGCTGCAGCGCAGCTATCCATGCAAGCTGCTGTTTGCTGACCGTCAGCCACTGGATGAAGAGCGGCTTCGCGACTTTTTCGACCGGCTGGGGAGCACACGCTTCGAGTTGCGAAGCTTCAGCGCGGTGATACCAGCCGGAGTGTTCATTCCCGCAGCCGAAGTCAACGAGGCACGCAGGCAGTTCTTCGACGACCTGGACACAGCCGTGTTGCAGGCGCGCGAGTCAGCGCGTCAGGCCGCAACTGCCGCCATTTGCTCACATCCGGCGCCGCCCACAACGCCCGCCGCGCCGCCGACGCGCTTCTCTGCGCTTGTGGATCGCACCGAGTTCATTCCGGCGCTGCCCCTGGATCAGCTTGATGAAGTCGTGCTCGACATCGGCCATGGCACCAAAGATTCCGTGCTGGACGCATGGGAAGAATGGGGCGACAAGCTGCGAATCCGCGTGCCGACCATCCTGCGCTCATGGACGGCACCCATGGTTGAGGCCAAGTTGCAAAGCCTGTTCTACCGCGGCGCCCGGCGCTTCCAGGTGGCCAACTTTGGGGGGTTTGAGTGTGTGGCGCGCGCGGCAGGCATCGACAAAAAGCGCAGTGTTGACACAGCCCATCTGATGCGCCGCTCGCCCAGCGTCAGCACGCGTGCAGGCGTCGCGATCTATGAGCCGCACGTGCCCGAGTTTCAGCGCCACGGCGTTGACGTGTCAACAGACTGGCCTTGCTACACCATGAGTCGCGAAGCCGCCAGAAGCTGGCTGGAACAGGGCGTTTCGCGAATCACGCTGAGCGTCGAGGACGGCATAGCCAATCTGCGCGAGATCCTGCGCGAATACGCCGGTGTAAGCGAAGTCGTCGTTTACCAGGACACGCCGCTGTTCACGGCTGAAACGTGCGTGTACGCGAATATGCTCGGTCACTGCCCGGGCAAAGCCAAGTGCGACTTCAAGCAGATGGAAATGACCGCACCCGACGGCCGAAAGTACCTGGCCGTGGATCATTGGTGCCAGACCGTCATCCTCGGCGAACAGGCTTACAGCCTCAGCCGCCGCATCCACGAGCTTGAGCAAGCCGGTGCACACCGTTTTCGCATGGACTTTGTCCACCGCACCTATTCGCCCGATCAGATCAGCCAGATCTGCGCCACTGTCATGGCGGGCGACACCGTGGCAGCCACACACGAAGGCAACTGGACCCGAGGCTTGCAGTAGCCGCCTGCCATCTTGACAGTCGCCCAATTGCGGCTATTCCGGCCCTGCTTGTGAGCAAGGTTCAGGAGCCCCGTGGCGATCAACCCGAAGATACTGCTGATTGACGACGACGTCTCGCACGCCGAAATTGCCGGCGAGGCGCTCGCGCGTGCCAACTACGACGTCACGCTGGCGCACTCGGGCGACGACGGCCTGCGCAAGTTCCGCGAATCCGAGTTTGACGTCGTGCTCACCGACCTGCGCCTGCCCGATACCGACGGCATGCAGGTATTGCGCCGCATCAAAGCCACCGACGCCGATGTCGAGGTGGTAATCATCACCGGCTACGGCAGCGTCGAAAAGGCGGTTGAAGCTCTGCACGAAGGCGCGTACAGCTTTCTTGAAAAGCCGCTCAACAAGGAATCGCTTCGCAACACCGTCGCCAAGGCGCTTGAGCGCCGCCACCTCAGCCTGGCCAATCAGTCGCTGCAACGCCTGGTGAACGAGAAGTTCGGGTTTGAAGGCATCGTCGGCAGCAGCCCGGCCCTGCAAGCGGTGTTCAATCGGCTGAAGCAGGTCGCGCCGACCGATGCGCGGGTGCTGATAACGGGCGACAACGGCACGGGCAAAGAGCTGGTGGCCCGCGCCATTCACTTCAACAGCAAGCGGCGCGAGGGGCCGCTGGTGGCGGTGAACTGCGGCGCCCTGTCCGGCGGTGTACTCGACAGCGAATTGTTCGGCCACATGAAAGGCGCGTTCACCGGCGCAATGAAAGACCACATCGGTCGATTTGAAGCTGCCGACGGCGGAACACTGTTCCTCGATGAAGTTGGCGAGATGCCTCTGGAAACGCAGGTCAAGTTGCTGCGCGTGATTGAGGCCAAAGAAGTGACGCCCGTGGGCGCGAACACGCCGCGAAAGGTGGACGTGCGCATCATCAGCGCGACGAACAAAGACCTGCAGGAGCAGGTGCAACGGGGCAAGTTCCGCGAAGACCTGTTCTTCCGGCTCAAAGTCGTCGAGATCCACCTGCCGCCGCTGCGCGAGCGAAAGGGCGACATCCCGCTGCTGGCAAACAGCTTTATGGCAGAGTTCGCGCAGCAGCACGGCAAGCCGCTCAAGGGCATCGACCACGCGGCAATGAACTGCCTGATCGCGCACGACTGGCCAGGCAACGTTCGAGAGCTGCGCAACACAATCGAAGAGATGGTCGTGCTGGCGCTGGGCGACACGCTTACGGTGCAGGACGTGCCTCTGCCACTACGCAAGGGTGGCGCAGCGCCGCTGCCGCCCCTGGCTTCGCCGCGTGAGGGCGGATTCGAGGGATTGGTGGGAATGTCGATGGCACAGATCGAACGCGAACTGATCCGCCACACATTGACGGCAAACGACGGCAATCGCGAGCGTACAGCCAGGATACTTGGCATTGGCGAACGCACGCTTTACCGCAAGCTCAAGGAATACGGGTTGAATTAAGGCGCGGCGGACGCAAGCAAGGTCGGACGATTGCCGCCTGGAAACGGAGCCGGAACATGAGCGAAACCCGCATGCCTGAAATCAATCCGAAGCTTGACCTGGTGCTTGAGCGCCGCGTCGATGTGCCGCCCGAGCTGGTATGGAAAGCCTGGACCGAGCCGGAACACCTCAAACACTGGTTCACGCCCAAACCCTGGCAGACCGTGGACTGCAAGATCGACCTGAGGCCCGGCGGCCTGTTTCATACCCGCATGCGCTCGCCACAAGGCGAGGAGTTTCCGGGCGACGGCTGCTACCTTGAGGTGGTCCCAAACAGCAGGCTGTCATGGACCAACGCACTGCTGCCGGGCTACCGGCCAGCCGCCGATTCGGAGATGCCCTTCACAGCCATCATTCTGCTGGAGCCTGACGGCAACGGCACGAAATACACTGCCATCGCCATCCACCGCGACGAGGATGGTCGCAAGCAACACGCCGACATGGGTTTTGAATCAGGCTGGGGCACGGCGCTGGATCAACTGGTTGCCTACGTGAAGGCGCTGTAGCCTCAAGCGGGTTTGCTGATCAGGGTGACGAGCGCAATCTTGCCGTCGCGGACGCGGTAGATTGCGACAGCACGGCGGGTTTTTCCATCGCTGCGGCCCAGCACGGTCTCGTCGTCGATCACCCAGTCGCCCGCCGTAATGCGGTTGGTGATCAAGGCCATCTGGTTGGGGTTGTCGCGAAACACCGGCGCATACACGTTGCGCAGCGCAGCGAGTCCGTCACACAGCACCTTGCCGTTGCCATCCTCCACGCGGACATCCTCGGCATACGTTGCCACAAACGCCTCGATGTCGCATGCGCTGTAGGCGTCAAGCTGCTTCTGGACGATCTGCTCCGGCGTCATGCGGCTCCGTGATTCGCAAGTGGAACGCGGCGAGGAACACAGCCACCGGCATCGCCGCGACCAGGCCCAGCAGCCCGCACATTGCCAGGCGGGCCAACACGACAGGCCGAAAGCCGTTGGCGGGCTCCGGCAACTCCCGCAGTTCAAGGCTGTGCATCATGCCAAGCGCGACGCCCACAACCACGCCAAGAGCCAGCACGCCGCCGACCAGTCTTCGGCCGTTCGTGGTGAGGCCTGCGCGTGGCGGCTGGGCATCGGGCGGCGGTCGCTTATCGGGGGGCGTGTACGGCGCGGAGCGTTGAAGCAACCCGATCCGCGCCTCCATGCTTGTGATCGCCGTCAGGTAGTCGTGCAGCTTGCGCTCGCCTGCTTCAGGATCGCCGACTGTGTTGTCGTCGGCGAAATCGTTCGCCTCAACGGCATCGTCACGAATGCGAAGCCAACCCAGGACAACAACCCCGTAAACCGCCAGCAGAAAAAAAGCAATGACGACGGCCATCGAGACGAACAACAGGGTAGAAATCAACAGACCAGACAGGCTCGCGTCAGCCAGGGCGGATAGCTTCCCGGCGGCGCCGACAAAAATCAGGGACACGACAATCCCGATCGCAAGCGAGATTGACGCTGCAAGCAGAAAGCGCTGATTTGCCCGGTCTTGATTCATCCCACCATTTCAGCCAGCCCTGCGGTGGAAGCAAAGCGAAAACTGCACTTGTGCGCCACGCAGAAAAAAGCGGACGGCTTTCGCCGTCCGCTGGAGTAGGTGGGCGCACCCGAGGGGGTTCGCTATGGCTGCTTCCTTTCGGACCTGACCAGGTTCACGGCCTCTCGCCGCGCCCACAACCATCATCCGTCCCAATGCCGTCAGTGCAAGGGGGTGCGCAAAGGCGGATGGTTCCTGCCAACGGAATCGTTCTGTTTATCGTTCCAATGCGGAGTGAACATGCTGCGCATGCTGCCCTTGATGCTGATACTTGCCGCGCCCCTGGCGGCGCAGGACTCGGCGTCGCTTTCAGGCTCGGTGCCGAACGGCCGCAGGCTGACGTACTTGTACGCAATCGACTTCGGCCCCGCTTCCACATCCTGGACTTTGGCGTGCGGGCTGACGACAAACTCCAGCAATGGATTGCTTGTCCGGTTGATTGACGTCGATGGTCTGGCGTCAAGCTCGCAGGCTGATCCCGACAGCATGGATGAAACCGCGCTTACCGGCACGGGCACTGCCAACGTCGCGCTGAACGGCAACTACTCCGGCGTGCGCGAGTTTGCGGTGGAGATCGAGACTGCACAGGGGACAACCGCCGCCGACTTCAACGGCACACTGACAAGCAACACCGGGTTGATCAGCCTGCTGCGGCAGGACCAGCTGATACTCGGCGGCAGCGGCCTGCGCACCACAGTGCAGCGATTCGCCTTCTGGAACGGCACGGCCCCGCCCGGCACGGTGCGGCCGGCAAGCATCGAGCTGGATTTCGGCCCCGCGCAGCAGACCAGGTTCATCCGCTTTGAAGGCATCGGGGCGAATCTTGAACGTATCGAGCTGTTTGACGTCACCGACGGCACCGGTGTGTCCAAGGCAACGTTCTCAAGCCCGTCAGCCGGCGATGTCACCGTGGTGCCGCTTACCCACAGTGGTACGGTGTACCTGCGCGTGAACATCAAGGCGGTGCCAACAACATCCGGCAGCGGCAGTTGGGCAGTTACCGTTCCCAGCGGCATCAACCTCAAGCGCGTGGCGCCGGACACTAACGGCGGCAGCAACGACGATGACGGCTGCGCGGCCGGTGGCGCAACTGCGTGGTCATGGCTTGCAGTGCTGGTTGGGCTATCGGCAGCGATCAGTACTTTGCGCTTGAGGGATCGACTTCGTCGCTCCAGCGCAGCATGCCGCCAATCATGTTCTTGACCTGGGTGAACCCCTGCTGCTTCAGGAATTGCGTAACCTGGCCGCTGCGGCCGCCGCTGCGGCAGTAAATCACCATCTCGGTGTCTTTCTTGTCCGCCAGTTCTTCCCAGCGTGATCCGAACTCCGGCAGCGGAATCCACGCGTCGTAATCGAGCTTGCAAATGTCGAGCTCGTTGGCGTTGCGCACATCGACCAGGTACGGCTTGTCGCCGGCATCCATGCGGGCCTTGAGCTGTGCAGGTGTAATCTCGTCGGGGTTCAAGTCAGCCTCCTGTGCGGCTTGCGCCTTGGCGGCTTCCTCGTTGGGCGTGCCGCAAAACTGGTGGTAGTCTATCAGTTCATGAATCGTGCGCTCGTCTCCGCAAAGCGGGCATTTCGGGTCGCGGCGGATCTTGAGCTCACGGAACTTCATGCCCAGCGCGTCAAACACTACAAGCCGCCCGGAAAGATTCTCGCCGATACCGGTCAGCACCTTGATCGTCTCCAGCGCCTGGAAGCACCCGACGATGCCGGGCAACACGCCCAGCACACCGCCCTCGGCGCAGCTTGGCACCGCGCCGGGCGGTGGCGGCTCAGGGTACAGGCAGCGGTAGCATGGCCCACCCGGCATGCCGAACAAGCTCGCCTGGCCGTCGAAGCGAAAAATGCTGGCGTAGATGTTGGGCTTGCCCTCCAGCACGCAGGCGTCGTTCACGAGGTAGCGCGTGGGAAAATTGTCCGAGCCATCGGCAACGGCGTCATAGCCGCGAATGATCTCGCGCGCGTTGGCGCTGCTGAGCGCGATCTCGTGGATCGTTACTTCAACGTGCGGGTTGATGTCCTTGATGCGCTTGGCCGCGCTGACCACTTTGCGCTGGCCAAGGCTGCTCTGTCCGTGAATGATCTGGCGTTGCAGGTTGCTGATATCGACCACGTCAAAGTCAACAATGCCGATGCGCCCCACGCCCGCCGCCGCCAGGTACATAGCCAGCGGCGAGCCAAGCCCGCCCGCGCCCACGCACAACACGCTGGCCTGCTTGAGTTTCTCCTGACCGGCTTTGCCAAACTCCGGCAAGATCAAGTGCCGCGCATAGCGCTGCAGCTCTTCCTTGGACAGCAGGTTGTCCGCAGCCGAGACCATAGCGCGATACTAGTGCACCAATACTTTGAAGCAATCAGCGGAGCTTGGCGCCCTGAAAGCTAAACTTCCAGTTCGCACAGCACCGGGGTGTGGTCGCTGGGTTGTTCCCACCCTCTTGGATCGATGTCTATCCAGGCCTTCTTGACCGACTTCTTCAGGCCGTCGCTTACCCAGATCTGGTCGATGCGCATGCCGTGGCCGCGCTTGTACCCGCCGCCGCGGTAGTCCCACCACGAGAACTGGCCGCCCTTGTCGTTCATCAACCGGAATGAATCGTGAAGGCCCCAGCCGGTGAAATGCTTCAGCCACTTGTGCTCGTCGGGATGAAACCCGATGCCGCCGGCGCACGCCTTTGGGTCCCAGACGTCGCGCTCGTCAGGCGCGATGTTGAAGTCGCCGCATAACGCGACTGGCTCCGATGGCTTGCCGAAACTGTCCAGGTGCTCCCGCAGTGCATGAAAGAACCGCTGCTTGAACGCGAACTTGTCGCTGCCGACCGCCTGGCCGTTGGGCGCGTACACGCTGAACACGTGCACGCCCTCAATCATCGCCTCGATCACCCGCGACTGGCCCTCTTCGCCGGGAAAGCCTTCAATTACTTCTTCAATGGGCAGACGCGACAGAATTGCCACACCGTTGTAGCCCGGCTGGCCGTGCACAGCCGCCTCATAACCCAGTTCGCCGACTTCGTCGAAAGGAAAATCGTCCGTCGGCAGCTTGAGTTCCTGCAGGCACAGCACGTCCGGCCCGGCTTGGCCGAGCCAGTCAAGCAGGTGCTGCAGCCGCACGCGCAATGAATTGACGTTCCAGGTCGCAATCAGCATAGGGTGCCAATGGTGTGAAGCGCGTGCCTGATGGTCAAGCCCGGCCAGCGCAGACCGTGTGCCGCAACCACTTTATCCGCCCGCGCCCGTCGTTTTGAACGTATTCTGCGGTGATGATCAAACCTGCACGAATGCTCCCGCTGCTTGTACTCGCGCTGCTGGCGGTTGTCAGTGGGCCCACGCAAAGCGCATACGCTGAGCCGACTACGAATGTCTTGACCGCCGCTGAACTGCGCCTGTGGCAGCACTGGATTCGCGCCGACCTGAAGGGCTGCTACTCGCGTGCGCAGTCGATGCTGGAACAACCGGGCTATTCCGGGGCCGAGTTTCGCATTGCGCTGGCTTTGCAATCACGCTGCGCGACAGAGCTTGGATGGGACAAGGCACACGCGCGCGATCTGGCAGCCTTAATCGAGATCCACGAGGGGCAGTACGAGGCGGACGTCCTGCGCTGGGAGTTGATCGAGCGCAAGAAGCGGATTGGCGAGTTGGACGGCATCCCTGCGCTGCGCGACCGGCTTGGCTTCATCACCAGCTGGTGGTTGGCGGGCCCCTTCCCCAACGACCGCGGCCAGGGCTTCGAAGACGTGCAGGAGCCTGAGCAAACCGTCGATTTGGCCGCCGAGTACACCGGCAAAGACGGGCAACCCGTTGCCTGGCGCAAGTTGCCTGCCAAGCCGCTGGACGGCTCCATCGATGTGGGCGCAATGCTGCGCCCAAATAAGGAGGCGACCGCGTTTCTGCTTACCGCAATCTGGGCCGACGAAGCCGACCCCAATGCGCAGTTCTCCCTCGCCAGCACCGATGAAACCAGACTGTCACGGTTGTATGGCACGTCAGGCAGCAACGAAAGCGGCGCGCTCGAGTCGCGGCTGCTTGAAACCAGTGCAGAGCGCGACTTCGGCTTTGACCAAGACCGGACCAGCATGGACGACGGCGTGAACCTTCGGCACCTGGAGTCTGGCGGCATCAGCGCAGGCTGGAACGTGCTGCTGGTAAAGGCAGGGCAGTCCGACGGTGACTGGCGTGTCGCGGTGCGGGCAAGCACAACCGCAAACTATCGCTTCGCCGAAACCGAAGAAGAGCTTCAAGCTGCCCTGGCTGGCCTATCCGGCGATGCTCCCCGCCACGGTGGGACAGGTGGCGGCAGCTCATCCTGGCGCACCAGCTACTTGACGGGGGCTCTCGAATTGCTCTGCCCGCGCCGCGATCGAACCAGTTCTCTGGCCCGCATTTCGATGGACGAAGTGCTGCAAGGCAAGAATGTCGCGTCCAACGTCAAGGATCTGTGGTGGAACAGCCCGGAAGAAAAATCTGTGATGCTCTACCTGGCTGGATGGGCTAACCGCAGCGGCGCTTCTGTCGCCGCGGGGCGCGAGGAAAACCGGCGGCGGGAGTTACTCAAGCAGTGTCTGGAGCTCGACCCCAATGCTGCGCGCGCGGCTTTGGAGCTTTCGCAGTACTACACCACTACATTCGGCAACCCGAACCTCGCCGACGAGTACGCAAAGACGGCTGTGCAAGCCGCCCCGGAATGGGTGGAGGCCCGGCTGTACGCGGCGCGCGTCGTGCAGATGAAGGGCCTGGAAGCTGAGGTGGAGCGCGAACTTGCCAGCCTGTTAAAGAGCAACCCTGACAACGCCAGCGTGCTGCGGTTTTCGGCCTACTATACCGGCCTGCGCAAGGACTATGCACGTTCCAACGAGCTGTTCGCCAAGGCGCTCAAAGCCGACTTTACCGATAGCTACTCGCGCGATCGCCTGATTGAGCGCGCTGTGCAGCGCGCCGACCTGAAAGCGGCGACGCTTTACGCCTCGCAGGCGCGCAAGCTTGACCCGTTCGATATCGACGCCGCGAAGCAACTGGCTGAATTGCACTGGACTGCCGGCCGCTTTGACGAGGCTGAGCATGAGTTGCAGGCTGCGCTCAAGATTGCGCCGCGCGACGATGAGCTGCTGGAGCAGCTCGGCCGCGTGTACGCCGCTTGGGCCGACAACGACGCCGAGCGCGAGGCCGAGCTGAAGGAGAAAGCCCTCGAAGCCTACCGCGCCGCAGCCGACGCCAACCCGAACCGCGAGGAACTCGGGCGCTACCTTGAGTTCCTCGATGGCGAGCAACCGCCGTTTGAAGCCGCGCTGCAAGCCGACATCACTGGGCGCATCGACGCCGTACTGGCTGAACCGGTCAACGAAGACAACCCCTACGAGGTCATCTACCGCGAGAAGATTACGGTCGTCAACGAAGACGGCACCACAGCCACCTACATGCAGGACGCCTACCGCATTACCAACGACCGCGGCCGCGACTGGCTTCGGAGCATTCGTGTGCCGGCTTGGGCCGGGCAGGAAGGGCGCTGCGTGCACGCCGAGGTGTGGCGGGAAGACGGCGAACGCGAACAGGGCCGGCGCTCAAGCTGGTCAGCCAGCTTCCCGCCGCTGGAGATTGGCGACGTGGTGCATGTGAGATTTCGCGTCACGGACCGCGAGCAGAGTTTCTTCGGTGATTTCTATGGCACGCGGGAAGTGCTGGGCGAGAGCGTGCCGATCAAGGATTTGCAACTGCACTGGGTGCTGCCCAAGGGCAGGCAGTTCCATGAGTATCTTACGCTCGGCGCGCCGGCCCGCACCGAAAGCGAAGTGCAGGGCCGCAAGGTCTGGAGCTACACCGCAACAGACCTGCCGCGCCTCGAGAACGAGCCGCTGGCACTGCCCGCGCACCAGCGCGCGCCAACCATTCAGCTGAGCACCTACGGCGACTGGCGCGAGTTCGGGCGCTGGTACTACAACCTGATACGCAAACAGTTTGAACCGACGCCCGAGATGACGGCCATGGTGCAGGCCCTGACGGCCGACATGACAACCGAGCAGGAGAAAGCTCGCGCGATCTATGAGTGGATTGTAACCGCCGTGCGCTACAACGCCGACTGGCACTTTGGCGTGCATGGGTACAAACCGTTCAGCGCCGGCGCGATCTTTGCCCGCTGCATCGGCGACTGCAAGGACAAGGCTATCCTGATGTGCGCCATGCTCGCGATCGCGGGCGTGAAGGCTTACCCGGTGATCATCAACCTGGACAACTTCCGCGGCAACGAAGACATCACCCTGCCAATGCCGAATCACTTCAATCATGCCATTGCGTGCATTGAGTACAGCGACGGCACCCGCCAGTTCGTGGACGGCACCACGACCTATCACGCGTTTGGCGAGCTGCCATCCGCCGATGCCGGCGCCGAAGTCATCATCGTTAGGCCTGACGGCGGCGAACGCGCCACAATCCCCGTGCCTGACGCGAAACACGACCGCACGACGGACAGCATCGAGGCCGAGCTTGCCCCGGGCGGCGTGCTCAAACTTCGCGTGTCGCGCACAGCCGTGGGCGATTCCGCTGCCGCCATGCGCCAGCGCTATCAGCGCGAAGGCGATCGCAAACGCCAGCTTGAGCAGGAATGGTCAGAGCATTTTGCCGGTGCGCGCGTCAGCGACATCAGTGTCGAGAACATTGTCGGACTGCAAGGAACGCCCACTTTGGCTTACACAGTCGAGTTGCCCAACGCCTGGGCACGCAGGGGTGCCGACATCGAGTTCAAGGTCGCGCTTGACCCGGTGCGCTTCGGCCAGACCGGATATGCGTCCCTGACGTCGCGCAAGACTCCGCTGGTGCTGCCGCCGCCTATGTCCCGGGTGACCACCGTGCGTGTCGAGCTGCCCGCCGGAACCAAGCCGGTCACCATGCAGGGAGTGTCGGCGCAGCTGCCGAATCTTCAGACCGGCGTTGAGTTTGAGTTGTCGGAGGACGAGACGACCCTGACGATTACACGCAGCTATGCGTTGCTGGGTGGTGTGATCGCGCCGAAAGATTATCCCAGCTTTCGTGCCGCGCTGATTGAGTTTGACGGCGCCGAGGCGCGCACCCTTCGCCTGACACGATGACACGGAGAGTTCATGTACAGCCAACTCGCGCGCCGAAGCGCCAGGACCCCCAACCGACCACTACCGACACTGGTCGGAGCGATGCTTGGCGTGCCCGTTTTCCTGCTGCTGTGCGTGGCGTCGTCCGCGCTGGCGGCGCAAGACTTTGAACGCAAGGCCGACGATGCGGCACTCGAGCGCATTTTTCTAGATCCTGCGCTCGCAACGGCTGACTACGACGCACACCTGAAAACCCTGATCTCATTGATGTCGGAAGCTCCCGGCACGATTGCGGGCGCGACGGCCCTGCGCCGGGCCATGAAGCTTCAAGACCAGTGCGCCACCATGCGGCCGCTGCTGGACTGGCTTTTGGGCCAAGTTGACAACGACTTCAGCGAGTGCGGCATCTACGCGGACGATTACGCGCAGGCCTGCCTTGACCTCGCGCGCAAGTACACCGACGACCTGCAATGGCACAAAGTGGCACGAATGTGGCGCGGCGTCGCCGAATGGGCATGCATCGGCCCCTTAACCGAGGGCCTTCACACGGCACACGATGATGTGTTTGGCCCTGAGGTCATGCTTGACTTCGACGCGCGCTACAACGGTGCGTTCGGTGCCGTCACATGGCAGCCGGTACGCCACGACGACCCGCTTGAGTCGCGCATCAACCTGTGGATGCAACATCGATTCAATGGCGGCTGCTACTTCCTGTGCACGGCGCTGGTATCGGATGCAGATCGCGACGTGCTGCTTCGAATCAGCCTCAACGCCTCGGGCAAAGTCTGGCTGAACGGCCAGTTGATTGTCGATGCAGATTACCGCGGCAAGGACTGGCCGGAGATCATGCTTGGCGCATCTCTGGCGCGCGGACGAAACCTGCTGTTGATCAAAGTCAGTGGCTTGAGCGCAGTGGAAGCGCGCGTGCGTGCGCCGGATGGTGGTTTGTTGTCCGGCGTGGTTACCGTGCAGCCCAAGCCCGGAGATCCGCGCCAAACCGTGCGCGCAGCAGCAGCTGTCGGCACACCGTTCGTACCTGGCATGAGCGCGCTGAAAAATTCCGCAAACTGGCGCGGTGCCACGGCGCACAGCAGCGCGATCGGTTATCTCGCGCTGGCGTCGTTGTTCGACGCTCATTCGATGCGCTGGGAAAGTGTGGAAGCCTGCGAGGCGGCCTTGAGTCTGTTTCGAGGCAGCGAGCCCCTGGCGCAGCTCGAGTTTCTGCGCCTGCTCGATGCCAGCCCGCTGCACAGCACCAGCGAGCGACGGCGCCTGCGCGGCGCGATTGCCGATGCTCTGTACGGCACCGGGGCACAGATCATTCCAGCGGCCCTTGAGAAAGCCAAGCTGCTGACCGAGGACCAGCGCTACACCGATGCCGCAAAGCTGCTGGAAGAATTGCGGCGCGTCAGCCCGGAAAACTGGCGCATCAGCCTTGCCCTGGCCGAGGTGTATCGAGACGCGAACTGGCGCACCGAAGCACTGCGCGAACTGAAGCACGCGCAAAGCCAGGCGCCCGCGGCCATCCCTGTGCTGCGAGCACTGTCGCGCCATCACGCGGCAAACCATGAACTTGCCAGCCGTGTGGCTATTGAACGTCAAATTCTGAAGCAAATGCCGGGCGACCGTGAGTCCCTCCACGCGCTGGTAAGCACACTGCAGCGCATGGCTGAGGGTGAAGAAGCCCTGCGTCACGCCCGCAAACTGGCCGCGGCTGACCCCGCCGACGGCAGCACGCTTGAATTGCTGGCAGAAGCGCTGGCAGCCTGCGGCAAGCTGGATGAGGCGCTGCAGGTCTGGCAGCAGGCAGCCGCATTGACCCCGCGCCCTGAGGACGTGCTCAAGCAAGCGGCGCGTGCCTGCCTGCAACTCGGCGCCGAAGACAAAGCCGTGAAACTGCTGGAGCGTGTGCTCGCGGAGTCCCCGGGGCAGCACGCTGCCAGGCGCCAGTTGCAGCGCATGCGGGGCGAGTCGGAAGACTTCTGGTCCGCACACGCGTTGACCTGGGACGAAGCACTGAAGCACGACGTAAACCCCGAGGACTTTCCCCGGGCGGGCAGCGCGCTGGTGCTCGATGAGATGGTGCAGGTGATCTACGCCGACGGCAGCTCGGTCAGCTACGTACACCAGGTGCGCAAGATCCTGACTCAGGATGGCGTGGACGAGCGCGGCAAGGAGCGCATCCCCGGCGAGCTCGTCACCGCGCGCACCGTCACGCCGGAAGGCAAGGTACTTGAGCCGATCCGCCAGCCGGGCGGGCTGGTTGAATTTCCCGGCGTATCGGTCGGGTGCTATATCGATGTCGCCTACATCGAGCGTAACGAGCCGAACCCGCACGGCACACTCGACGGCCATCGCTTCTACTTCGCTGACCACGAGATGGCTGAGCCCTTCTGCATCAGCCGCTGGGTGCTGATCGCCCCGCGCGAGCAGCGCCTTCAGTTCGTGTACCGGAACATGGTTGATGGCAAAGACGGCGTGAGCATTGATGCCAAGGTGGAAGGCAGCCAGGTCGTGCATACCTGGGACGTGCGCAACCCGCAGCATCCCGAGTACGAGCCGTACATGCCGTCGGCCCTTGAGTTCATGCCATGGATGGAATGCGTGGTCGCGCACGACTGGCGCGAGCGCGCCCGCAAGCTGGCGGAGGAAGGCCTTGCCGACCGCCGCGTCACCAACCTGATCCGGACCAAGGCCGATGAGTTGGTGCACGAGATTAGCGGCGACGTGCCGCGCGCCCGTGCCATCTACGACTGGGTCAACCAGAACTTCGCCACGCGCGGCGACGCCTGGAACGCCCACCAGGCACTCAAAGCCGGTGCCGGCGACCGGCGCAAGCTGTTCATCGCCTTGTGCACAGCCGCCGGCATTGAGCTTGGTTTCGCCGCCGCGGACTCACCTCCGCCGTACAAACAGGCCGATCATGACCGCCTGCCGCGGCCGCATTGGGCGTACCCCGACGACGAGGATTTCGACAGCTTCCTGATCGTGGTGTGGGACGACGCCGGCAACCCCGTGTACATCGACATGGAGCAGCGGTTGCGGCCATTCGCGGAGCTGTCGCCTCGCTTGAGCAACGCGCCGGTCATTGTATGGCGCGGCGGCGACTATCGCCTGACGCACCTGCCAGGAGGCGAGCGCGCCGCCGACCGCTACGAAAACCGTACGAAGATTGTGCTGGCCGCCGACGGCAGCGCGAAGCTGTCAGGCACCATGTCCGTGCACGGCGAACGCTCATACAACCCGAAGGAGTCGATGCGCAACGCCACGCAGGATCAACTGCGGCGGATAGTGGAGGGCGAGCTTGCCAGCTACTACCGCGGGATCGAGGTCAGTGAAAGCGCGTTTCCCGGCTTGGCAGAAGTGGGTACGCCGCTTACCAGAACGTACACGGGCGAAGTGGCGGCGTTTGCAACCGTCGCCGGCGACGCCCTGACTGTTGACATGCCGGGCGAAAAGCTGCTTCCGATCATTCAGGACTTCATCGCGAAGGACAACCGAAACTACGACATCGCGATGCCATTTGACCTGGTGCAGACAGACGAGACCCGGATTGTCGCGCCCAAGGGCTTTGCGTTCGCCGCGCTGCCGGACGACCTGCTGTACCCGACCGCGCCGCTTGAGTACTCGCTGAAGTTCCGCCTTGAAAGCGACACGCTGGTCATCACGCGCAACTTCGCAATCGGCCCGGGGCGCATCACGCCCGCCGACTACCCGGCATTTGTGGGTCAGGTCAAGCAGATCCGACAGGCTGAAGAGGTCCGTATTCGGCTGGTGAAGTCGGAGTAGCGACTACACCCTGGAGAGCGACTCCGCCATCAGTGCCTCAATCTCCTCGACCGTCTTGGGCACGTCGCGAGTCAGCACATCGGGGTCGCCTTCGGTAACCAGCACGTCGTCTTCAATGCGGACACCGATGCCGCGGTAATGCTCCGGCACGTCGTCGCGGTCGCGGGCAATGTAGATGCCGGGCTCAACGGTCAGCACGCATCCC
>CAZZBH010000070.1:0-20549 GCA_964652605.1 uncultured Planctomycetaceae bacterium
GTTCGGTGGACGCTGCCGCGCTTCCGCTTTGACCAGCTGATGAGCCTTGGCTGGAAGAAGCTGATCCCGCTGGCGCTGGCCAACGTAGTGGTCACGGCAATCATCCTGAACCTGTCCCAGCGCAGTTAGCGCAGTTTCAGCGATGGTGCAGCGTTGTCAGTCGGTGGCTGCGCCGTGGAACGGCGGCAAACGCCAGCCTCGCGGTGTTGGGTGCTGGGTCCGCCGCAGTTGACCCAAGACCCAAGACCCAACACCCAGACCCCAACACCTCAATCCGGATGCCGTGGTCATTTGCGACGCGCTACACCAATACTGAAACTGCTCTACACCGTGTGGATCAGCGCCGCGGCAATATTGAAGTAAATCAGCACCGTAAAAATGTCCGCCGCCGTGGTGATAAACGGGCCGGCGGTCACGGCTGGGTCAACTTTCAGCGCGCGCATGATCAGCGGAATCGCGGCGCCCAGCGTGTTGCTTGTGATCAGTGCCGCGAACATCGCGCTGCCCAGAATCGCCGCCACCACGGGCAGCGACGTGCCGCCCAGCGATTGCGGGTCAGCCCCGCGCACCAGCACCAGCAAGGCGGCAACGACCGCCAGCGTCAGCGCCAGGCCTATGCCGACGGCCACTTCCATGCCGAATATTCGGTACATTCGTTTGCGGTCGAACTCGGGTGTGCTGACGGCACGAATCAGGATGCCCGCGCTTTGCGTTCCCACGTTGCCGCTGCTTGCTGCCAGCAGGGTGATGTACGCCGCCAGCAGCGGCAGCTCCATCACGATCGGGTTGTAGGCCTGCTGGATCAGCACGCTGGCGGCGCCCACGACCACCAGCGCAAGCAGCCAGATGATGCGGCTTCGGTATTTCTTCAGCGCGCCGGCGTCGAAGTAGTCGTCAAGCTCAGTCGCCACGCCGTGCATCTTCAGGATGTCCTCGGTGGCTTCTTCCGCGACGACGTCGCTCAGATCGTCGAACGTCACGATGCCTTCAAGCCGGTCCTGTGAATCCACGACCGGCAGCGCAAGCAGGTCGTACTCGCGCATCAGCGCGGCGGCTTTCTCGCGGTCGTCGTGTGCGCGGCAGAACACAAGGTTTTGCGTCATGAAGTCGCGCACCTTGGCTTCGGGTTGCGCGACCACGACGTCGCGCAGACTGACGCTGCCCATCAGGCGGCCCGCACTGTCGATTACGTAGATCACGTACACGGTTTCAACCTCGTCGGCCAGCCGGCGCACCTTGGCAAGCACGTCGGCGGCTGTCGCGTCGGCGTTGATGTGCAGGAACTCGGGCGTCATCAGCCTGCCGGCCTGGCTGTCTTCGTAGCCGAGAAGTGCCAGTGCCTGCTTTCTTTCGTCGGGCTCAAGCGTTTCCAGCAGGCGGCGTGTGACCTGCCCCGGCAGCTCGACCAGCAGCTCGGTGCGCACGTCGTCGGAGAGCTCATTCAGAATGCGCGAAAGCACGTCAGGCCGGAACTCGTTCAGCAGGCGGGTTTGGGTGTCTGCATTGAAGTACTCAAAGACATCCGACTGGCGATCACGCGCAACGGCCAGAAACGCGACCAGAAGCTGATCCGCGGGGACAGATTCGATGATCTCAGCCATGTCGGCTGGGTGGAATTCCTCTGACAATGCGCGAAACCCGGTGTAATCGCCGGACCGCAGCATCTCGCCGATTTCGGGCGTGATCAGGTGGGCAAGCGCCATGGCGGAATCTCCTGCACCGGCAGCTCAGGCACTTCCGCCCGTGCTGCCACAAGCCACAATTGTGTTCATGCTACGCGCAGCATACGTTGCCGTGTTCCTGCTGGCGCTGGCCGCAATGGTGCTGGCCGGCGGCGGTATGTCCAGCCAGCAGACGGCGCTGCCTGCGCCGGGCGCGCCGCTCGCGCTGGCATCCGGCGATGGCGTGACACTGGCGTTTACGCTGCCGCCTGACCCGCGGCCGCAGCGTGTGATCGTGCTGCGGGCGGCGCGCGACGGCGATGCCTTCGCGATTGTAGCTGACCTGGACGCCGCCCAACTGACCTGGGTGGACCGCGACGTGCGCGCCGGGCGCCGCTACCTGTACGCCATCCGCACCCGGCGCGGCGCATCCGAGTCAGAGCCGTCAGCGACGGTAGAAGTGCTTGTCGGCGGAACGTCGCGGATCACGCTGGTGGGGGGCTCGACCGACCGCGCGCTGTTTGAAGTGGTGATCTACCGAGGCGGCAGGCGATTCAGCTCGCGCTTCGTGCACAAACCCGGCGACCCGATCGGCGACCTGGCCTGGGTGCCTGAGCTGGATGCAGCAGCCGACTTCCGGCTTGGCCCGCGCCTTGCCGGATTATCGCTGACGACCGGCGAATCCACTGCCATATCCCGCGAAGCCCTGTTGCAGGCCGACGCCACGCCGCTGACGGATGCTGCAGGCCGGCCAATTGAGCTTGAGTTTTCGGCACCGGCTGGAACGCACGAAATCCTGCAGGCCCGCGTCACGACCAGGGGCGGCGAAATCACACTGAAGGAAGGCGATACGTTGCGCGTAGATTGAGGACGGTTCGTGGCGACTGTGTAGTGCGCAGCGTTGAGGGTCAAAGGTTTAAGGTCGAAAGGTGAAGGTCGAACGACACCACTAGAGCAGGTTCAGTATTGGTGTAGCGCGTCGCAAATGACCACGGCATCCGGATTGAGGTGTTGGGGTCTGGGTGTTGGGTCTTGGGTCTTGGGTCAACTGCGGCGGACCCAGCACCCAAGACCCAGCACCCAACACCGCGAGGCTGGCGTTTGCCACCGTCCCACAGCGCCGCCATCGACTGACAACGCTACACCATCGCTGAAACCGCTCTAGTTCGATCAATCAGCATCGATCCCTGACCACTGACCACTGCCCTCACAGCACATACTTGTCGTAAAGCCGCCGCGCATTGCCCTGGTGCCACTGCAGCTCCTCACCAAGCTGCCGCGCGGCGCCTTGCTCGCCGGGGTGATAGCCCATGCGCCGGGCGAAGGTCTCAAGCGCATCACCCCCGGGAAGATCATGGCGCGAAACGCCGTCGAGAATCTGCATGCGGTTGACCACCTGGCGCAGGTAGGCGTAAGCCCCGGCGATGGCGTCGCGATCGCCTGCGCTGACGACGCCGGCGGCATGCAGCTGATCCAGCGCCTCCCACAGACCCGGCTGGCGCACGTTGTGCTTCATCTGCAGGTGCGCGAGCAGAAACTCAATGTCCAGTGTCCCGCCCGCCCCGCGCTTGAGGCCACTGCCGCGGGCGTCATCCTCAAGCCGCTGCCGCATCTCGCGCGCGGCGGCCACGTCCACCGGCGCGTCGTACACAAAGTCCTCAAGCAGCGCCTGGGCACGCGCGCCGGTGTCTGTTGACGCGTCAAGTACACGGGCGCGCGTGGCCGCAATGCGCTCCCAGTACCCGGCTTCCTGGCGCAGGTAGCGGCCCAGCTCGTCCAGCGTGACCGCCAGGTTGCCGCTGCCGCCGCGGGGGCGCAGGCGCAGATCGACCTCGTACAGCTTTCCGCGCTCGCCGCTGCTGCCCAGCAGGTTGCGCACGCGGCGCACGACCCGCGCGTAAAACACCTGCGCCTCGCCGGCTTCGGCAAACGCGGCGGGGTCATACACGAACACCAGGTCAAGGTCGCTGGCGTAGTTCATGGCCCGCGCGCCGAGCTTGCCCATCGCGATCACTGCCAAGCCGCGCGAGACAGCCTCCATGCGGTCTGGCGCGCTTTCCTTCTCCAGCTCTGCTTCCACGGCGTGGCGCACACTGAACTCAAGCAGCACCTCGGCCAGTGTGGCGAGCTCACGCATCGCCTCCGGCAACGGGGTGCGGCCGGCGATGTCGAACAAGCCGATGCGCAGCAACTCAACGTCGCGCTGCCAGAACAACGCGTCGGTGGCGTCGGCGGCGAACGCAACGCGCCCGGCCAGGTCTTCGCGCAGGCGGGGCGCATCCATGGCGCGAAAGGTCTGCAGGCGGTCAATGAACTCGTCCACAAGTCCGGGCCGCCGCGCAAGGATTTCGGTCAGCCACGAAGAATGCGCGGCAATCGCGCCGAAGACTTCCAGCGCGCGGGGGTCTTCGGCCACCAGCTCAAACAGCACGGTCTTGGCGCCCAGGTTGCTGCAGATGCGCTCAAAGTTCAGCAGCGTGAAGTCGGCGTCCGGCGACGCCGCACAGAACGACAGCAACGCCGGTATCATGCTGGCCAGGTACTTGCGCGCGCGCGGGGCGTACAGCCGGTTTTCCGGAGTCTCTTCCGCCAGCTCACGGATCGCGCGAAACGCCGCGGCGGCATCCTTGAACCCGTACGGCTTGAGAATCGCCTGCGCGTCGCCGTCTTCAATCTCGGCGTCGAGCACCAGCCGTCCTTCGTCGGCGGAGCGTCGGGCGTCAAACAGGCTTGAAAACAGGCGCACCATCAGGCCTCGGCTTCGCAGGGTGTGCGCCTGCAACTGGTGGACAAGGCGCCGGGCAGGGTCCATGTGGCGCCTGCCGCGCATGCCCATGGCGCGGCCGACGCGCGCCAGGCCGGCGGGATCGGCAGGTAGCGCGTGGGTCTGTGCGCCCTCCCAGACCTGCAGGCGGTGCTCGACGGCGCGCAGAAAGCGGTAGGCTTCTGCCAGCTCAAGCGCCTCGTGCGGGTTGAGCACGCCGTTGCGCGCCAGAGCGTCCAGCGCGTCGAGCGTGGCCGGCCTGCGAATGCTTTCCATGCGCCCGCCGTTGAGCAGTTGCAGGAACTGCGTGACGAACTCGATGTCGCGGATGCCGCCAAAGCCCGTCTTCACGTCGGTGAAGGTCTCGTCGCGCAGGCCGGTCCGCTCCTCGATCTGGCGCTTGAGGGCCTGGATGCGGTTGATCTCTTCCCCGGTGAGGTACTTGCGGAAGATCCACGGCTGCAACTTTTCGATCATCTCAACGCCGAGTGCCGCATCACCCGCCACGGGCCTTGCCTTGAGCAGGGCCTGGCGCTCCCAGGTGCTCCCATAGCTGAAATAATAATCCAGCGTCGATTGCAGGCTTCGCGCAAGCCGCCCGCGCTTGCCCTCGGGCCGCAGGCGCGTATCGACGCGAAACACGCGCCCGTGCGCGGTTGCGTCGTCGATCAGCGGGATCAGCGCTTCAGCCAGCCGCACTGCGTATTCCTGCGCGCTGGCGCGCTCGGGCCCCGGGCCGTCGTACACGAAGACCAGGTCAACGTCCGACGAGTAATTCAGTTCGCGCGCGCCCAGCTTGCCCATCGCCAGCACGCAGAAGCGAAAGCCCTGTGCGGGCTCAAGGCCGCGCCGCGCGCGCAGGTCATCGCGCGCGCACTCCAGCGCGACCTCAAGCGCGGCATCGGCTAGTGCGCTGATCTCGGCGCCGATTTCTTCAAGCGGCCTTTGCAGGGCGGTCTCGCGGTACAGCACGCGAGTCGCGAACTGCTGGTGCGTCAGGCGCAGCGCCGCACGGGCGTCTTCACCGGCGGCCATGCGGGCGCGTGTCGCCGCCATCACCTGCGCGGCTTTGACCGGCGCCGCAAGCTCGCTTTCGTCCAGCTTCAGAAACTCGGCCCAGCCGTGATGCAGCAGGTAGCGGCTTAGCACGCGCGAGTGCCCCAGCAGCACAAACATGCGCCGGAATGCCCGCGGCGACAGCAGCGCGGCGCTGACAAACTCTTCTACCATCGCAGGAAAGGCCGCAAACGCGCGCTCGATCGCGTACACAGACTCGCCGGGCGCGGGCGAATCATCGAAGCACGCGGCCAGCAACTCGCTGAACCCGGTTGCCAGCGAAGCGTGCAGGCGGGAAAGATCCTCAGCCAGGCCCTCAGCCGCCTTCTGCAGCGACTCGTCGGCTGACAACGCCAGTTCCTCGGCGCTGTCGGGCTCAGGGATCGGCCAGTCGAACTTGCGAGGGTCCGGTGTTTCCACGCGCAGAGTGTGCCCCGCTGTTCTGCCCGCGGAAAGGGGTGCGCCGTCAGCGGCCAAGCCACCCGCGACGGCGGAAGTACCACAGCATGCCCGCCACCATCACCGCCATCACCGCCCACCAGATCAGATAACCATAGGGCACGCCAAGCTCCGGCATGTTGCCGGCCACAGCCGGGTCAAAGTTCATGCCGTACACGCCGGCAAAGAAGCTCAGCGGGATGAAGATGGTTGCCACCATCGTCAGCATCTTCATGACTTCGTTCAGGCGCTGCGCCTGCTGGCTTGCCAGCAGTTCGCGCAGACTTACGACGTAATCCATCAGGCTGCCGGCTGTGGCCGCCTGGCGCAGTGCGTGGTCAAGGCAGTCGCGCAGGTACAGACGTACTTCTTCGTTCATGTAGGGCACCTGCATGTGCATCAGCGTGTTCAGCGCGTCGCGGTGGCTTTCGATCGCGCGGCGGGCGTCCACGGCCTGGTGGCGCAGCGCGTACAGCTCCTGCAGCACGTCATGCTCGCGCCGCAGGATGCGCTGCTCCATGTCGTCCAGGCGATCTTCAAGTTGATCCAGCACGGGAAAGTAGCGGTCGGTGATCACGTCAACGATCGCATAACCCAGGTAGTCGCTGCGCTTGCGGCGCACCAGCCCCCGCGCCGCGCGAATGCGCTCACGCAGCGGCAAGTACACGTCCTCTGCCGGCAGTTCCTGGAAGGTCAGCACGAAGTGATTGCCGAACAGGACGCTGACCTGCTCCGAGTAATAGCTGTCGCCGATCAGCTCAGGCGCGTGGGTGACGATGAAGACGTAGTCCGGATAGGCCTCGGCTTTGGCACGTTGCGGCACGTTCACGGCATCGGCCAGCGCCAGCGGATGAATGTCCAGCATCTCGCCCAGCGCGCGGATCTGCTCGATGTTCCGGAAGCCGGTCACATCCACCCAGGTCACGGAATCCTTGTCGATGTACGGCTGGAGTTGACCGACGTCGGTGATCTCGGCTTGCTCGACATGATCCTGGCTGTAATCCAGCACGGTGATCCGCGTGGGATGGGCGCCCTCGTCGCGCACAAGCGTTCCGGGCACGGCGCCGACCGGCGGCCTGTGAGCCTCATCGTCGTCAGCATCTACGCGCACGATCTCGGTGGGGCGGTTCATGCCCGCAGCATAGGTTGCCTGTCGCCCGTAGTCATGGTAGCTGCCGTGGCTTGGCTGGCAGGTTATAAGGCTGGAATGCACGAAATGTTCCCCGTGACGACAGAGTGGGCCTACCTGAACACCGCCTTTCGCGGGCCTGTCAGTGCCGCGGCAGCCGAGGCCGCCAAGGGCTACATTGACAGCCTTTCGCGCCGCGGCGTTACCGCGTGGCAGGAGTGGCAGCAGACGTGGGATGACACGCACGCGGCCTTTGCGGCCTTCATTGGGGCCGATCGCGGCGAAGTGCAGGTTCTGGCCAACGCTACCGATGCGCTCACGCGCATTACGCTGGGCATCGACTGGAAGCCCGGCGATCATGCGGTTGTGTACGAGCGCGACTATCCCGGCGTGGTGCGGCCCCTGCTTGACCTGCGCCGCCACGGCGTGCAGGTAACGCTGGTGCCGGAGCGCGAAAACGGCTTGCGCGATGTTGCTGACCTGCTTAACGCGTGCACGCCTGCCACGCGGCTTGTGGCAGCAAGCTGGATCGACTTTCGTACCGGGTTCAAGCTCGATGCCGCTGCGCTGGCCGCCGGATGCCGCGAGCGCGGCGTGTTCTGCGTGATCGACGCCGTGCAGGCGCTGGGCGCGATCGCCGTGGACGCGCGGGCCATCGGCGCCGACGCCATGACCTTTGCCGCGCGCAAATACATGAACAGCCTGGATGCCCTGGGAGCGCTGTACATCCGGGCCGATGCCATTGAACGCATCACGCCGCATTCGCGCGGAACCTACAGCGTGCAGCAGCCCTTTGACTTCGAGCGTATGGACCAGCCGCCGGCCGACGGCGCCCGCCGCTACATGCTGGGCGCGCCCGCCATGCCGCAGGTCTATGCGCTGCAGGCGGCGCTGGAACTGCAACGCGACGCCGGCCCGCAGGCAATTCAGAAGGCCACGGCAGAGCTGGCTGCGCAGACACGCGCACTGGCGGCTGCGGCGGGCTACCGGACATTTGGCGACGACTGGCCCCAGGGGGGGCTAAGCCAGATCGTGAGTATCCGGCGGTTCGGCCGCTTGGCAGACGAGAGGCTCGCTGAGCGCCTGACGCAGGCGCGGGTAGCGGCATCTGTTCGAAGTGGAATCTTGCGGGTATCGCCGCACTGGTATAACACACGCAACGACCTGGAGCGGTTGTTTGAGGCGCTGACGTAAAGCGGGATTCGAGATTCGAGGTTCGAGGTTCGGAAACACAGCCCCCGAAACCCAAGACCCGAAACCCAAAACCCGCAGTTCCGAAGGAACTGCCATGCCCACCATTGAAGAACTGATCCACGCCGAGCGCGAACGCCAGACGCACTCGATCAACCTGATCGCCAGCGAGAACTTCGTAAGCGACTACGTGCTGCGCGCAATGGGCACGGTCTTCACCAATAAGTACGCCGAGGGCTACCCCGGCAAACGCTGGTATGGCGGCTGCGAATTCACCGACCAGATTGAACAGCACGCCATCGACCTGGCACGCCAGCTGTTCAAAGCCGAGCACGCCAACGTGCAACCGCACTCGGGCACGCAAGCCAACCTCGCCGCCTACATGGCGATGCTGAAGCCGGGCGACAAGGTGCTGGCATTCAAGCTTGAACACGGCGGGCACCTCAGCCACGGCGCGCCGTTCAATGCCAGCGGCAAGTTCTACCAATTCATTCACTATGGCGTGAGCCGCGACACCGGGTTGATCGACCTGGACGAATACGCGCAGTTGTTGAAAGACAACCCCGAGGTCAAGCTCGTCGTCACCGGCGCCAGCAGCTACCCGCGCGCCATCGATTTTGAGCGCATGGCCGGCCTGGCACGCGAGCACGGCGCGCTGTTCATGGCCGATATCGCGCACATCAGCGGCTTGGTGGCCACGGGCGATCACCAAAGCCCGGTGCCGCACGCCGACATGGTTACCATGAGCACGCACAAGACCATCCGCGGGCCCCGCGGCGGCATGGCGCTGTGCACAGCCAAGTGGGCCAGCAAGCTTGACCGCGCGGTGTTCCCCGGCGGGCAGGGTGGGCCGCTGGTGCACGTGATTGCCGCCAAGGCTGCCATGCTCGAAGAGGCGCTGCGGCCCGAGTTCAAGGCCTACCAGAAGCAGGTGGTGGCGAATGCGCGGGCGATGGCGGCTGCGTTTGAAGGGCTGAACTCAACGCGCTACAAGGTGCTGACGGGCGGCACGGACAACCACATGGTGATGGTGGACATCACCGGCACCGGCAAGACCGGCATCGAGATCGAGAACCTGCTGGGCGAGCAGAAGATCTACGTCAACAAGAATTTTATACCCTACGACCCGCTGCCGGTAACGCAGACCAGCGGCATTCGCGTGGGCACCCCGCTGCTGACCACGCTGGGCGCCAACGAGAAGGACATGGTCCGCGTAACCGAATTGATAGACCAAGCCATATCCGGCGAAAACGTAGCCGCCGAAGTCCAGAAGTTCATGCACGACCTCGCCCAGCGGGTTTGATGTCCGGCTGGCGCGGCTACTGCTACCTGACCAGCTCCGCCGCCTCCTCTCGGAGTTGGTCGATAGCCTCGCCCTGAGCCGGGAAGAGGGTCGGCTGGGGAAGCCTCACCCAGCGGCCGGGGCCTCTGGCGAGGTCTTGGAAGGCTACGTGCATAGTCAGGGTCTCCGGCTCCATGATCGCTCTTTGCAGGTTGATCATGGGGATGCCGGTGGCTTGCAGTGTGTCCTTGATGCGCTGCACCGTCCACTTGCCGCCCTTGCCGATGCGCCGGCGCAGCTTGGCGTAGCGATAGACGCTGCTGAACCACGTAAACGCAAACGCCTTGATGCCCGGCGCAAGATAGTGGTTCGTGCAGGCTGTGGCTGGGCTCTCCGCGCTGGTGTACTCGACTACCTGCGTGTCGGGATGCAACTGAAAGCGCGCAGCCGTTCGCCCCGCGTCGGCGAGGATCAGGTTGGTGGCTGTGCAGTACGGCTTGTCGCGCAGAAGTTTATCGGCTTGGCGCACGTCGGCGCATTCGCGCAGCAGGCGGCGGAAGACGAGCGGAAAGGGCTGACCGCGCAGGTGCTCGTGCTTCACGTGGCCGTAAACGAGCATCATCGAAAGCGCCAGGCCGGCTTCGTTGAGGCCGGTCAAAGCTCCGAGGAAGCCGGGCCAGGTGACGGTGGCGTAGGTCGGTGTTGGGTCTTGGGTGCTGGGTCTTGGGTCTTGGGTGCTGGGTGTTGGGTCTTGGGTGTAGGGTCTGCGGTGCGGGAGGGGGTCAGGCACATTTTCGTCCGTGCCGGCCGAAATTGGGCCAGACCCCTCGCCCTCGTACACCACCACAATGTTCGCCTCGTGCGCGATGTCGAGGCTTGGAAAGTCGAGATTGCGGCCGATCAGTATTTCGCCGGTCTCGGTGGCGCTGTCGTGCACCGCGATCGTGCTGCACGCCGCGACCTTGTGGATGTCGAGAAAGCACTGGCCGACGAGCATCTGCTCATAACTCAGTTCGCTGGTTTCACTGAAGCCGCGCATCTCTTCGGTGAACCAGTCCGGAAGCTGCGGCTCCATTTCGCGCGCAAGCTTCAGGTCGCCCTCAAAGTCCGGCGCAAAGCACTGCATATAGCTGTGGAAGGTTTCGGCGGCTTGCACGCCGACGAGGGTGCCCAGTGCGCGGCCCATCTCGCGCGGTGTGCCTCGCACGCGGACCAGCGGGATGCCGTCCACAACGCGAAGGCTGCCGTTGGGAAGTGACAGTTCACGAAACGGCGTCAGGCGCTTGCGGCGGTTGCGCAGCTTGCCCTTTAGCATCTTCAGCGGGATGCCCAGCTCACGAAACGGAAGTCTTTTGATCCAGCGTGCCATGCCGCTCCTGCCCTTGTTGTGCCATAACACTGATTACCATAACGTCATTATGAATGTCAAGCCCGTGGTTTCACAATCCAGCATACGCCAATCCAGTGTACCAGTTTGAGTAGCTGCGAAGTTCCTGAAGCCAGCACCGCAAAGCCGGACCGTGGTGTGGCCGCCCCGGCTGCACATGCAGGCCAACTGCCCAATGCCGCGTGCCCAAGAGTTCGACGAACGTACGCCAACGTACACAGTCAATCGGCGGTTTCACGGCGCGCCTGGCCATTCAGCCGCCGGAGGCGGCGTCCTGAGTTGGCCCGGCTCGTCAGAGCCGGGAGCTTCGGCGACAGAACAAGTGAGCCCGCGAAGCGGGCGGCATGAATCGTCGAGGGCGTCAGCAGGGCTGACGCCCGGCACATTTCAGACCGCCCCCTTCGGGGGCTCGGAGATCTCGCCGAATGGATCCCCGGCGCTTACGCGACCGGGCTGATTCATGGCGCACCCTCCGGGCGCTCAACTGCGCCGATCTCAGAGTGGGCAGGATTGGGCTGGAGGCCCACACCATGATAAGCGAGTTGTGGTTCTGAACGGGAGGACGCTCGCAACTCCGGGAGACATGGCCCACGAAGGCACACGAAGAGACACGAAGCTCTGCAATCACCCGCCAAAGCTTGATTCGTGGTGATTCGTGAAGATTCGTGGTTCCATCCGTTCAAGTGGCGCACCTTGCAACCGGCGGCGCCGACAGCGCCAAGGCAGTCAAATCTCCGCAAATCGCACTGTTTGCGCACTTTTGCTGAAGTGCACACCCGCCTGCGGACGTTGTATATAGAGAGGTGCAGCGTGACCCAGGCCGCCACAATCTCACTACCGCAGCTCAAGCGTGCGCTCGACATTTACTGGCGGCACGCCTGGCCGCGCAACGAGGACGCTAAACCGGTTTGGGTGCGCAAGCCGCTGCAGAGCATTCTTGCCACCTTCAACGACGAAAGCGGCGTTACACCCCACGCGTGCAGGCGCTTTGCCCTGCGGCTTGGCAATCACCTCTACCCGCACATGAAGCTGGCGATCGAGCAATGCGTCTTCGGCGGCGGCTACTACTTTCTGGCCGATTGCCACGACAGCGACATTGTGCCGCTGGGCGACGACGCGCAGGCCTGGCATGAACTGCGCGCGCGCAACTTCGAGGTCAAGCTCAACATCGAAGCCGACTGGGAGCACGCCGGCCTGCCCACCTTCCGCACTTCAAGCCGCCAAGCCACCGGCGAGTTCGCGCTGCCTGACCGCAACACACCGCTCAAGCGCCGCATCCTGATTGTGGACGACGAACCCGCAAACGCCGAGCTGACAGGCGCCATGCTGCGCGCCGACGGCTTCGGCACCCACACCGTCGCCAGCGGCGCGGACGCACTACTCAGCGTATCGGAGCATTTGCCCGACCTTGTCGTCTCCGACTACGAGATGCCCGGCTTGACCGGCCGCGACGTGGCCGCGCGCCTGAAGTCTGACAAAGCCACGCGCCGCATCCCGGTGCTGATCTGCACCTATGCGGCTGTCGATGCGCGCGACTTGCGGCCCGCCGACGCGCTGCTGCGCCGGCCATTTTCGCGCGAGGACCTTTGCAGCACCGTCGGCCGCCTGCTGGATGCAGGAGACGACGCATGAGCCACCCGCCGCTGCGTATCGCCCGGCCCCTGAGCTACACCATCGCCTGCGCCGGATGCCGCGCCGAGATGCAGATCTGCCCGCAGGAGCTGGATTCGCGCATCGCGCTGTGCCCCAAGTGCAACCTGCCCAACCCCACGCCCGTGTACGCGCTGCTTTCGGGGCGACGCAAATTATCAGACACAGGCAAGCTCAAGGATTGAACGCGCGATTGCCGAACCTCAGTACGTGACGGCAACCAGCCGACATCCGATCATCGCGCCAAGCCGCACCGGGCCGCCCGCCCGCCGTGGCCCCCTCGTCACCGCCGCAGGGATGCTGGCCATTGCGCTGTTTGCCGCACCCTCCATGCAGGCCTTTGAGGGCTCTGCCGAGGCCGCCCGCTGGGCGCGCCGTGCATTGCTCGATGACGCCGTGCGCAAACACCTGCAACTCGACATCGGTGAGTATCAGCCGCTCGACACCGCACTGTTCACGCCTTGCGACATCGCCGGCAAGGCGCTGCACGCGGTTGCGCTTCGGCACGGTGAAGCCACCGTGGTCAGCGTGCAGGACAACCTGCAGTGCCTTGGCCGCTGCGCCTTTCGCACTCAGGGAACGCTGGCGATCTCGACACAGGTGCTTGCCGGGCGAACCTGGATCCTGATTGACGAAACAACCACCGCGGACAACCAGCAGACCACTCTGCGCCGCATCCTCAGTCTGCGCGGCGGCGAACTGGCTGTGCGCCAGAGCTGGACGCATTCGTACTCGCAGCGCATCCGGCGGCGGTTTGAGCGCACTGTGGCGTCCACACTGCGCGAGGACGGGCAGGCGCTGCTGCTGACCACCATCACGCGCGACCTGCTTGACGGCGAAACGCTGCCCGACGCGATGGGGCAGCAGGTGCTAAGGCTCACGCCGCAGCCCGACGGCAGCCTGCGCACACAGGTTGAGCTCGACCGCCCCGTCACGCCGGCTGTGAAGCTGCGCCAAGCCAGAACGCTGGAGCGCGAGCACCTCGAGGAGCCGGCGCTGCTGCTGGCCCGCGAAGCCCGCGAGCAGACCGACAGCCTGCCAGCCAACGACGCCCGCCGCCTGGACGCAAGCGCGCTGGTAGCCCGACTAGAGGCCCGCAAGCCAGTACAGATCACGCAAGAGTAGGGGCAGTCGGCAGCAGGCAGTCGGCAGTGGTCAGTCGGCAGACGGCAGTCGGCAGTCGGCAGTGGTCGGTGGTCAGTCGGCAGTCGGCAGACGGCAGTCGGCAGACGGCAGTCGGCAGTCGGCAGATGGCAGTGGTTGCGACCCCAGACCCCAGACCCCAGACCCAAGACCCAAGACCCAACACCCAAGACCCAAGACCCAAGACCCAAGACCCAAGACCCAACACCCAACACCCAACACCCCAGCCCCAAGCCCCAACACCATTGACCATCCACCGCCGGCCAATGATCATCGCGCCCATGCCGGTGCCGCTGAAACTAAAACGCCTGCCCCACGGTCACGATCTGCCCTTGCCGCAATACCAGACCGAGCACGCAGCCGGCGCCGACGTGCACGCGGCAGTAACCGACCCCATAACGCTCGCGCCGGGCCAAAGAGAGCTGATCCCCACGGGGTTCGCCTACGAAATCCCACCGGGCCACGAGATGCAGGTACGCCCAAGATCAGGCCTGGCCTTCAAGCACGGGGTAACAGTCCTGAACGCCCCAGGCACCATAGACGCCGACTACCGCGGAGAACTGAAGGTGCTGCTGATCAACCACGGCCAAGAGCCGTTCCAGATCAACCGAGGCGAAAGAATCGCCCAGATCATCGTAGCCCCTGTAACCAAAGCCCAGCCCACCGAAGTATCCGAGCTATCCAACACCCAAAGAGGCCAAGGTGGCTTCGGCAGCACGGGGCGGTAGCGGCAACAGTTGTCCTATTCAGCCCGGCGCCGGTCCGCCTGCTTCTGCCACGCCAGTAGTGCGTCGAGATAGATTGCCTTCAGCGCTTCGACAACTTCTGTCTCCGCCAACTCTGTCAACCTTTCGGCAGTGAACTCAACCTGCAATGTTGCCCACGCATCGACGCACTTCTGACGGTTCGAAGGCCGCAGCTGAGCCCAGTCGCTGAGTCGGGGCATGGCGGCCTCCAACAATCCCGCTGTTTCGCGTGCCGGTACTGCTTCTATCGAAATCAGGTCTTGGTCGAGGTAGTTGCGTACTGTGGCGATTAGCTCGACGAGCGAGTCGTCAAGCGCCGTAAGGGCCGTAGGTGTAGCGACTGCGTAGGCCCCCTTGAGCATCGGCACAAAGCATTGCCCCTTGCGATCCAAAGCAAGCACATTGTGATAACCTAATGCGAGCGACCTGACGACATGACGCAACTCGCCGTCTCGCCTCACTACGATCTGTCCCGACACCACGTCGTGAAGGCGATCGGCAAGGAGTTGCAGTACGGCGGAATCATTCGTTGAGTGATAAGAGGTACCCAGGACCACAGCCCACGCCGCTAACATGGCCGGATTTCGCTCCCCAGCTAAAGCGGATGCCAGGCCAACGTCCCGAGTGGCTCGAAACCTCCCGCTGGACTGCGCCGCCCATGAAAGCGCGACACTGTACTCCCCCCACTTGATATCCTTCGCAAGTGCCGACTCGAAAAAAGCTCGCGTGATCTGAACAAGAGTCGGCGTATCCACCTTCGACCGGCCCAGGCTGTCCAACTGCGCCCGAACATTGGTGGCAGAGTCTTCGTCGCCCAACATCGTGGTCCATTGCTCCACCAGTTCGATGATCGACTCTTGGTCTCCAAGCCTGAGATACGCCTCGAGCGCCGTCGTCCTGACCTCGTCGATCACTGCATCCTGGCTCAGGCGCCACAGTGCATCAACGTTCTGTCTTGCGCCTAGTCTGACTGCCAGGTTGCACGCGTATATCTGGATAAACGCCAGCCTGTCCTGAACGTAATCCTTGGTAGAGCTAAAGAGTGCCACAAGCGGCAATGATTCACTGGTCGTTACTCCGGTCTTTCGTAACGCAGATTCGACCAGGTGAACAACCGCCTGAGTGTCTAGATCGTCCCGTGGCCGCTGATAAGCATCTTTTTGATATATCGGATCCGCCGCTCGCTTGCGGTCGTAACCTTGTATCCAGTGTCCCTCGAACTCAACAAAACTATTTGTTCGCAAGACTTCGGTAGCATAGGTCATCACGTCCAGGGCAAGGTCAGCCTGCGGTGCCCATGCGGCGAGTAGCACATCCGAGATGGCGTACTCCAGCGTTGGCATTTCGTCGTGTCGTTTGTGTGTGCCATGTACCAGGTCACGGTAAAAGTTCTTGATGTAGAGCGCGTCAAGATCGCTGCGGAGTACTGCGGCTGACCGCAGGCTTTCAAGCTTGCTGTTGTTCCCTTCCAGGTACGCTTCCTTCATCGCACGGAGCAAGTCCGGTGTAGGTAGCGCTTCCGTGGGGGAAGTTGTCGCCGGGACGGTCGTCGACTGCCCTGCCGCCACCGGCCCAGCGGAGCGATTGGGAAAGTCATCGGGCGGTGGCTCGCCATCGTAGCGACTGACTGAGAGGGACCGATGCTCGTCATTGTGGCGCATCTTGTCCATATCTGTTGCCGAAGAAGTGGCGAGTACGAACCACAAAAGCCCGGCGACGATACATGTGGCAAGCACTGCGCCGATAATCCACCCCACCTGGTGGCTTGAAATCCTGCGTGAGTTGGCGCTATGCATCGGTCCCTCCATTGGTTTACGATCGCGTTGCTAGTAGCTTTGGCGCTCACGGGCATTCATTCAGGCAGGTCTCGCCCTCGCGTTCACATTCGTGGGTTTCTCCGCCATGTTTGAGGCCAACATTGCCGGTAGAGGCGCCAGCCACGCACTTCTTGTTGCCGTCGCTGTCCGACGTGCAGGTGGTGTGGTGCTCGTCCACCGTGTATTGATCTGGTTTTGGCTTGCAGCATTTGCACCAGGCTTCGTCAGTCCCCTCGGCGCACTGCTGGTGATAGTCCTGTCGGGCTTTCCAGGTGTGGGTCGCACAATGAAAATCCCCGGCAGAGGTGCCATCGGCAAAAAAGCAGGGCGTCAACACATTCTGCGGCCCGATGGGCCATTCCTTGAACGGTTTTGGCACGGCTGCTCGCTCGCAGTCGTCAGCCGCCGCCGGGGCGCCAAATGCCACGAAGCAGAGGATGAAGCTTAGTAGAGGAAGAAGTAGTGTCCTCATTACATGTCTCCTTCAGTTTCCGCTATGTAGGTACGAAGTAGGCAGAGTTGTACTACTTATCCTCCTTTCCGATGTTGCAGCAGACTTTGCCTGCGTGGGCCTTGAAGTTGAATTCTGGGTGCTGCGTCGCCGTGTGGCAGGTTACGCAGACTGCCTCTGACACCGCGAATGGTTTGATCAGGTTGGGTCTTTGGGCGTGGGCTTGGGCGTTTACGTGGCACATTTCGCATTGCACGCCCTCGTACAGCTTGTATCCCATGGCTTCCTTGCCGCCCTGGAACTTTGGCGTTATGTGGCAGGTTACGCAAAAGCGGTCTTTGTCCTTGCCCTGCTTGCGCAGGATGTCCATGGCTATGAAGTGCTTGTCGTGCTTCTTGAAGTTGGCTACGACTTCGGCGTGGCACGGCTCGCAGGTTGAGACGTAGTCGTCGCCGCTTGCCAGCGTTTCTATGTCACCGAGCTGGGTTTGTTCGGAGTTCTGGAACTGGAAGTACATCTCCAGTTGTTTGGGGTCGTCGGGCGTGGTCAGTTTGACGACCGTGCGCTGATACTCGTACAGGACCGGCGCGTCGTCGCGCAGCCTTTCCCAGCGCTTGCGGATGCTATTGATCAGGTCGCTTTCCTTGTCGCCGCTGCGTTGGATGATGGATTTGTAGGCTCGTACTTCGCCTATGCTGCGGATGGATTGAGGGTTTTCGGCGGGTTGCCCGTTTGTTTGGCCGGTTTCGTTGGCTGCGTCCTCAACGGCCCTATGCGCGTCTTCCCGTCGCTGGCGCTCCGGGCTCCTGTTTGCCGGTATGTACAGTGTCAGGTGGGCGAGGTCTCGGCCTCCGAACTCGGGGGGCGGAAGAACTGCCACTCTGCCTGTCTCGCCTTCAGTTGCCGAGATTGTGCCTGTGCCGCCGAAGGCGACTGTTGCGGCGCGCGTTCCGTTGGGTTCGGTCTGCCCTGTTTCCTGGCTCGCGAAGCGGACGATCCAGTCGGTGGGGTCGGCGACCTTTCGAGTTGCTCCATCGTCCTCGTCGGGCAGGTCTACCCGTCGTTCCTCGGCGTCGCTTTGCGTCGCCTGCGGTTCGTTCGCGTTCGCGAACCGCTCCGGGCTCCTATTCTCAGGCGGCGACGCGCCTTGTAGTAACACGGTTGTTCCTGAGGGCAACGTCACCTTGGCCTCGTGGCGTTCTGTGACCTTCATGGCCGGCAGTGTGCCGATGAACTCGCGTTCGTTCGGCGCCAGAATCTTTAACGACGGGCCCAGCGCGTCGATGGCTTTATCCACGTAGCTCAGGCGCTCGTTGTAGTACTTGGCGAACGGCGTGTACTGTTCCGGCTTCATTGCGCGGAAGTGGTTGCCGCCCAGTGAGACGAAAACGGATGGGGTTTGCTCAGCCTTTGCTTTCGCCGCCAGGCTGGCGAACTTGATCAATCCGCCGCGCACGCCATCGGAGCACCCGCAGGGCATGATCTCGCCCTGCATGCCCAGCAGAATGACGACGTACAGTTTCTCGTAATCCTGCTCAAGGGTGCTGTCGATGTCGTGGATGAGCGCCTTGGCTTCGGGCGTCAGCTCGCGGGTTTGCGCCGGGGCGATGCTCGTCTGCAATTCGGATGAGTCGGGTGCAGAGGCAGAAGCGCCTGCAGGCTGCGCTGCCTCCGGCGAGTCTTTCGGACTGCACCCAGCCGCGACGGCACAACCCAAGGACGCTGCCAACAGCGCCATCGCAATCCAGCGATTGGTGTTTGTTTGGCCTTGGTTGGTTGCAGCCCTGCGCATTGGTGCCCGCCTCCGCGCTGCTTGCTTTAGTGTACGTGCTCCAAATCATAGGGGGGGGCGAAATAAGCGGTCAACAGCAATCCGGGATTACTTTCATCACCGGAGCAGGGGTACTGTCAGTAAGCGGTTAGTGTTGAGCCTCACGAATTAGTGGGCATTTTGGGCACTTTGCCACTGGCCGTCTATCAGCAGCTGATGTGGCCTGTACCCGATTTTGTAGTCCATCGTGCGGCAGCCTTGTACCCAGTAGCCCAGGTAGTAGTGCGGGATGCCTTGATTGCGACACCACTCGATTTCTTTGAGGATGCTGTGCGTGCCTATGCTTCTTTGGGCTTCGCCTGGCTCGAAGTAGTGATAGACGCTGCTTAGCGAGCGCCGGCTTTTGTCGCAGATGCTTACGCCCAGCAGCTTGCCTTGCGCGCGGTACTCGATCTCGATCGTGTCCACGCAGCTTGAATACAGGAAATCCCTGAAACTCTCCATATCCGCGCCTTGCGGGCTGTGGCGGTGCTGCATGTGCAGGTAGCGCCGGTACACGTCATGCTTCTCAGCCGTCACCTCGGGCTCCTGCACGCTCATGCTTACGTCGGCGTTGCGGCGCAGCACGCGGCGCTGCGTCTTGCTGGGTTTGAACTTCTCCACCGGGATGCGGATCGGGATGCACTTGCTGCATGATTCGCACACCGTGCGGTACAGGATGTTGCCGCTGCGCCGGAAGCCGCGGTTCATCAGCTCGTGGTACGCAGCCGGCTTGACCTGCCAGGCAAGCCAGGCTTCTTCGGTGGCGGCAAGGCCGGGCAGGTAGCTGCAATCATGGGAATGGCGGCCCAAAGGCACCGAGTGCGGGCCGATGAGGGTTTGGAGGTTGGGGTGGTGTGAGGTCATGGGTTCCCGGAGGGTGTTCGTTTTGAGAAGTCGTCCCAGTAGTCGGTTGCGTGTCTCTTGAGTTCCGCCAGCGGCACGACCCGTCCATTGTCCAGCACGATCCGCAAGCTTGAATACTTCAGCGATAAGGTCGCGTTCTCTACGGAGACCACGATCGCATCACCGTCGAGATCGGCGTCGTAGATAATGGGAGCGATGGGCTCCACGTGCGGGATCTTCTCCGGGGCCGTGATCGGAGGTTGGTCGTGCGGTTTGAGCTCAACGTGTTCTGAGCCGGATAGCTCAAGCACAAAAGCCGCTCCCGGATCGTCGAACCGCTCCCGCAGATAGTTGCATTCGACGATGAAATCTACTGTCGTGCCGTTCTTTCGAGCGCCGACGATCACCCCATCGTGAAGCAGGTTCCAGGGTGCTGGGTCGTTTCCGGGAACTTCATGCATGACGGGCTCCGTCTAATTCGGCTGTTCGACTTACGCTGATACCGGCTGCGCCCCTACGGGGCGCGAACTTCTTTCTCTGCCGATCCCCACGGCTGAAGCCGTGGGCTAAGATCCCCGGCCCCATTCGGGGCCGCAGACTGCAGTAACCTCGTTCCGGGTCGGCCATGAAGTTCCCGAACCTCGAACCCTAGACTACCAACTCCTTCAGCTTCCTCCTCGCCAGCATGACGATTCTTGCGCAGGCTTCGGCGTCGCTTAGCGCTTCGTGGTGGTTCAGCGGGATATTCAAGACGCGCGCCACGTGGCCGAGGTGCGCGGGGCGGATGCCTAGTGTGCGCCGCGCTTGCCGCACGCTGCACACCCACGGCAACTCCGGCGCGTCGATGTTCGCGCTGATGCAGCAGGCCTCCAGCACCGCGCGGTCAAAGCCTGCGTTGTGCGCCGCAATGAACCGCGCGCCGTCCAGCACGTCCAGCAGCAGCGGCCAGGCTCTTGCGAAAGTCGGCTTGTCCCACACGTCCTCAAGCGTAATGCCGTGAATCTGTGTGAACATCATGATGTCGCGCGGCGGCTTGATCAGTTGTCGCACGCGTCGCGTGACGCGGCCGCCTTCGACGCGCACCATGCCGATGGCGCACGCGGAATCTGCCCCGTGGTCGGCGGTCTCAAAGTCGATCGCGACAAACGGGCCGGGCACGGGATCAATGAACTTGCGGC
>CAZZBH010000071.1:0-20468 GCA_964652605.1 uncultured Planctomycetaceae bacterium
CATCGCCATCGCATGCACCCCAAGCCGAGGGCGACATGAATGTCGCCCGTGCGGGCGATGCTTGCATTGCCGCCGTTGCCGCTGCCGGTTGCGTTTCCACCGTCGGCTCGCGCGTTGCCCACACTCGCACTCGCGTTCAAACCACCGCCATCAAATCCTACCTGATAAGGATCTTTGCAAGTGAAGTCTCCGCCATCGTCGTACACGTCCAGTGTTACGGGTAAACTGATGCCGTATTCTTCCTGGTCGTCAAAGAATTCGCCAATGTCAGCGCAGTCGAAGGCGCCGCAGGGGTTGCTGTTTGAACATTTGTAGGTTCCTCCTAACGGCTGGGCACTTGCCGATATCGCGGCAACCACGCAGAAGATGCTCAGGAGATTAGGTGCGCATGGTCTTTGTCTTGCTGTGGGGATAGTGTAGCGGCGGGGACGGGTGTGCAGCACCTGTCCCCGCCAGCCAGCCCTAAGGCCACGTTATCACGCCCGTTGTGACGCCAAGGTAGTAAGTGGCATTGACAACGGCTGGTGTTGAACCCGTCGGCCCATCTGCCGGCGCGTTGCCGCTTATGCCAAGTGGGCGGTTCCAGTTGGCCTTTGCATTTGCCGCGGGACAGGCTGCGGGCAGCGTGGGGAGCGCCCGCAACCTTTCCCGCCCGGCCATTACGCGCCACTTGAAAAGCGCGAGCGCCGGCAGAAGCAATTGACCGTAAGGAATGCGAGC
This sequence comes from uncultured Planctomycetaceae bacterium, assembly GCA_964652605.1. Lineage (GTDB taxonomy): Bacteria > Planctomycetota > UBA8742 > UBA2392 > UBA2392 > JADJRK01. The sequence goes on from CAZZBH010000071.1 coordinate 721, forward strand.
ATCACTACCCCGAGCATCCATGGCGAGACTCGAACTGCCGACGCAGTGCAACTACCCTCATTGTTCTCACTCTGTTTCGCGTCCGGTGACCGCTCGACTTCAATCGTGAATGTCTGCATCGCATCCGGTGCAACGCTGTTGGTTGCGAGGATTGTGACGACCACACTCGTTCTCGCGTCACTGTTGCCTGGCGTGCCCGTCAATACGCCGGTGCCGGAGTCAAAGCTCAGCCAGGCCGGCAACGAACTCGTGACGCTCAGCGACGGCGATGGCGTGCCGGTTGCGACCGCTGTGTAGGAATACAACTCTTTCGGCGTCGCGGACAAAATCGGCGTGCTTGTGAAGCTGGGCGCCGTGCCGACGACATCAATCTGAAAGGATTGCATGTCGCTGGGTGTCCACCCGTTCTCGGCGGTGATGGTGATCGTGCCGGTCAAACCCACATCGGCGCCTCCGGGCGTGCCGCGAAGCACTGCGCCAATAAGTGTCAGCCAGGGTGGAGCCCCGGTGACCGAGAAAGTAGGGGCAGGACTTCCGGTGGCGACGATGGTGTAGGAGTACTGCGTGCCTACAGTGGCGTCGGTAGGCGCGGTGCTTGTAATGATCGGCGACAAACCGTTGACCTGGATGTCATAAGCCACAGTGTCTGCCGGGGGCCAGCCGTTGTCGGCAGTGATGTCGAACATAGCCGACAACCCGATGTCTGCAAACGAGGGTGTGCCGGTCAGCTCGCCGGTGGCTGGGTTGAGCGACATCCACGCCGGCAATCCGGAGGCATTGAAACCGGGCGCCGGAATACCGGTCGCCGCCACCGTGAACGAGTAAGGTACGCCGGCCGTTGCTGCCGGCAACGTCGTCGTAGAAATCACCGGTGGTGCGCCCGCTACGTCGATCTGAAAGACCTGGTCATCCGTTCCCAAGGTGTTGGCAGCGGTCACCGTGATCGGCACTGTCATGCCTATATCGACCTCATTCGGCGTACCGCTGATAGTGTCCACATTGTCAAAGCTCAGCCAGGCGGGAAGCCCACTGACGGAAATTGCCGGCAGCGGATTCCCGACTGCGCTTATTGTGTAGGAGTATTGCTGGCCGGCGATTACCGCAACCGGGGCGATACTGGTGATCTGCGGAGCCGATTGGGGCTCCAGCGACCAGACGTCGTCTCGCGGGCTGCTGGGGGTTCCTCCGGCTCCTCCAAGCAACCACAGCCGGCCGTTGAACGCTGCCGCTGTGTGGTCCACCCTTGTGGACCACGGCGCAGGAGCATCCTGAGTCCAGCTTATGCCGTCCGACGAAGACCACACGTCGTTCTGGTTTCCGCTGGCGTATCCGCCCAGCACCCAAAGCTTGTTGTTGAACACTGCCGAGGCATGACCGAATCTGGCTGACCACTGCGCTGAGCCAGTTTCCTCGACCCAGGTGATGCCATCGGTTGAAGACCACACGTCGTTCTGGCGAGCGGTGTTGCCCGTGCCGGTTCCGTTGCCCCCCATCACCCACAGCCGGCTGTCAAACACGGCCGTGGTGTGATAGCGCCTGCGCGGCCACCCGGCATTGGCTGTTTCCAGAATCCAGGTGACGCCATCCACCGACGACCAGACGTCGGTCTGGTTGGTGCCGGCGTTCCCGCCGATTACCCACAGCTTGTTGTTGAACACTTCTACGGCGAGACCCTCCCTGCCCGACCAGCCCGCCGTGGCTGTTTCCGGTGTCCAGTTGATGCCGTCCGCAGAAGACCAGACGTCGTTAAGGCGATTGCTGGTGGTGGTTGTCGGCCCGTTTCCGCCCATCACCCACAGCCGACCGTCGAATGCCACCGCGGCGTGATAGCGCCTGGTTGGCCAAGGCGCCGCTGCCGTTTCGAGGTTCCAGCTGACGCCGTCGGCCGAGGACCAAACGTCGTTCAGCTGGTTGCCGTCGTTGCCGCCAAGAATCCATAGACGGTTGTTGAACACCGCCGTGGCGTGGCCCTCTCTGGCCGACCATTGCGGTGGCGGCGTTTCCTGGACCCAGGCGATGCCGTCCGACGAAGACCACACGTCGTTCAGGCGATGTGCGGTTCCAGCCCCAGGGCCGTTTCCGCCCATCACCCACAACCGATTATCGTGAACAGCGGCCCCGAAGTTCTGTCGGGTCACCCACGGCGCCGCAGCCGTTTCCTGGGTCCAGGTGACTCCGTCTGCCGACGACCAGACGTCTTTCTGGTTGTTTCCTGCGTTTCCTGCCAGTACCCACAGTTTGCCATTGAAAACCAGCGCGGCGTGTCCTTCCCGGCTTGACCACTGCGCGGCCGCGGTCTCCTGTGTCCAGGTAATGCCATCGGCTGACGACCAGATGTCGTTTACACGGGAGGTGCTTCCTGATTCGCTGCCGCCCAGCACCCAAAGCCTATTGTTGAACACCGCGACGGCGTGGCCTTGCCTGGGTGTCCATTGCGCCGCGGCCGTCTCCTGGGTCCAGTTGATGCCGTCGGTCGAAGACCAGACGTCGTTCAGGACGTTGGTCGCGCTTGTCCCCGGGCCGTTACCGCCGATTACCCACAGGCGGTTGTTGAAGACCGCAACAGCGTGATACCGCCGTGTCGGCCACGGCGCAGCCGCCGTTTCCTGAGCCCACGTGATCCCGTCGGGCGAAGACCAGACGTCGTTCTGGTTACTGCCGGCGCTGCCGCCAATCACCCACAGTTTGTTGTCGAATACCGCAACGGCATGAGCGTGCCTTGCCGACCACTGCGCCGCCGCCGTCTCCTGGCTCCAGTCAATGCCGTCGGCCGAAGACCATACGTCGTTGCGATTGCCGCCATCGTTTCCGCCCAGTACCCACAACCGGTTGTTGAACACAGCCGCGGCTTGATCTCTCCGGTACGTCCAATCGGCCCCGCTTTGCCATTCCAGTTCCCACGAAATGGCCTGTGCGGCCAGGCCGCTTGCAGCAACGGACAAGAACAGCACGGCAATCAATCTCGGCAACCGGCAAGAGCCATTGCCGAGGTTCCTGAAAATCGTGTGAGGCATGAAGACTCCCTCTCTAATCTCCGCCGCCAGGCGGGTCATCTACTTCTTTAGCCTTCCGATGATTCCTTACGTTCGCGGCGGATAGCCTTGCTAAGTAGGTAGCCGCGGTCTAGGTTTCTACCCCGATAGTATTACTAACACGTAATGGCAGATGCATGTCTTGCGTGTTCGTAACAACAATCCGGAACTGTCCCGGACATTCGGCGACGCGTTTGCAGCATCAGCAAGACAGCGGGCCCCCTGCGGAGATTGGATGCCAAAACGACGGCAGGCATTTGCTTCTGACGAGAACGAGATTCGCCGCCGCCTTCGCCAACTGCAGGAGCGGCACTCGCAGGCGGAGATTGCGCGGCGTACACACGTGCCCCCTTCCTACGTCAACCGCTGGCTTAGCGGGACAGCCATTCCTGCCGTGTTCTGCAAGGCGCTGGTTAAGGAGTTCGACGTAAACCCGGCCTGGCTTCTGGCGGGCGAGGGCGCCCCCTACCTTTCCGACGTGGCAGAAAGTACCGGACAGCTTGCGGGTGATTTGCTGGATGTTGTGAAGAGCCTTGCCAGCGTCAACCACATGCGGCTCGGGGCACTTGCGGGCAAGCATCACGCCAAGATGCTGCGTGAGCTTGGCGACGCGATGCAACGTTACGATTCGCTGCATCGCAATTTAAACCGCCGCAGCACGCCGATACTTCGTGAGGTGCTGGGCGACCTGCGCAACGCGCTTGACAAGGCCGAGGCCGACGGAAGGGCCGGCAATCCAGACTTTTCCCGCGCGAAGGAGCTGTGCGCCACGGCAGAACAGCTGGAGCCGCTGTGCAAAAACCCCAAACTGGAGCTGGAGCTGGCGCTGCTGCAAGGGCGTTTGCGGCGCTTGACCCTTGACCTGCGCGGCGCACTGAAGTTTGCGCGCAAGACCATCATGCTTACGCTGCATCACGGTGGCCTGCTGGGCGTTCGCGAGTTTGAGGCGTTGGTTGAGGCTATGGAGGCGCTGAACACCCGTGGGCGCTACCCGGAAATGCGACGCGCGACGAAGGCAATCCTTGCGTTGGCATCAGACGAAGCGTTGCAGTCGCCGGCAGCGCGATGGCTCGAGGTGCTGGTTGCGAAGACCCAGATCCAGACAGGTGAACTGCGCGAAGGAACAGAAACGCTGACGCGGCTACGCGGCGAGTTCACGGGCAATGCCGCGACAACAGTGGATGCGCTACTGGCACGGGCATTGTTGATCGGGGGTTCGATTGACGTTGCCACAGCCATCAAGTTCGGCGGTGACAGCCGCGCCAAGGCGATCCGCATTCTGGGCGTGGCCGGAATGCTGGAGAACGAGGCGGACCTAAAGCGGGCAATTGCCTACTGGGACCGCATGAACAAAGGAGAAGAGCAAGTCCTTCAGCGAAGGTACGCGGCACTGCTGCTTCGCGTGCTGCAGAGGCAGACCGATGGAATGGCAGCGGCCGCTCAAGAGCTGGCGGATTGGAAAGAAGTGAGCTACGACCTGCAGATGCGGACCGGCACCATTCTGGGCGCGCGCCTCTTTACGTTGATCGGGCGGGCGGCGGAAGCCAGACGTTGTTACAAGGAGTCCTGCCGCGTGATCGGGGAACTACCCAAGTGGTTGTACCTGCCCGTGTTCTGGCAGGCCCGCCACCAGCGCAATGCGCTCCAACTCGGAACAAAGGCGGAACAGCGGGTGGCGCGCGACTCTCTCCGGCGTTACGTTGATCTGGGCTACCGTTGTTTCGCGCACTTCCTTGATGCGTAGTCAAGCTACCGTGGCACCCCTAACCTGAGCGTCAACGCCCGCCTGGCCTTCATCGGTGCACTTGCCGGCTGATCCGCTCGAAACTGCCCTACGCGCGGTCTTCTTCGTTGTGGGTCCAGGCGTCGATGGCCCTTGAGTACTCTTGCAGCTCTTCGGGATTGAAGAATAGGGCTAGCTCACGCTGGGCGGCTTCGGGGCCGTCGCTGCCGTGCACGAGGTTCAACCCGCGAGACACGCCGTAGTCGCCTCGGATCGTGCCCGGCTGTGCGTCGGTGCAGAAGGTTTTGCCCATCAACTTGCGGCAGTTGTCGATGGCTTTGGGGCCCTCGACGCAGATCGCCACGAGCGGGCTGCTGGTCATGAACTTGACGAGGCCGGCGTAGAAGCCCTTGCCTACGTGGTCTTTGTAGTGCTTTGCGGCGAGCTCTTCGCTCATGCGCATCAGCTTGAGGCCGACTACCTTCATGCCGGTGCGCTCAAAGCGCCCCAGGATGTCGCCCACCAGGCCGCGCTGCACGCCGTCGGGCTTGATCAGGATCAGTGTTCGTTCGATGGCCATGGCTTGTCTCCTCGTCTGTGTGCCGGGGCGGGAGGGTAGCGGGTGGCGGTGGATTGCGCCAGACGTGGTGCGGGCACCTTGCACGCAGGGGGTGCGGGCGGGGGCACTCCCATCACCTTTTCATACTGAGTATGAATATCCTTCTTGTGGGCTGGGAAACGCGGACTATCATCCGCGGTCCCGGCGTTGTTGAAGCGATGCCGGCAAACGGCTGACTAACTTGACACTAGAGAGGAATGAATATGGCTATCCAGGTAGGATCTCCGGCGCCCGACTTCGCCGGCGACGCGGTCATCGGTGGCGACTTCAAGCAGATCAAGCTCAGCGACTACAAGGGCAAGTGGGTGGTGCTGTTCTTTTACCCGCTTGACTTCACCTTCGTCTGCCCGACCGAGATCGTGGCCTTCGACAAGGCGCGCGAAGAGTTCAAGAAGCTCAACACAGAAATTATCGCTTGCAGCGTGGACAGCAAGTTCAGCCACGCCGCATGGAACAACACCCCGCTGGACAAGGGCGGGCTTGGCGGCGTGAAGTACCCGCTGCTGGCTGACCTGACCAAGAACATCTCGCGCGACTATGGCGTGCTGCTTGAGCAGGGCGGCGTGGCACTGCGCGGGTTGTTCCTGATTGACCCGGACGGCGTGCTGCAGCACCAGACCGTCAACGCCCTGAACGTGGGCCGCAGCGTCAAGGAGACACTGCGCGTCGTCAAGGCCTTCCAGTGGAGCAAGCAGCACGGCGACGTCTGCCCCGCCAACTGGGACGAAGGCGCAGAAGCGATCAAGCCAACACAGGAAAGCACCGGCGCTTACCTTGCCAAGGCTGGCAAGTAGGCCTGAAGCCGAAGCAAAGACCCCCGCAAAGCGGGGGTCTTTCTTTTGCAGGCGCGGGTGCCCGCCCGACACTGTCTCCACCAGCAATCCCCACCGAAGCTGGAACCCGCACCAAGCCTAACGGCAACCGCGCTTCATGCCGCGGACGCGTTTTTCAAACATCCGCATTCTATCCGGCCGCTGCCGCATGTCCCGTCGCTTTTCGAACATTCTCTTGCCCGGGGCAAATCCGGGGCGCTGGCCGGGGAACATGCCCTTGCCGGGCGCGAACCCGGGCCGCATCCGCTTGCCCGGGTGCATACCGCGCTGTCCGCGCTTCATCTGCTTGCCGGGACGCACGTCCTTACGGTTGCGCTCGGCACGCTCGCCGCGCGGCTTGGCGTCCTGGCGGCGATCCTGGCGCAGGTCGTTGCGCAGCTTCTCGATGCGCTGTTTAAGGCGGTCGGCGTCGTTGCCGCGCGGCCCTTCGGCCCGTTGCGCGCTGAGTTGTGTGCCGGCAACCGCCAGGGCCGCAATGGCGAGCAATACGATGGTGAATCTCATGGTGATCTCCTGAAGTTCTCTGGGCCCCTGCGTTGCATGAAACACCACACAACGCCGCAGGTTGCGGCGCATCCGCACGGGTGGGAGATTCTCTACTCGGTGAAGGTCGCGTTTGCCGGGTCGAAGATGGCGCCGAAGTGATCGACAGGCTGCCGAAGCGTCTCGATCAAGTCGTTGGCGACACCGACCAGCTCTTTGCGGTGTTTCTGGGCCATGTCTTCGCCGGCCACATCGGTGTAGATCAGGTGCACCGCCACGTAGGCCTTGAAGTCTGACAGCTCAAGGAACAAGCCGTCATAGGCCGTTTCGAACACGTAGCTGAAAGTGCTCTGCTTGCCCTTGGGCAGCTTGTTGTTCGGGTAGCCGAAATGGTGCAGCGCCGAATACACCGCTCCCCACGGGGGCAGATCGTATTCCTCTGCGAGGTCAAGACGGCCGCGACGATGGTCGTCCAGGAACTTCAGAGTTGCCTTGTCCGCTAGTTGCATTGCCTTCCCCAGGAGCACCTTGGCGCAGCCCACTGGGAAAGAGTTTACCCCGCGGCTTGGGAAGCGTCCAATTGAAGCAACGCAAATACTTTATCGGCAATGACTTGCGGCTCAGCTAGCCGACCCTCGCCCTGCCAGCCGCATGCGAGATCGCCGTCACCTGGCTCAATGAAGTGATACCCGCGGCTGCGCAGAATGCGTAAGTTCTCTACCGTTGCAGGGTTACGCCACATCCTGGTGTTCATGGCGGGGGCGAAAACGACCGGCTTTTCGTCCGGTAATGTGCTCATGATCAGTGTACTGACGGGCTCGTCGGCAATGCCGTGAGCCGCCTTGCCGAGTACGTTGGCGGTGGCGGGCGCGATCAGCAGGAGGTCAAGCTCGTCGGCGAGGTCAATGTGCTTGGGCTTGGTGTTGGCTGGCTCCCACAGTGTTGTGATGACGGGGTTTCGTGTCAGGGCCAGAAAAGTCTGCGGCCCGACGAAGTGGGTCGCGGCGGGCGTCATGGCGATCGTGACGTCCACGTGGTCACGCAGGTGCGTGTGCAGCACCGCGATCTTGAATGCTGCAATGCTGCCGCAGACACCGATGACGACGTGCGGTCGCCGGCCCATCTACTCCACCTTCTCGACTGTCTGGTCGTCTGCGGCAAGCCGAATCTTGCCGGACTTGAGTTCCTGCACCGCGATGAAGATGAAATCCTTGGCGCGTTTCTCGGCCACTTTGATCAGGCGCGGCGAGCCAGCCACCAGCTCGTTCACGCGGCGCTGAAGCAGCACAGTCAGGCGAAACTTGCCGCCCGCCATGGTGTAGAGAGTTTCAAGCTCAGGGTAATCCAGTGAAAAGGCCATGCCGTCTCCTTGTCAGTTTCCCGCGCCTATTGCGCGTTCATCTCCAGGCCGGGATACAACTGCTCCCCGGCTTGCCTGCGTTGCTCCAGTTTCCTGCGTGCCGTCTGTATCAACTCGTGCACTTCTTCAACCGTTGTGTCCAGCACCTCGTTGACCACGATGTGATCGTAAATGTCTGCGGCTTTGCGCATCTCCAGTGCTGCGCGTTCAAGCCGTACTGTCTGCTGCGCAGTGTCTTCAGTTCCTCGCTGCGCCAGGCGCCGTGCCAGCTCTTTCTGATCCGGCGGCGCGAGAAAAACCAGCAGCGCGTCGAAACCATTCCCGCGTACCTGAAACCCGCCGTGCACGTCAATCACCAGCAGGTATGCCTCGTGGGCGCGCAGGGCATCCCTCAATGGCCCTTTCGGCGTTCCGTACCAGTTTCCGTGCACTTCGGCATGTTCGACAAGCTCTCCGGCATCGCGCAGCCGTTCAAACTCCGCAGTCGAGATAAAGTGATAGTCCTCGCCATCCACCTCACCCGCCCGCTTCGCCCGCGTAGTCACGCTCACTGAGCGGACGTAGCCTTGCCTCTGCAAGAGCCGGCCCGCGACCGTGGTCTTTCCAACCCCCGAAGGCCCGGAAAGCACGACCAGAATTCCGGGGAGTAATTCTTCCCGCATGCCCGATCCCCGGTCCTGCCGACCGTTTCAGCCACTCTTCGACCGGCTGCCCGAATGTCCGCCCGCAACGCTGCGCGCCGCGGTCTGCCCTCATTCCAGGTTCTGCACCTGCTCTTTGACCCGCTCAATCTCTGACTTCATTTCTACCGTGACCGCCGCCAGCGCCGCATCGTTGGCTTTGCTGGCGATGGTATTGGTCTCGCGCAGCATTTCCTGCGCGATGAAGTCAAGGCGCCGGCCTGCTTCTCCCTTGCCGCCCATCACCGCTGAAAACTGCTCGCAGTGGTGCCGCAGCCTGGTTGTTTCCTCGGTGACGTCGGCTTTGTCCGCAAAGAACGCCACTTCGCGCACCAGCGCCTCCGGCTCGAGGCTCACTCCTGTGTCTGCCATCAGCTTCTCGATACGCAGCTTCAATTTGTCGCGGTACTCCGTCACCACTTGCGGCGCGCGGGCGTTAACCTGCTCGGCCAGTTGCGCCACCTTCTTCACGCGCGCTTCCATGTCTCGTTGCAGGCTTTCGCCCTCGCGGCGCCTCATTTCGACCAGGCCCTCAAGCGCGCTGTCCAGGGCCGTAAACAAGGCGCGCTTCAGCGACTCGTCCACCTCAAGCTTCTCGGTCTCCTCAAGCACCACGCCGTCCATTGCCAGGATGTCGCGCAGCGCCGGAGGCTCGGTTTTCAATTCCGCGGCCAGGCTGGCAAGGCGCGGAAGCCAGTCACGGATTGCCTGCTCATTAAGCCGATAGCTTCCGTCGCGCCGCTGCCTTTCCATTGATACGTTGCAGTACACCGTTCCGCGTGCCAGCGCGCCGCGTATCCGCGCCTCGACTTCGGATTCAAGTTCGTTGAACAGGTCCGGCAGCCGCGTCGAAACCTTGAGGAAGCGGTTGTTCACCGACTTCACTTCAACCGTGATCGCACCTTTTTCGGTGCCCGCGCTGCCGCGACCGAACCCGGTCATCCCGAAGGCCACTTATTCGCCCCCGTCCGTGGTGCCGGACTCCTCGATACCCGTTGTGTCCGCGCGGCCGCCCTGGGTGCTGACCAGGTTGAAGACCAGTGCCAGCACAATGAACGAGGCACCCATGAACGTCAGGACCTTGTCCACAACGGCCTGGCCCTTGGTGCCGAACGCGCCGCCGCCGTCGCCGCCGCCGAATGCCGCGCCGATGCCGCCCGAATCACTCTGCCGGAACAGCACAAACACAATCATCGCCACGCAGTTCACGACGAACAGCACAGCCAACAGCACATTGATCGCATTACTCGCTTGCGCCAGCATTCAGACCTCCCGGGCGGCGTCATCAATCGCCACCAGACTCTCGTACTCAAGGCTTGCGCCGCCTACCAGCACGCCGTCCACGTGCGGTTGCGACATCAAGCTTGCCGCATTCTGCGGCTTGACGCTGCCGCCGTACAGCAGCGGTACATTCAGCGTCATCCTTCGCATTGCCTCGCGCACGCCGGCGTGAATCTCTTCGGCCTGCTGCGGCGTGGCGGTTTCGCCGGTGCCGATCGCCCACACGGGCTCATAGGCAACTGCGGCGATCGTGGCCCTTTCCGGCTCTGGGAGTTTGGCCAGCGTGCCCAGTTGCTCGCTGACCACACTTTCCGCCCTGCCGGCCTGCCTTTCCTGCAACGTTTCACCGATGCAGTACAGTGTTTTCAAGCCGCCGGCCGCCGCGCGCTTCAGCTTTCGCAGCAGCAGCGGGTGACGCTCGCCGTGGCCGTGCCTGCGCTCGCTGTGACCGACCAGGACCAGCGTGCAGCCTGCATCCTGCAACTGCCCGGCGCTGGTGTCGCCCGTGAAGGCTCCATCATCTTCCGGCGACAAATCCTGCGCGCCAAGCACAAGGCTTGAACCGGCAATCGCCTGTGCAACCTCAGCCAGCAGCGTGTGCGACGGGAACAACCAGCACGCCCTGCCGTCTGCCTTCAGCCGCAAAGCCAATTCCACCGCGGTGTGCCGCCGCAGATTCATCTTCCAGTTGGCGGCGACAATTGCCACAAACCCCCCATTTGGGCGCAATACAGTAGCAACGAAGCCAGTTCACACAAGCAACCGGAACCGGACCCGCAGCGGACCAACCGGATAGCCATCATTGAACACTGAGCACAAAGTTGACTGCACAGGCTTGCAACTAACAACGCATCACGATGCACATAAACTGGCAGCATGACGATCTACCGGCTGCCCGAGGAGCACGTGTTTCCGCCGCCCGATGAAGCCGAGCCCGACGGGCTGCTGGCCATCGGCGGCGACCTTACGCCCGAGCGGCTTCTGATCGCCTATTCGCAGGGCATATTCCCCTGGCCCCACCGGGGGTGGCCGATGCTGTGGTTCAGCCCTGACCCGCGCATGCTGCTGTTCCCCGAAGAGCTGAAGCTGCAGCGCAGCCTGCGCCAGACAATCCGCAAGCGCCGGTTTGAGGTGCGCCTTGACACCGCCTTTGCGCAGGTCATGGCCGGCTGCAGGTCCGTCCCGCGGCCCGGCCAGTCCGGCACGTGGATTACCAAGGGAATGATGAACGCATACGGGAGGCTTCACAAGCTTGGCTTTGCGCACTCGGCGGAGGCCTGGCTTGAGGGTGAGCTGGTAGGCGGGTTGTACGGCGTGTCGCTGGGGCGGGCGTTTTTCGGCGAGTCGATGTTCGCGACGGTGGACGACGCCAGCAAGGTCGCGTTCGCCACACTGGTGGCGCAGCTTGCAGCCTGGGAGTTCCAGTTTGTGGACGCGCAGGTACACACGCCGCATCTGGAGCGCTTCGGGGCAAGGCTGGTGCCGCGCAGCGAGTATCTCACGCGTCTGGCAGAAGCGCTGAAACACCCAGCCCGCCGCGGCACATGGCAGCTTGAAATGAAGCCTGGCGATGTGCTTGGGTGATTCGGCGTGCGCAATCGGCGAAAGCACCTCACGCAAAACCGCTAAGCGCCCCATCTGAATCGCGAGCGGGTCGTCGGGGCGTGGCCCGTCAGAACCTGGCTCAAGGGACGCAAGGAATGGCTCGCGCAGAAATCGATGAGCACGCACGCCTGTGGCCCAGTTGCGTCGTGCCGAGTCACACACTGCTGGCCGCGTTCCAGTCGATCTGCGGCGCCTGGCGGCTTTGCGTGAGATGCAGTTGGCCTTCCAAACAACCTCCCACCTTGGAACGCTAGCGCACCAGAGGGTATCGTACACTCAGCCAAGGAGACACAGATGCTTGCAGCCGGCGATTCGTTCATAGTCGTGTTCGTCTTGGGCATCATCGGCTTTGTGATTGCCTTGATCGTCTGGGGCGCCAAGCACCAGAAGTCGATCCGCGAAAACTGGGCCAACTTCGCGCGACGCTATAACCTGCAATATGCGGGCACGACTTATGGCGGGCTTCACGGCTGGTTTGGCGCGGCGCAGATCCGCATGAACACGATCACACGCGGATCGGGCAAGAACCGCAGCACCTACACCCAGTTTCACGCGACAATCGGGGCGCCGATGCCGGCGGGGCTGATACTTTATAAGGAAGGGTTCTTTTCCAAGCTGGGCAAGGTCTTCGGCGGCGAGGACGTGCAGGTGGGCGACCCTGCAATCGACAACGCCTTCATCATCAAAGCCACCGACCTGCTGGGCACGCACAGCCTGCTTAGCCTGCCGCCCGTCAAGCAGGCGTTGCTGTACACGGTGTCCCGCCACCCCGGCCTGCGCGTGGAGGCGCGAACCGTGCTCTGGGAGCAAAGCGGCATCGTGCACAAACCCGAGCAGCTTGAAGCCAACGCCAAGGACCTTGCCTACCTCGTGGAGACCTTCAACGCCGCGTACCAGCAACTGTCGGCTGCGCAGCCGCAGCCGTCACCGCAACGCGCACCCGCGCCGCCCCCGCGCCCTGCCCGAACTGCCGAAGTGTTGCAGGGAAGCTCGCAGCTCGGTATTTCGCCCGCGCCGCAGGTACGACAATCTGAGCCCGAACGGCAGCAGGCATTGGCCGAAGTGGCGGGCGCATTCAAGGCGCTGGAAGAAAAGATTGCACATGGCGAGCGCGTGCCGCCGCCCAGGCCGGTAAGCCTGGAAGACGCTTTCAAGTCCCAGCCGTCTGCCCGAACAGCGGACGACGCGTTTGCCGAGCCCGACGCCGGTGACGCGTTCAAGGACCCCGAGCCACTGCATGACGAGAAGCCCGCAGTCGCCGAGGCTGCAACAGAGGGCGCCGCCGGCAGCTTCAAGGAGCTGGTGGAGCAACTGGCCAGGCCGGGCAGCATGAGCAGCGAGCGCGAGAAGATCATCGCCGCCAACTCCAGGATCGAGTGGCCGCTGGAAGTCACCGTGGACCGCATTGATCGCACTTTCGGTTTTGACGTCCCGGACAGCCTGCGCGACGGGCGCACCGTCGAGGGCCACGTAGGCGACCTGAAAGTCGCTGTGCGCCTGGGCAAGTCTCACAACGCGGAGATCGACAAGCTGCGCAGCGGTGCCAACGTGTCCCTGCGCGCCGCCGTAGCGGGATGGGACGACCTGTTCAAGAAGCTGACACTGAACGCAGATTGAACGAACCGAAAGCCCGCAACGACAGTTGCGGGCCGGCCCAACGGGCCGGATCATCCCGCGCGGCCCGCGGCTTTCGCTGCGGGCTTTCACAGCATCTTCTCGAAGTCGTCTTCGGTGATGACCTTTACGCCGAGTGCGTTGGCCTTCTTCAGCTTGCTGCCGGCCTTTTCGCCCGCGACGACGTACGTTGTGTTCTTGCTGACGCTGCCGCTGGCTTTGCCGCCTCGCTCTCGAACCATCTCTTCGGCGTCTTCGCGTGTGAAGCGGGTCAGCGCGCCCGTGAACACGAATGTCATGCCCGCAAATTTGCCTTCGCCCGGGGCGAGCTTCTTCACCTCCTGTGGCGTGACGTGCTTTTGCAACTCGCGGATCAGGGCGGCGTTGTGTTCGTCCCGCACGAACTTGACCACGCTTTCGGCGATCACCGGCCCGATGCCCTCAATGGCGTTCAACTGCTCTTCCGTCGCCTTGAGCAAGCCGTCAATACTGGCGACCTCGTTCGCGATCAGCCCCGCCACTGTTTCGCCGACGTTTCGGATGCCCAGCGCGTAAATGAACTTCGCCAGTGTCGGCGTGCGCGACTTCTTAATCTCCTCCAGCAGCTTCTCCACCTTGCGCTCGCCCCAGCGCTCAAGCCCGACCATCGCCTCGCGCTTGCCGGACAGGACGAAGATGTCGGCGGTGCTGGTAACCAGACCCGCGTCCAGCAGTTGCTGGATGTTCTTCTCAGCCAACCCCTCAATGTTCATGGCAGTGCGCGAGGTGAAATGCACCAGTGCACCCAGCACCTGCGCGGGGCAGCCAAGGTGATTGGGACAGCGCACGACTACCTCGTCGCTGATCTTCATCAACTCTGCGTTGCAACGCGGGCACTTCCTGGCCATCTTCCATGGTTTGCCGCCGCCGTCCCGGACGACCTTGAGAACCTTGGGGATCACATCGCCCGCGCGGTGTACAAGCACGGTGTCGCCCGGCTTGACGCCCAGGCGCTCGATTTCGTCGGCGTTGTGCAGGCTGGCATGGGTAACGGTGACGCCACCGACCTTGACGGGCTGCAGCACGGCAACGGGCGTGATCGCGCCAGTGCGCCCCACCTGGATCTCGATGTTCTCGCACAGCGTTTCACGCTCTTCGGGCGGGAACTTGATCGCCAGCAGGTAGCGCGGGCTTTTGCTGCGCACGCCCAGCTCAGTCTGCACGTCGAAGTCGTTGACCTTCACCACCAGCCCGTCAATTTCAAACGGCAGCTCGTGGCGGTGCTCGCCGTACGCGCGGTAGGTCTCGATCATGCGGTCGGCGCCCTTGAAGGTCTTTACGTTCAGGGGCATGCCCTTGAGCATCTCGACGCTGGTTTTGAACCCCCACTCGCGCAGCGCGGCAATGGCTTGCTCGGCGGATTTCAGGCCACACTCTTCCGGATTGGCCACCTGGTACCACACAGCCGAAAGCGGGCGCTGCGCAGTCATCGTCGGATCAATCTGCCGCAGGCTGCCCGAGGCCGTGTTGCGCGGGTTGACGTAGGTCTTGGCACCCTCCTGTTCAAGCCGCTCGTTCAATTTCGCAAAGTCGGCTTTGGCGATGTACACCTCGCCGCGCACTTCCAGGCGCGAGGGGAATTTTCCCTTAAGCTTCTTGGGAACCGACTCGATGGTGCGGATGTTCTCGGTAACGTCTTCGCCGGTTTTGCCGTCGCCGCGCGTGCCCGCCAGCGTTAGCACGCCGTTCTGGTACACCAGCTCGCACGACAAGCCGTCGTACTTGGGCTCGCAGATCAACTCGACGTCGCCTACATCATCGCTGATGCGCTTGTGCCAGGCGCGCGCCTCGTCTTCGTTCATCGCGTTCTCGATGCTCAGCATCGGGATGCGGTGCTCCATCGGCGCAAGCCCGCTGCGTGCGCCGGTGCCTACGTTGCGCGTCGGTGAGTCGGCGCGGGCGAACTCGGGATGCTTGTGCTCAAGCGCTTCAAGCTCGCGCATCAGCTCATCAAAGTCAGCGTCGCTGATCTCGGGCTCGGCCCTCATGTAATACAGGTGATTGTGCCAGCGCAGCGCTTCGGTCAGCCACGCGACCTGCGCCTGCGGGTCTTTGCCGGCTGGGCGCTTGCCGGGTCGTTTTGGTTCATGGGCCATGGCAGGGATTGTGAATTCCGGCGCGACAATTGGGAACGGCTTCGCCGGGCCAAAGGTTACAATCAAACCGGAGGAGCGCATGTCGAAAGAAGCCGACGCGATCAAGGATGTGTCTCGCGAGATCAACGAGCTGCGCGACATCAGCAAGCAGGTCGATTATCTCAAGCGCGCCGTGGAGGCGCTGACGAAGGAAGTCGCGGAGATCAAGCACTTCCGGCCGCTGACTGACCGGCTTGGCAAGACCAACGACCACCTTGCCAAGATCGCCGACGAGCTGCAGCGCATTCGCCAGAAAGATTGATTACGGGTGCTTCCACCAGCTCAAGCCGGTGTACGACTGCAGTCGTCGCCAGATCTTGAGCATGTCGCGACGGGCCGCTTCGATGTCATCCGAGGTTGGTTTGCCGTTGCGCTGCGGGTGCAGCTCAAACGCGAGTTGAAACTCGTACGTGAACTCGATCGTCCACTCGCGTTCAAGCTCGCCGCGCATCAACCGCAGGGCCTGGCCCAGGTTTTCAAGCTGCCAGGTGCGGTGATCAGCCAGCTCAAACGCGATGAAGGGCATGGTGCCGCGCCGACGGTCGCCGCCGCTGTCGCCCAGGATACGCACGTTGGGCAGCCTCTCGATGAATTGGGCCAGCGGATAGGCGTCAATGCTGACACCCAGGCCATCGGCCTCGTTCTGCAGCTCAAGCAGCTCAATCAGGTCGGGCGGGCCTTCCATGTGGCCGCAGAATTCGCACTCGCGCACGGGCTCGGCTTGCACCTGACGCACCACCACGGCGTGGTTGCCGCACACATCGCAGATTTCGCTAAGCGGATAGCTCATGGCGCAAGGCGCGGAGTATAGGGCCGCAAGGCCAGCGCGAAACAGTGCGGCGCAGCGCCGAAGCCGATTCAATTCCGGTTTGCGGAATGGGCGGGGGGTCGGTTGTCAGCAATCGGGGATCGAGCTTGGGGCCTGGGGTTTGGGGAGTGATCCGTTGCCGAGGCCAGTCTGCAGCTCGCAGTCACCAGTCCGCAGTGTCCAGTCCTCAGTCCTCAGTCTGCAGTCTGCCGACTGCAGTCTGCCGACTGCCCGTTGCCGACTGCCCGTTGCCGAAAAACCGATTCCCGATTCCCGACTACCCACCGAACCCGCTAGTTCCAGGCCAGCAGCGGCCGTGCGTCTATGCCGAAGCGGGTCAGGCGCGTTACGACCCCGCCACTTTCCGACTGCACCATGCCGTTGAACCAGCCGTTGTCGGCGATCCAGACCTTGCTTTCCCAGCCGTCGCCCTTGGTGGTCGTGCACGTGCCACGCCATACCCCGTTGGCGATATTAAGCTCGAAGGTCTCCGTGCTGGTTTCATACTTCGGCTGGTTGCGCACCGGGCCGGTTTCCGCCGCGACGGGGATTTCGCGGCCAGTCTGCCCCGGCTTGCCCACCCATGCCTTCAGCACGCGCGCGGGGCCTGCCTTGTTCGTCAGTTCAACCTGGTAGGCGACGACAAGGTTGGCGCGCACCGTGCCCGCCTTGACGCGCTGCTCTTCGATGATCGCGCGGCCGTCGGTCACGCTTGCCACCTGCCAGCGCGTGGACATGACCATGCCGCCGGCCTCCATGCTGGTCTCCCAGTACTGGCCGGGCTCAACCTTCTCGTGCAGCGTGATGGTGCGCGGCGCCTCGGTGATCGCCTGCATCTCCGTGTCTGTGCTGTCCGGAGTCTCTTCAATCTGGTCGTACTTGCTGCCGGAGCCTCCGCAACCAGCCAGCACCAGCGCGCACAACAGCATCCATGTCGAGATCAGCTTCATCGGTTATGTCTCCGTGTTCGGTCGGGTTGGCCACTGCCGCGAAGTCTATGGCTGATCTTGCCGCCATCAATAGACTTTGACCGCGAATCTGCCACCATGGCGCGCGCCCGTCGATGAACGCCAACGCATCCTCGCATCCCGGATACTCATGGCTGAGCGCCCCCGGCGCATCAGCGCTGAGCGTGCTGTGGCTGCGCAAGCCGCCACCCGGGTTGTTCGGCGGCGCGTTGCTGCGTGTTGGGACGTCTCCGCGACTTGTAGTGCTGCTTGACCACACCGGCGCGCGCGTGGATCAAGCCGTAGCCTCGCGCATCGGCGACGATCTGCTGGTGACCTGCCATGGCGGAGCCGCATCCCGGCGGGCGATCGAGAATGAGTTGATCGCGGGCGGACTTTCACCGTGTGCGCCGCGCGGGATCTGGGGCGAAACGTCGCCACTGCAACTGGCATTGTCGGACTGCCTGCCGCGCGTGCACGGCCGCCTGGGCGCAAGCCTGGTGCTTGATTCATTGGCGCATGGGCCGGAAAGGCTGATCAACCTGCTGGCACTGCCGCAGCACGATCGCGGCAGTGTGGTGAACGCGCTGTCGCAATCACGCTGGCTGTTTCATCCCCCACGCGTGCAGCTATGGGGTGCGGTGAACACCGGCAAGTCCAGCCTGCTCAACGCGCTGTGCGGCGCGGAACTGGCAGCGACCGGCGATGAACCCGGCTTGACCCGTGACGTGGTGGAAGGGCGCTATGAGCATGAAGGCCTGGTCGTGCGGCTGTTTGACGCGCCGGGGCAGATGGATGGCGCCGCAGGCGTGGACGCCGCAGCACTCGAGCTGGCAGAGCAATGGCGCAGGCAAGCCGACCTGGTCATCCACCTGCGGCCTGGCGCAAAGCCTGTCGTCGCAGGCAGCGAGTGGATTATTTCCAGCCGCGCCGACGAAAACGATGACGCGCAAGGTGTAAGCGTGCGCCAACCGCAATCTCTGCGCGCGTTGAAGGATCTTATCCTGCGGCACTTTGTCGGCGAGCTGTTGTCGGTAAGGACAGATTGCCGGATGGCACTGACGCCTGAACTTCTGGCAGACCTGCGGCGCTGGGCAGTCGGCGAAATCAGTTCCGCGTCGCTGCACCGCTGGGTGGCGGCGGAATGATGCTGTCGGCTGCGGGCTGGTGATAGTCCAGCGGGCGAATCAGCGGCACCTCAAGCGGCGGATAGCGCCAGTGGTAGCGGTTGACCAGCTCGCCGGCCAGGTAGTACGGGTCTTCCAGCGCCGAAATCTCGTCGCGCAGGCGCTCGTTTACAGCCGCCTGCTGCTCGACTTGTTTCCTGACGTCGTCGCGCCGCAGCTCCAGCGCCTTCAACTCATGATAGTTGGGGATGACGTGCTGGCTTAGCGCATAGCCGAAAAGCACGAGCACACCCGCCGCAACCAGCAGCGAGTAATCGTGCACCGCAGTACGCACACTGTCACGCAAAGACGAACTTCGCCGCGCCATGCAGCCTCCAAGGTCAGAATCGGCAGATTGAGGGAACAGACTGGAGAGGTTCAGGGGCCCAGCCACGGGATGCGTCAGCGCGCCGGCATGTCCACTGGCGGAGGTAGTGCCTCAGTTTGCTTCAAGAACCAAGTCATCACTGCGCACCGCAGAGGCGCGGAGCACAGCCGCGGAGCACAGCCGCAGAGAACAACGAGCAAGGTCATGCCGGTTCGTGAAAGCCCTGGCGCCAGAGCCATGCGCAGCACCCAGAATGCGGCCTCGGCGGCCGCTTTTCAGCCCGCATTCGCAAGGCGCTGCTGGTTGCTGTTGTCAGCCGGCGTGCCGGACAGGCTTTCTCGGCGTCTCTGCGCCTCGGCGGTTTGCCGTTTGGTCGCCCAATGACACTGATGCCCGCAAACTGAGACACTACCCTGGAAGACTGGCGATTGCCGCCGTGGCGCAAGGTGATAACTTCACGCGCCGGAAAACAGAGCCACGCCCATGCTTGTCATGAAATTCGGCGGCTCATCGGTCGCCGACGAACAGCAGATCCACAAGGTGCTGCAGGTTGTCCGCGGAAGGCTTGACCGCCGGCCCATCGTGGTCAGTTCTGCTCACAAGGGCGTCACCGACGCGCTGCTTGCTGCGGCACGGCGCGCAGCCATCGGCGAGCCCGACGCGGCACCCGTGATCGACCGGCAGCGCGCCGTGCTGCGCGGGTGCGGCTGCGACCACGACATGCTGGACCCGCTGTTTCGAGAAATCGAAGACCTGCTTCGCGGCATCAGCCTGGTGCGCGAGGCAAGCCGCCGCAGCCTGGATTACCTTGCCAGTTTCGGCGAGCGCATGAGTTGCCGCGTGATCGCCGACTACTTCACCCGCCAGGGCGTGAAGGCCGAGGCCTTCGACGCTTGGGACCTTGGCTTCATCACTGATGAACACTTCGGCTCGGCCAGGCCGCTGCCCGGCTACGAGGCGCGCATGGAGACCGAGTTCAAGCGACGCGTGGGCAGCGACGTGGTGCCGATCATTACCGGCTTCATCGGCAAGACCAGCGGCGGCGAGATTTCAACCGTCGGCCGCAACGGCAGCGACTTCACGGCCACCTGTTTT
>CAZZBH010000072.1:0-20422 GCA_964652605.1 uncultured Planctomycetaceae bacterium
GGCGATCCTCAAAGAGATCGAAGCCGCCGAAGGGCAGGTCATTCTTTTTGTTGACGAGCTGCACACCATCGTCGGCGCAGGCAAGACCGAAGGCTCACCCGACGCAGGCAACCTGCTGAAGCCTGCGCTTGCGCGCGGCACGCTGCGCTGCGTCGGCGCCACCACGCTGGACGAGTACCGTAAGTACATCGAAAAGGACAAGGCGCTCGAACGCCGCTTCCAGCAGGTTTATGTCGGCGAGCCCAACGTCGAAGACACCATCGCCATCCTGCGCGGCCTCAAGGAACGCTACGAAGTCCACCACGGCGTGCGCATCGCCGACGGCGCCATTGTCGCGGCGGCCACACTCAGCAACCGCTACATCACCGACCGCTTTTTGCCCGACAAAGCCATCGACCTGATGGACGAAGCGGCAAGCCGCATTCGCCTTGAGATCGACAGCCTGCCTGCTGAGCTCGACCAGACCGAGCGAGAAATGCGCCGCCTGCAGATCGAGCGCGAAGCCCTCAAGAAGGAAAAGGACGCCGCCAGCAAGCAGCGCCTCGAAGCCATCGAGAAAGAACTTGCCCAGCTCAGCGAGCGCCACAGCGCAGCCAAGGCCCAGTGGCAGAACGAAAAGAACGCAATCGAAACAGTGCGCAAGGGCCGCGAAGAGATCGAGGCCATGAAGGCCGAGGCTGAGCGGTACGAGCGCATGGGCGAGCTGGAGAAGGTCGCCCGCATCCGCTACGGCGACATCCCGGCCAAAGAGAAAGCCATCCGCGATGCAGAGGCCACGCTCAAGCAGATGCAGGCGGGCAAGCAGATGTTGCACGAGGAAGTGACGGCTGAAGAGATCGCCGAAATCGTGAGCCGCTGGACCGGCGTGCCGGTCACCAAGATGCTCGAGGGCGAAAAGCAAAAGCTGCTGCAACTCGAAACGCAGCTTCACAAGCGCGTGATCGGCCAGGACGAAGCCGTCAACGCCGTCGCCAATGCGGTGCGCCGCGCGCGCTCCGGGTTGCAGGATCCTAACCGACCGACAGGCAGCTTCATCTTTCTCGGCCCAACGGGCGTCGGCAAGACCGAACTGGCGCGCACGCTGGCGGAGTTCCTGTTCGACGACGAGCACGCGCTGGTGCGCATCGACATGTCGGAGTACATGGAAAAGCACGCGGTAGCACGGCTGATCGGCGCGCCGCCCGGGTACGTCGGGTACGAAGAAGGCGGGCAGCTAACCGAGGCAGTGCGCCGCCGCCCGTACGCGGTGATCCTGTTCGACGAAATCGAAAAGGCGCACCCCGACGTGTTCAACGTGCTGCTGCAACTGCTCGACGACGGCCGCCTGACGGACTCGCAAGGCCGCACAGTCGATTTCACGAACACCGTGGTCATCATGACCAGCAACATCGGAAGTCACATCATCGCAGAGGCCCCGGCCGGCAGGCCGGGGGTCCGCGAAGCGGACAACCAGCACTTGACCGACGCTCAAACCGAACAGGCCGTCCTCGCCGAGCTGCGCAAACACTTCCGCCCGGAGTTCCTCAACCGCATCGACGACGTAGTGATGTTCAAGCGCCTGTCGCAGGAGCAGGTCCGCAAGATCGTGGACCTCCAACTGAAGCACATCGAAGACCTGCTCGAGGACCGAGGTCTGAAGCTGAAGGTGACCGACGAAGCCAAGAACGAGCTGGCCAAGCAAGGCTACGACCCGCAACTAGGCGCCAGGCCGGTGAAGCGAGTGATCCAGCAAAAGATCCAGAACGCGCTAGCCATGAAGCTGCTCGAAGGCCAGTTCAAAGAAGGTGACACGATCACCGTAGATCAACACGAAGGGTTCTTCACATTCGCGTAACGAAGCGCGGGCCGCCAGCCAGCATCGCCACGCATGTTGGAACCTTCGCAGCTGCGCGGAGTGTCCCTAGGTCCGCCGATGTCTGCCTGCCGCGCAGTCAGGCGCGGAGCGCCGTCGCAGGATTAGCCCCCGGCAGCTTGGCTGCCGGGGGTTCTAATTCGCACAATGGGCCTAAGGCGCGGATGCGCCGACACAAGGGAACCCACCCATGGCACACACGCACACCCGCATCCTCATCCACATGGTGTTCGCAACACACGAACGACGCCCACTGATAACCCCCGACTTCAAACCCAAGCTCCACGCCTACATGGCCGGCATCGTACGCAACCTCGACTGTCATGTGTACGCTCTCGATGGCGTCGCCGTTCATTGCCACCTGATCTTCGACCTCGCGCCCAAGATCGCGTTGGCTGACTTCGTTAACCAACTGAAGTCGGGCTCAACCAATTGGGCGAAACGCGAAGGCGGCCAACTCGACTTTTCATGGCAACGCGGATACGGCGCATTCAGCATGAATTAGGACAGCCTCGAGCGCGCGATTCGGTACGTCGAATCGCAGGAGGAGCACCACGCAAGACAATCCTTCCGCAATGAGTTGGAGTCCTTCATGAAGTTGCACGGGATGAAGGTCGATGCGGAGTTCGTGGACGGCATCTACGTCCCGCCCGGCAAGGTGGAGTGAATGTGTCGGCGCATCCGCGCCTTTGGTGTGAAGTGGGCCGGTCAACCCCCGGCTTCCCGTGCGCGTCGCAAGCTCCGCGCCCGGAAAGCCGGGGGCTAATCCTGCACCGGCGCTCCGCGCCGAACCGCATGCACCCCGTAGGAGCGCTGCATTCTTCCCGCGCCCCGCTGGGGCGCAATATTGTTTGGCCTGTGAACCCATAGCTGTTCGCGACAGCGGACGTACCGCAGTCGCGTTCGTTCGCTTCACGAACCATGGGCTAAGATCCTTGGCCACTCCGTGGCCGTAGTGCCGCGTTGATGCTCCCACGCGAGGCTCGCCAATTGGGCAGACTGCTGGGTCCGGCGGCGGTACAATCGTCGTCATGGTTGCGAACCTCCTCGTTCTCGCCGACTTGCTGCTCCAGACCGGAGTGCTGACCCTCGCGCTTTCCGCGAACGAGAAGGTACACGCGGAGAGGACGCATGTTGGTGAACTGGATTCTGATCCCAAGGTGGCTTCGTTGGATGCGTGCATTCGCAACCTGCGCCAGGTGTTTGCGCGCCATGAGTTGAAGCTTCGGCTCAAACCGGCGGCGCGCAAATGTCTGCATGCGAAGGCACTGTCCGCGGGCGAGGTTTGCCAGGTGTTGCAGGACAACATCGGCGCGCCGCTCGCCCGCATGATCCAAGCCGGCGAAATCGCCGAAGGCAACACCATTGTCATCGACTGCATCATGGACGACATCGTATTGCGCGCACACTGACGCGCGGGAATCGTGCCGCCTACTTTGACTTTCGACTGCTCCGGCAGGTATGCTTTGCGCCATGATCAATGGCTTGCATGCGCTGATCTATGCCCGTGACGCCGATGCGGCGCGGGCCTTTTTTCGTGACGTGCTTGGGTTTTCGCACGTGGATGCAGGGCACGGCTGGCTGATCTTTGCGCTGCCGCCAGCCGAAGTGGGCATCCACCCGGTGATGCAGGGCGACGACGAGCATCACCGCCTGTACTTCATGTGCGATGACATCAAGAAGACCATTGCGCAGCTCGACAAACATGGCGTCCAGTGCGCGCCGGTGCAGGATGCCGGCTTTGGCTTGCTCACATCCTTTGAGCTTCCCGGCGGCGGGCCCATGGGCGTGTATCAGCCGCGACACCCGATCGCGGCCGGGATGAAGCCGGCGGCAAAGCCCAAACGCAAAGCCGTCGCGAAGCGCAAGCCTGCACCCAAGCGCAAAGCCGCCGTGAAGCGCAAGCCCGCACCCAAGCGCAAAGCCGCGACTAAGCGCAAGCCCGCACGTGGGCGCAAGTAAAGCCCTGCCGGTTTGGTTGCACGCTGTTCGCGGCGCAAGCTAGCATGCGGCTATGAAACTCGTGATCAAATCGGCAGGCCGCACGTGGCAGTATCTCTCTCGTCGCGACGCAGCGTCGATATCGATTGGGCAGCGCCCGGGTAACGACATTGTCCTGGAAGACGCCAAAGTGTCGAACCTGCACGTGCGCCTTGACCGCTTTCTTTCAGACTGGACTTTTACTGACCAGATGTCCGACGCGGGCACGCTGCTGAACGGCAACCCCGAGTCCACGGGCAACCTGCAGCAGGGCGACGTTCTGACCATCGGCGACAGCACCATCACCGTCGAAGATCTTGACGCTGAAGAATCTGCCGCGAAGTCAAGCCAGGCCGCGCCGCGCCAGGCCAGCACGCGCGTGCAACCTGCGCCGCCGCCGAGTCCTGCGCCGCGCCAATCGCCGCCGCGGCCCGCGCCACAGCATCAACCGCAGCCGTCCTGGCAACCGCCGCCCGTATCGCAGGCCGGGGCGCGCCGCGGTGCGGCTGTGGTGTTAGCATTGCTGGTGATGATTGCTGCAGGCGCCGCGGCATTCTTCTTCATGATCCCGGCACGCCAGCCATCGCCGCCGACCGTCACGCAGGAGTCGCCGCCAGCCGACACTCCGCCTGCCAGCGCCGCCGACGTGGCCTCCGCAACGCCGGACCCCGAGCCGCCGCCGCGAAGCGACCGGCTGACGCGCGACCAGGAGACGGACTACCGTGAGCGTATGCGTGCGCTGCTGGATGACACCTCAACACCTGCCGAGCAGCGGCTGGCGACGCTCGAGCGGCTTGCGGAAGAAGTCGCCCAGTACAAGGGCCACATGCTTGAGCACGAAGCCAACCGCATCAAGCACCGTCTTGGAGTTGAGCTGTCAAGGCAGATGCAGGCGCGCTACGGCAGCGACAACGGCACCATCTATGAGATGAAGAAAGAGCACAGGTACTACGAGGCGCACGCGATGCTTGAAGCGCTGGCGGAGTACTGCAACGCCACGCCATACCACCAGGAATGGGCAAAGCGGCACGACTTCTGGCGCTACATCGACCGCGAGCGCGAACAACTACCGCATGCCAGTGAACGTTGGCTTGGGGAACAGCTCAGCGCCGCGGACGAAGCGCTGACACGCGACGACTTTGCCGCCGCTGCCGACGCGATTGAGCTGGCAACCGCGCATGCGCTCCTCAATGAAGACACCAGGGACGACTTGCGAAAGGAATCGGCGGCTCATCGTGAAGCCGCCACGGCGCAGGAAGCCGGCCTGCGTGCCGGCCCGCGCAAACCCTTTGATCCCAAGGCGGACGCGCTTCCGCGTGCACCAATCAGCAAGTTGCTGCCGCAAGGCCAGTTTTCGTCCCTGCGAAGTGAGACAAGGCTGCGGCAGCGGCTGGAGCGCCTTGTGCGCGGTGAGGGATATCAGCCGCTGCGCGTCATGCACCACGAGCGCACCGCCACACTGGAAAGGTACGACGGCGGCCGCATGCACCTGCGGGTGGAGCGACCGCTGGCGGGCGATGGCGCGTACACCTATCTCGTATCGCAACCGCTGCACCAGCTTCCGGCTGGCACACGCGCCTCGTGCTATGAGCAGATGCCCGACCTGACGCAGAACGAGCGTGTGGGCATCCTGATGCTGTGCTACGACGCCGGACGGATTGAGCACGCGGCAAGGGTGGCGCTGGGGCTGTGGAAGGCCCACCCCGAGGTCAAGCCAGACCTGGATCAGCTCATGGCAACGAAGCTGCGCGTCGATGTGCCAGAGGGCGGATTCATCGAACGCGACGGGATGCTGGTGGTGCCGGAATAGTTACTTCTCGGCCTCTGCCTTCAGCTTTTTGAGGCCGTTGTCGAACATCTCGTTCATGCTGCCTTCAAACGCCTTCATCATCAGGCGCATGATCACGTTGTTGCCCATGTCCATGAACACTGACCACTCGACGTTGACGCCCTCGGTTGTGCGGTTGTAGCGCACGGCGCCGGGGAACTGTTCCGAGCCATCAAACTGGATCTTGTACTCAATGCCCTTGCTGCTGTCGGTGGATGTGATTTCGAGGCGGCCGTTGTTGCGCGGCTTGTCGCTGGTCCAGGACATCCAGGAGCCGACTTCGTCGGTGTCTTCAGAGAATGTCCACTGCATCGTGGGGTCTTCGTCTTTCCACGGCCCCCATTCCGGCCAGTTCTTGAGATCGCCGACTTGTTCATGGATGGCGGACTCGCTGGCGTCGATCACGATGCTGCGCTTGAACGTGCGCTTGCTGTCAAGCGTAAAGCCGTAGATCACAGCCGCGCCGATGACCAGCACCACCAGCAGGATCAGCACGCCGAACAACCGGATCACAACCCTGAACGGTCCACGTTTCTTCTTCTCTGCCATGATAGCCCCTTGCCTCAATGAGTCCGCGCGCAGTATAGCGACCGGCGCGACTACGGCACCTGGAAAGATCACAAACCTTGCCGCCGACGCAAGGTTTGCACAAGTTCCGCCGGCGCTTACGATATAGCGACGTCCATAGGAGTCACCCATGAGCGGAAAGGGACAGGACTTCAGCACCGACCGCATCGCCAAGCCGACGGCGGCACCGCAAGATGCCACGCAGGCATCGCCTGCACTGGCGGCGTTCGTGCACTTTGTGGACGGCGCCGAAGCAAGGGTTTACCCGCTGCTGGCAGACTATTTCGTGATCGGGCGCGGCAAAGACTGCCATATACGCATCCAGGGCGATGAGGCGGTCTCGCGCAAGCACGCCGCTGTGACGCGGCGCGGTGTCAGCTTCATGATTGAGGACCTGCAAAGCAGCAACGGCGTTTACGTGAACAGTGAGCGCATTCGTGGCGCAACCGAGCTGCGCGTGGGCGACAGGGTAGGCATAGGCGCGCAGGAATACCTGTTCAAACGCAGGGCCTAGCGGTGCGCTGGCGGTTGTCGCGCTGCGGACTATACTCAAGGGCAGCATGAGCAATCGCAAGGGCGCAAAAGAGTTTGCAACCGACCGCGTCGGCAAACGGCCGCATGACACGGCGGCAATGAACATGGACCCCACCCGGGTGGACGGCGTCTATGCCGGCCTGGAGGAGGGCGACGGCGAAGAGACCCTGTTTCATCGCATTGTGACCGACGTGTTTCGCATCGGCCGCCACCCGGACAGCAACCTGGTCATCAAGTCTGACACCAAGGTCTCGCGCCGGCACGCAACCATTGTGCGGCGTGAAATTGCCTACATTCTTCAGGACAACAGCAGCAGCAACGGCACCTACGTCAACGATGCGCGTCTGACAGCCCCGCACGAACTCATGGTCGGCGACAAGGTGCGCATCGGCAGACGCGAGTTTATCTTCTCGCGCAGGGTAGAGGGGTAGGCCCGGTGCGAAGCGTGTTCAGCTTCGCCGCTCGCGCAGGTATGCTCTTGGCATGATCGCTTTTGCCGCCGCAATCTTCCTGTCCGCCTTTCTCTTGTTTCTTGTTCAGCCGCTTCTGGGGCGGTTTATCCTTCCCTGGTATGGCGGCACGCCTGCCGCGTGGTCGGTCGCGCTGCTGTTCTTTCAGTGCGCGCTGCTGGCGGGCTACAGCTATGCGCACGTCTTGAGCAAAGTATCCAAGCCGTGGATGCAGGCGGCAATCCATGCCGCGGTGCTTCTGGCCGCCGGCTTGACGCTGCCGGTCATCCCCGCGGATTCACTGAAGCCGGCTTCGGGCGATGACCCTGCGTTATCCATCCTGTGGCTGCTGCTGCGTACGGTGGGCCTGCCGTTTGTGGCGCTGGCGGCTACTGGCCCGCTGCTGCAGGCGTGGCTGGCACGGATGAATCCCGGGCGGCCGCCGTGGATCATGTACGCGCTGAGCAATGTCGGGTCGCTGGGTGCGCTGCTGGCTTATCCGTTCTTGATTGAGCCGTGGTTCGGTCGCGCCTATCAGGCGTACGCGTGGTCGGGCGGGTTTGCGGGGTTTGCCGTGCTTTCGATGGTGTGCGCGCTGCTGGCAATGCGCAAACCCACGGTGGTCGTGGAGCACGAAGCCGCCCCGCCGCCATCACCAGCCCGGCGCGTTGTCTGGGTCGCGCTGTCGGCCTGCGGTGTGTGGTCGTTGATGTCGGTTACCAACCGCATGTCGCTTGATCTTGCGCCCGTGCCTTTTCTGTGGGTGTTGCCGCTGTCGCTGTACTTGCTGAGCTTTGTCATCGCGTTTTCGGGCTCGCGCAGCTACCGGCGCCAGTGGACGATGCTCGTGCTGCCGGCTGCGCTGCTGGGGCTGGGCTACGCGCCGATCGACAGTTTTGAGTTCGGGTTTGAAGTCTGCATTGGCATCTTTGCCGCGGCGCTGTTGACGCTTTGCTGGGTACTGCACGGGGAGCTGTTCCGGTTGCGTCCAGATCCGTCACGGCTTACCGGGTATTACCTCAGCATTGCACTGGGCGGGGTGATTGGCGGTGTCATGGTCGGCCTGGTGGCACCCCGGACGATGCCGATGTACTGGGAGTACGAGGTCGGGCAGGGGCTGGCTGTGCTGGCGGTGCTGGGCGCGCTGGCTGTTGACACGTCAAGCCCGCTGCGCGCCTTCAAGCCGCGCTGGGCATGGCTGCTGCTGGGTGTGGCGGTCCTGACGTGGTCAGACGCTACGCGTCGCGCCATGGCAAGCCAGTTGAACGACACACTCGCGCACAGCCGCAGCTTCTTTGGTGTGCTGCGGGTATTTGATGAAGGCGATGCGCGCAGCCTGCGCCACGGTACCACAACGCACGGGCGCCAGAGCATTGACCCCGAAACGCGAAACACGCCGGTGTCGTATTACGGGCCGTTTTCCGGCGTCGGCCGGGCAATCGAGGCGCTCGAGAAACCGCGCCGCGTTGGCGTCATCGGCCTGGGTGCCGGCACGATGTGTGCCTGGATGCGCAAAGGCGACAGCATACGTTACTACGAAATTGACCCCGAAGTTGAGCATATTGCTCGCGTCTGGTTCTGGTATCTGCAGGATTGCCAGGGCGACGTCAGCATCGTCATAGGTGACGGCCGCCTGCAGCTTGAGCGCGACGATCCGCAGGAGTTTGACTTGCTTGCGGTGGACGCCTTCAGCAGCGACAGCATTCCCGTGCACCTTTTGACCGTCGAAGCATTTCGCGAGTACATGCGCCACATACGCCCCGGCGGTGTGCTGGCGCTGCACGTGACCAACCGCTACGTCGATCTGCTGCCGGTGGTAGTCGGTGCCTGCAATGAGCTTGGCCTGCACTGGACGCACGTGGACGATCGAGGCGACGACGGCGAGTTAATGAGCACCGATTGGGTTCTCATAAGCAACGAGAAGCGAAGCCTGCGCAACCTGGGAGGCGTGCAGACAGCATCGGAAGGACAGCCGCTGGCCTGGACAGACGACTACAGCAACCTGTTTCGCGTGCTGAGGTAGAATCGACCGGAGATTCGAATGCGCACAGCCACCGCCACTCGCATTGACGCTTCGATTCCTGTGATCGGCCAGGGCACCTGGGAGATGGGAAACCGCCGCGCCGCACGGGCGCAGGAAGTCGCCGCGCTGCAACGAGGCCTCGAACTTGGCATGTCGCTGATCGACACCGCCGAGATGTACGCCTCTGGCGGCGCGGAAGAAGTAGTAGCAGAAGCAATCCGCGGCCGACGCGACAAGGTGTTTCTCGAAAGCAAGGTTCTGCCGTCCAACGCGTCACGCAAAGGTGTAATCAAGGCCTGCGACGCAAGCCTCAAGCGACTGGGTACCGGTCACCTCGACCTTTACCTGCTGCACTGGCCTTCGCCGCATCCGCTTGAGGAAACCCTGGCCGCGTTTGAAGCGCTGGTGTCCGGCGGCAAGATCCGGCATTGGGGTGTAAGCAACTTTGATCTGGACGAGATGCAGGAAGTTGAGCGACTCGCCCCCGGCCGCTGCGCCTGCAACCAGGTGCTCTACAACCTTTCGCGACGCAGCATCGAACATGAACTGCTCACATGGTGTGCGGGGCGCGGCATCCTTGTGCAGGCTTATTCGCCGCTTGAGCAAGGCCGACTGCAGCTTGACAGACTCGCGCCCATCTCGGCGCGCCACGACGCTACCCCTGCGCAGATCGCGCTTGCCTGGTGCGTGCGACCCGCCGGCGTGCAGGCCATTCCGAAAACTAGCCGCGAGCCACGAGTGCGTGAAAACGCCGCTGCTGCGGACATACACCTTTCCGCAACAGATCTATCCGAGTTGGACAACGCATTTCCGCCACCGCCGGGGCCCGCCCCGCTGGAAACCCTGTAGCGGCAATCGTTCTCAGATCTTGAAAACAAGGCTTGCCCACCAGCTCTCGTAGTCCAGCCCCGGCTCATTGGCTGGTTTCATGTGTGTGTAGCGCAGGCAATGAACTCCTGGCTCGAGGCGGAATTGCACCACGCCGCCTGCATCCGTGTACCGGTCTATTCGCCCCGCACGTCCGTGTGTGAACAGCCCTACCCTTGCGCCGGCGACAGGCGCGCCTTCAAACAGGACGGCGGCAGAAAACCTCTGGTCGTCGCTTCCGGGGGCCACGGGAACGATCTCGAGTGTCAATCCCGTCGGGATCGACCATGCTTCGTCGCTGTCGCCGACCCGCACGAGAAGCTTTGCAAACTTGCGGTACCGCTCCTGTACCGAGCCGGAGGTCAAACCGGCTGCGTCGCGGCGTTGCCAGATGGCTGGATCGACGTCGTGGTTAACGTAGTCGCGAAAGCTCCCGGCGCTAAGCTCAATCGTTCGCGGGTGCGTCGTAAGCGCAACGACTGAGCTTGCCGACATGATATCCACGTCGTAGCAACGGTAGTCGCCCTCAATTCGCGTTGGGGCTGTCGTCATGCGCACGCCCGCTGCATCGATTGTCATGCGGCTCGCGAAACGTGCTTCGGAGGACACGGGCTCGCTTTTTGCAAAAGGGACGCCGCTTCCAACGCGGACTGTCACACTGCCCGAATCGCGAAATGAGTAGTCAGACGCTTCCAGCCACAGGTCGTGCCAGCAGATCAGCAGCGCAACCCCAAGCCCAACCAGCGCAGGAATGATCATGCTACGCGTGCCGGGTTCGCGAAGGTGTGCCCTTTGCGCGGCCCGTTGCGCGTCATGGTCAGGACTTCGGGCCCGCTTTCAGTCATCAGGATGGTGTGCTCGAACTGTGCCGACAGTGACCCGTCGGCTGTATAAACGGTCCACCCGTCGCGTCGATCCAGAACCGTGCGGCGTGAGCCCGCGTTGATCATCGGCTCAATTGTGAAGCACATACCCGGCTCAAGGATCTGCGAGCCGTGGTAGCGATCAGGAAAGTGCGGGATATGCGGCCGTTGATGAAAGCTGCGGCCTATGCCGTGCCCCTGGTAGTCCTCGACTACGCTGTAGTCCATCCGGCGCGCGTGCTTGGTGATGGCGCGGCCGATATCCACCACCTTGCTGAACGGGCGGATTGCCTCGATGGCCAGCCACATCGCGTCAAACGTGCACTGCACCAGCCTCAGCGCTTCCTCGCTGACTTCGCCGACCAGAAACGTTTCACTCTGGTCGCCGTGCCAGCCATCGACGATGGTGGTCAGGTCAACGTTGACAATGTCGCCTTCCTGAAGCGCGTAGTCGCCGGGGATGCCGTGGCAAACCACATTGTTGACGCTGGTGCAGCAATGCGCCGGGTAGGTGCCTTTGTATCCCAGGGTCGCGCAGCGATGACCCCTGGCGAAGGTCCACTCCGAAACCATGCGGTCGATTTCGCGCGTGGTGATGCCGGGCTTGATGTGATCGCGCACGTGGTCCAGCAACTCGGCATTCACGCTTCCGGCGCGCCGCATGGCGTTGCGTTCTTCTTCATTAAGAATCAGTGGGTCGCGCTTGCGTGCGATGCGCGGAGTCTCCACGCCGCCTCTGGCTTCGTCGTCCGCGCGCATGTGGCACTTCTTGTATTTGCTGCCGCTGCCGCACCAGCATGCGTCGTTGGGGCCGAGTTTTTCGCGAGCGTTGCGCACCATCATCTCCGCGCACAATCTAGCACGTGCCCGCGACACCGCCAGAACGTGACTGGCTTTGCGCGCGGCCCCGATACAATGTCAAGCCATGCACCCGATCACCGCGAGCTACTGGGAGCGCGAGCTCCCCCCCGCGCCGCCCCCCACTGGCGACCTGCCAAGCCGCGTAGATGTGCTGATCGTTGGTGCCGGCTTCATGGGTCGGTGGCTTGCCTACTTTCTGGGCCGGCTGCCACACGCACCCCGCGTGCTTGTGATTGAGCGCGACCGCTTCGGCCTGGGCGCCAGCACGCGCAACGCTGGTTTCCTTACGTCGGGCAATGTGTCCGAGCTGCTGGCTGACTCTCGCCACGCGGGTATGCAGCGCGTCGTGGACACCTTTATGCAGCGCCGCCGCGGGATCGGGTTGGTGCGGCAGGAGTTCCCGCAGCTTGTCGTGAACGCATGCGGATCAACGGACTACGACGAACTCACGGATGAGTCCATGGCGCTGATCGAGCGCCTGAACGCCGCCTCTGGCGAAGCCCTGTTCAGCGTCCGCGAGTCACGGCTTGGCAGTGAAGTCCGCCGCTGCGCCTTCAATCATGCCGACGGCGCACTGCACCCGGTGCAATTGCTGCGCTTGTTGCAGGAGCACGCCAAAGCCGGGTTCGCTTTCGGCGTTCGCGCCGAGCATGTCGCCGATGGCGTCGCGCACCTCGCCACGCAGCGCGGGGCCCACGAGCTGCGCTACAGCCGCGCGTTCGTCTGCGTGAACGGCTTTGCGCGCGAGCTGGATGCCGACTCGCCGGTGGTGCCGGGCCGGGGCCAGGCCATCGTCACCAGTGTTGTCCGGACACAGACGGCTCCGACACTGGGCTACATCAACCAGGGTTATGATTACTTTCGGTTTGTGGACGGCCGGCTGCTGGTCGGCGGCGGCCGCGACCGATTCAAGTCCGAGGCGACTGCCGAGATCAACCCGACGCCGGAGGTCCGCGCCTACCTTGAGAAGGTCGCCGCGCGCGTGATCGGCCATCGCGACTGGCAGGTCGAGCACCACTGGGCCGGTATCATGGGATTCGTCGGCGGAACGCACCTGGGCGGCAACCCCCGAAGGAAGATCGACGCAGCCACGGAAGCCATAGCCGGCTTCGGCGGAATGGGCGTCGCCCTGACACCAGTCCACGCACACCAGGTTGCCATCGAATTCGCCTCTGCGGCTTGACGTGAAAATGAAAGGGCCCCGCGTCTGCGGGGCCCTGTTGTTGGCGGCAGCTAGTCCAGTATGCACAGGCGCAACTGGTTGCGGTGCGCCGCGTTGGGCGCGGGCAGGCTGCCGGTCATGCCGGGCAGCAGGACGGGCGCCCCGCCGGTGAACGTTGGTCCTACCATGCCACCGCCGGTTCCCGCCATCGGCATCCCGGGCCATCCGAAGGCCCAATAGAATTCATAGCTGTCGTACGTCAGCTCATGCACGGCCACAACGACATCATCGCCGGCAATCACCGCATCATACCCGAACCAGGCCACTGTCGTGATCAGATTGCCAAGCGGCATCCCCGGCGGAGGGTTGCCGCCCGGCACAGCCGTCACCTCGGTCAACCGGTAAACGCGTGGCAATACTCCGGGGGCGAAGATGTCCCATTGCAGGTTGTGTATCTCGATCCCCCAGTTCGCGGGCGAGCAATACAGCACGTCCACGCGCTTGTCCGCCCCCTGCATGCGGGCGTGCACGCTTGGCATGAAAGCGCCAGGCACGGCCACATGGGTGGCTTGCGTAAAGCTCTGTCCGGCGTTGCTGCTGTACAGCACATACACGCCGTCGGATTTCTCATAGCTGTAGAAGATTTCCATCGAAGGGCCCGCGCCCAGCACGCTGATGTGCGGGTCGGTGGGCATCAGGTTTTCTTCGTTGTCCAGCTCGCGGTCCTGGAAGTTCACCTGGCCGGCAAGCCTGACCGCGACGCGAAAGCTCGCGCGGCTGACCATTTGCGGCATGTTGGGTACCGGGTCCATAGTCGCGTAGCCATATCCAATCACCAGGTCCCCCGCGCTGCTGTATTCAAGTTGCATCAACAGCGGCGTTGCATCGCGCCCGACGTTGTGAACCACCTTGGGAGCACCCCAGTTGTAGGCGACGGGCGTGTTGTTGGCGTCAAAGCCGGTTGGTGTGGCCTCAACCAGCACCAACTCGCTGCGCGGGTTGTTGCCTTGAAATTCGTTGCGCCAGTACAGCACGCCAAGCCGGTAGTCCTGCGCGATGGCAATCTGCACCAGCCGCAAACCCCACGCCGGCAGCGGGTCAACCGCCTGCACGATCGGGAAGCTGGCACCGCGATCAAGGCTGACTTCGGCCTGAATCGTGCCTCCGCCGATGTAGGCAACCGCCAGCACGTTGCCCAGCGCCGCAATTTCCTGATCGCGCCAGAACAATGAGTCAGCCGACATGCTGTCCTGCATTCCGCCCGTGATGTTGCCGGTCTGCGCGTCCACCTGCATCCACACGCGATTGCGCGTGCTGTAGGACGGCGAGTTCGGGTCACCGTCATAGGCGGCTAAGCTGTATCGATCGCCTGAAACGGCGATCGCCGGCAACCCGAACTGCACCGAGTCGCTTGAGTAAACGTCCTGCCACGTTGCACCGGGGCGTGCGCCCTCGGTCTGGCCGTCGCGAAGGTTGATCTCGCTGTCGGCACCGATGCCGATTCGGATTCCGATGTTCAGTACGTCAGACAGTCGCGGGACCTGCACGATCAGCACCTGTTCGCCACTGATGTTCCCGCGGATGGTTACCCGCGCGAAACCGTCGCCGTTCACATCGACCATGTCGCCGCGGTTGTCCAGGCCCGGAGCGTCAACCGTCATGCCCGCCGCCACCAGGCTCTCGATGCCGCCGGACAACGCCAGACCGTTACTGCGGACGTGGCCGACCGAAAGCCGCGTCAATCCGAAATTGCCCTCCCCCCGAGCCACAACATTGAAGCTGAAGTCGCTCCCCGCGCCGGTTTCAAGCTCATACACCCGGTCAAACGCACTTGCGCCGAAGCGTGACAAGTCCACGCTGCCCGACAGTGTGTCGATGGCTGCCGGCTGCAGCTCTGCCAGGCCAGCCGCAAGCGTGACCTGGTCAGCCGCCGCGTCGCCGGGGTTATTCAGGGGTGGAGTGTCGCCGGGGGTCGCCGGTGAGCAGGCGGCAAGCAACAACACCGCAAGGCTCACGGGCATCAATCGTGCCAGTTTCCGCATAGTGCACCTCCTCCAAGGTACGGGTACGCCGAGATTCATGGCCTGGACGTGCAACAATCGTGCCGAAGTCCGTCGCAGCTTGTTTGAAGTACAACAATCTGTTGCAACCGGATACGCCGATTGCAACTGCGGGCAATCTTTACACAGGCGACCCCATGCGGCTAACCTTGCAGTGTGGTCGATCAAGTCCCAGTCACCGCAGAGCAAGCTGTCGCCGGCATCCAGTCTGGCCAGCGTGTCTTCATCGGCAGCGGCGCAGCCGAGCCTGCGTCGCTTGTTGCAGCACTGACTGCGCGTGCCGGCGAACTGCGGTCTGTCAATGTCGTGCACATCCTGACGCTGGGCAACGCACCTTATGTCGCCCGGGAATTGGCCGACAGCTTCCGGCACACCGCCTTCTTCATCGGTCCCAATGTGCGCCGGGCAGTGCAGGACGGCCGGGCCGACTTCATCCCCATCTTTCTCAGTGAAATCCCCGCTCTGTTCGTACAGCGCATGCCGCTTGATTGGGCACTGGTGCAGGTTTCGCCGCCTGACCGGCACGGATGGTGCAGTGTAGGCGTATCGGCAGATGTCGTGGTCTCGGCTGTGCGCAACGCGCGCCGCGTGGTCGCTGAGGTCAACCCACGCATGCCGCGCACCTGGGGCAACACAATCATCCACGCAAGCCGGCTTGATGCCATTGTGCAGGTCGATCACGAACTGCCGGAGCTTCCCAGCGTGCCGCCGGACGACGTCAGCCGCGCGGTGGGTCGCCACGTGGCAGGCCTGATAGATGACGGAGACTGCCTGCAACTGGGCATTGGCGCCATTCCCAACGCCGTGCTGTCTGAACTGCGCAATCACATGCACCTGGGAATTCACACCGAGATGCTGAGCGACGGCATCGTTGAACTTGTCCAAAGCGGCGCAATTGACTGCACGCGCAAGAATTACCATCCCGACAAGGCAATCTGCAGCTTCGCCATGGGCAGCCGTCGGCTTTACGACTTTGTCAACGACAACCCGTTCGTTGAATTCTACGGCAGCGAGTTCGTGAACGACCCCTGGGTCATCGCGCGTAACGACCGCATGGCGTCGGTGAACAGCGCGATTCAGGTTGACCTTACCGGCCAGGTGAACTCCGACAGCCTCGGCAGCAAGCCTTACTCCGGCATTGGCGGCCAGGTCGATTTCGTGCGCGGCGCAGCCCGAAGCCGCCAGGGCAAGCCGATCATTGCCTTGCCAAGCACAGCGCAAGACGCAACACTCAGCCGCATCGTTCCGGTACTCATGGAGGGCGCCGGTGTTGTCACCTCACGCGGCGACGTCCACTATGTGGTCACCGAGCACGGGGTTGCCGACCTGTATGCCAAGAGCACCAGCCAGCGTGCACGCGCGCTGATCAACATCGCGCACCCGAAGTTTCGGGACAAGCTTGAACAAAGCGCGCGAGAAATGAAGCTACTGGCGTAGCGCCCAGTCAGCATCTTGACGGAGGCATCGCATGACCCGCATTCTTTGGTTGTTGCCGGCACTGTTGGCCGCGGTTCTGCTCGCGCCGCTGATGTCGTGCAGCGGAAGCAACGGAACGGAACCCCAGCCCGAAGCTGCCAGCCAAGACCGCGAGAACAGACTTGCGACGGCACAACGTCTGAAGGCAGACGCCGAGACGCTTGTGCGGGCGGGCAACTACGTAGAAGCGGCCTCGAAGCTTGAGCAAGCTGCCGATCTTGCCCCGCTTGACAGTGGCATCCAGGAAGCGCTGGCCGACGCCTGTCTTGAGTTGCGCCGCTACTCAGAGGCCCGCCAGGCCTTTCTGCTGGCTACACGCGAAGCCGATGGCCCCCGTCGGGCCAGGCTTGCCGCTCGCGCCGCGCATTGCAGCGCCATGATGGCAAATCAGGCCTACACCATCGGCGAAGACAAGCTTGCGCTGGAGCACCTGCGCGACGCCATGAAGGACAACGCCAACGACTACGACAACAATATGCTGCTGGGATACGTGCAGTACCGGCGCAAGGAATTTGAAGAGGCTGCACAGGCTTTCCGGCACGCGGCGCGCCTCGTTTCCGGCGCGCGCAGCCATGAGGCACTGGCATGGTCTGCCCAGTCGCACTTTGCCGGCGAAAGGTACACCGAGGCGGCGGACATCTACACCAGCCTGATCGACAATGGCGTGACGGCGCACGACGTGTACGGCTGGCGTGCGTACTGTTACTCGCAAATGGGCCGGAACGAAGAGGCCCGCCGCGACTTCAACAACGCAGCCACCCACGCCACAACCGAACACAAGCGGCGCGAGTATCTCGACGCCGCCGCCCAGCTCGCACAGGCCCAGGAATGACCGGCGTCAGCACTCCGGAAGTAGAGGCCGCACGCGCGATGCTGCAACGCCAGGGCACCGCGTTGGTGCTTGAGCGCGCGGCTGGACGCCTGCAACTGCGCGACACCCGCCCCGGCGCGCCGGGAGCCATCTATGCGGACTTCACGTCCGCCGCCGCCGAAAGCAGGCGCAGGGCCGGGCGCGGCTTGCTGCTTGCGAAAGCGATCGGCATCAAGAAGGGAGTGTTGCCCCAGGTGCTGGATGCCACTGCCGGATTGGGCCGCGATACGTACGCTTTGGCGGCACTCGGGTGTGAGGTGACGGCCATTGAGCGCAATGCCGTCGTCGCGGTCCTTCTCGCAGATGCTATCGACCGGGCTGGCGGAGATGCGGCGGTACGGCGCATCGCACTGCACACGGGCGACGCCCGCGACCTGATGGCAGTTGAGCGGTTCGAAGTGGTCTATCTTGACCCGATGTTCCCCGAGCGCCGCAAGACCGCGCTCGCCCGCAAAGAAATGCAGTACATGCAGGCATTGCTCAGCGACGACGACGGCGCGTCCCTGCTCGCGCCCGCGCTGGTGTGCGCAACCCGGCGCGTCGTCGTGAAGCGCCCGCTGCACGCGGCACCGCTGCAGGACTCACCCAAACCAACGCACTCGCACAAGGGCAAGGCGGTGCGATTTGACGTGTACGCGCGGGGATGACCGACCTGCCACGTCAGCGGGCAGAGGTGCGCGCCGCCGGAATCACATCCGCAAACCAGAACCCGTCGCGCTCAACACGCTCGCCAACCTCAATCGCAAGCGGATGCGCGAACATCGGCCCTGCGTGCACAAACGTGTGAAACTCGCCGCGTTCGCCGCATGGGTCAACCGTCGGCGGCAGGTTCGCAAGCACTTCGTCGTACTCGCGGCCAACATACGCAGGATCGAGCTGCTTCGGGTCAACGCAGGTCAAGATGGCGCGCAGGCCGGCTGCGACCATCTCGGCGCCAAGCTCGCGCGTGTCGCGGCCCCAGATCGGGAACATCGGCTCAATGCCCGTGCCAGCCAGCTTCTGCTCGCGATAGGCGCGGATGTCCTCAAGAAAAAGATCGCCAAACGCCATGTGCGTGACGCCGTCCTGCCGTGACTGCGCCGTCGCCTCGGCCATGCGTGCTTCGTACTCTTCGTTGCTGCAAGGCCACGGCAGCATCACTTCGCGCAGCGGCAGGCCAGCCGACGCGGCCTGCGCGCGCAGCAGTTCAAGCCGCACCGCATGCATAGCCACACGTTCAAACTCTTCGTTCAGCGTGGTAAGCAGCCCGACCACCTGCACGTCCGGCATCTGCCGCAGTGTGTGCAGCGTCCAGGCCGAGTCTTTGCCTGACGACCAGCTGAGCAGTACGCGCTTCATGCCCGCAACCTACCGCGCAATAATCGCAAACACAGCCCGGGGCCGCGCGGGTCGTAGTTTGCTACCCTGTAAGCGCAAGGAGGTGACCCATGTGGGACCGTTCCTATCGCTGGCAACGCTTAGCGCGCATCGGCGCAGGGGGCCTCGCCGTCGCGCTTCTGGTCGCAGGCACCGCCGCTGTCTCGCAGACCGAAGCCGCAGGCCGCGCAGCCGACGGCATCGCCGAGATCAGCCGCGAAGCCCAACCCGACAATGAAAGCACGGTGGTGTGCGATGTGCCGGCAGTGCTGGGCGTGCGCAAGGGTGTACTCGTGTACCGCGAGGGCAATGACGGCACAGCCGAAATCATAGGCCGGGTCATCAAGGTTGAAGCCGCAGTGGCCGAACTGCAGAGCATTACCGTGCTGTTGACGCCGTCGGCGGCTGGCGCCATGGCAGGCGGCGGCAAGATCCGCGGCGCTGAGCCGACTTTGAGCGTGGAGCACGCCTTTCGCCTGATCATCAGCCCCGACATCCCGCGCGAAGAGGCCAGGATCGCGCGCGACATGCTGTGGCCCGCCATCCAGGAGCACGTGCTGCCCAAGCTCAAGGAGCGCGTGACAAAGGAAGTGACAGAAAGCTTTGACAATCTCGACGGCGAAGACCGCGAACTGATAGACACCAGCGTGCGCGAGCTGCGCAAAGAGATGGCCGACCTCGAAGAGCAGCTCGTCAATCGCATGGCCAACCGCGCCTGGGAGGTCATCGGAGTAAGCGGAGTAGCCGAAGGAATCCTGCGCAAGACCGGCGAAGGAGCCGAGAACAGCTTCAACAAAGCCAAAGACTGGGTTAGGGGCATCTTCGGCAGCGACAGCAAGACGGAAACCACCAACAAGGACTTTCTGACACCCGAGCGCGCACAAGCCTTACGTATGGGGCTTGAGGAAGAAGTTGAGAAGTTCCTCAAAGACAACGACACCGAAATCAAACGCAGGCTGAACCGTGTACTGAACAATCGGCGCGCCGAGTTCGTCCAGAAGTTCGAAACCAAGTGGGGCCCGAAGCTGTACGAAAACGCGCTGGTGCCAAGCTGGCTGGAAGGCGAAGAGGGCGTGCTGGCCGCCGCCGAGAGCTACGCCAACGACTTTGCGAGACGCCGGCTGCTGACCAGCGAGGGCGGGCCGCGGCTGCTGCTTGCCTACGCATTGCGCAGCAGCCTCGGCATCACGCAAGACCCGTTGCTCGTCGTCGCCCCAGCCGACACCGGCAAAGTAGAGTTCGAATGGATCATGCCGCGCCTGGCAAAAGACGGCACACACCCCGGGAATTAGCTTTGCGCCGGGAGTCCACCCGGGATGTAGGCAATTGCTTTTCGCATTGCGATCCACAATGCAGGTGGCTGAAATGACAAGCCAGAGATGTGAGTAAACCTGTATCAAGAATCGAGTGGGATTGCATCAATGTGTGGGGTGGCCCAGTGAAGTGGCTTCTGCTGGCTTTCGTGATGGTTTGCTCGTCCGTGGCGGCTGCTCAGGCGCTGAGTGGCCTATACACGTGCGCCAACGGGAACCCCGGCAACGCGTTTGACTACTCTGACATCGGTGACTTTTTTGATGACCTGGAAGCGCACGGGATGAGCGGGCCAGTCGTCTTTGAGGGTTCCTCGCTGTTTCATGTGGATTTGGGTCTGGCGGGGGCGAGTTGCTGGGTGA
>CAZZBH010000073.1:0-20376 GCA_964652605.1 uncultured Planctomycetaceae bacterium
ATCGCCGTCAGCCTGCTGATGCCGTGGACGATGTGGGAAGTGCTGACAACCTGCGCCTTTACGCTGCTGTTCTATCTGTCGGCGGTCACCGGCCACGCTGTGGTCAACGACGCCGATCTGCTGGTCAACGGCGGGCGCGACCTGTTCAACAACATTTACTTCATCCTGCTGACGGCGGTGATCTGCAGCACCGCCAGCCTCTTCCTGAGCAAGCTTCGCTTCGGCGACTGGCGCCTGCGCTACGAGTTGCGGCAGCGCAACGATGAACTGAACGAGTCCTACAAGAAACTCGCCGAGCTCGACCGCCTGAAATCCGAGTTCTTCGCCAACGTCAGCCACGAGCTGCGCACGCCGCTTACACTGATCCTGGCGCCGCTGGATGAGCTGCGCCGGCGCGGCGCGCTGTCTGACCCTCGCTCAGCCGAGTTTCTTCGCGTGGCACGCGAAAACGGCCTGCGCCTGCTGCGCCTGATCAACGACATGCTTGACCTGGTGCGCCTGGATGCCAAGGGCGCCGAGCTGCAGATGCAATCGGCAAACCTGACCGAGCTTGTGCCCGGCATCGTGCATTCGGCTGGCCACCTGGCCCGCGCCAAGGGCCTGGAGCTGTCGGTAGTCGCGCCGGACGTGCCGATTGCCGCATCGGTGGATTCAAACGCAATTGAGAAGGTGCTGCTGAACCTGTTTACCAACGCGGTCAAGTTTACGCCTGCCGGCGGGCGCATCGACATCGTGCTGGCGGGCAGCGGCGACAAGGCTGTCATCGAGGTCAAGGATACCGGCATCGGCATCGCCGCCGCCGACCTGCCTCGTATCTTTGAGCGCTTCGGGCAGGTCGATTCGTCGCCGACGCGGCAATATTCGGGTGTCGGCATCGGCCTGGCGCTTTCGCGCCAGCTTGTTGAAGCGCACGGCGGCACCTTGACCGCCAGCAGTGAGCTGCAGCGCGGCACAACCATGCGCGTCGAGTTGCCCACGCTGAAGCAGACGGTGTTTGAGCCCGCTGTTGCCTCGGCCTCTGACTCGATCGCGCAGTTGCACAGCGATGCCCGGCGCGCCATGACGGTGCAGGAGAAGACTGAATCCGGGCCGCTGCCGGTCGTCGGCGAAGGCGACACCGACCTGCTGGTCGTCGAAGACGAGCCGGACATGCGCCGCTTTATTGTCTCGATGCTGGCCGAGACTTACCGCGTCCACCAGGCTGCCGACGGCTTGAAAGGCTACGAAACCGCAAAGCGCATCAAGCCGAAAATTGCGCTGCTGGATGTCATGCTGCCGGGCATGGACGGCCTGGAGCTCTGCCGACGCCTGCGCAAAGAGCCCGACCTTGAGGGGATGAAGGTGGTGATCCTGACGGCGCGCAGCGACGAGGAATCCAAGATTACCGCGCTTGAGCACGGCGCGAACGACTTCCTGATCAAGCCCTTCAGCACCGTTGAGCTCAGCACACGTATCGCCAACCTCGTCAAAGCCGCCGAGCTTGAAGAGAGGCTGCGCCGCGCCAACGATGAGCTGCGCACCACCCTGCGCACGCTGCGCGAGACAGAAGAGCAGTTGATCGCCAGCGAGAAGCTCAACGCGCTGGGCACGCTTGCTGCCGGCTTGCTGCACGAGATCAACAACCCGCTGAACTTCACGCTGGCGGCAACGCAGTTGGCACTGATGAACGTGAGTGACACCGACGCCGATTTGAAGGAGGCTATCACTGACGCCGAGTCCGGCATGAAGCGCATCAAGGACATTGTCACCGACCTCAAGACGTTCGCGTACCCGGAAAAGCAGACCCGGCAGGAGGTGTTCAAGGTCGCGCGCGCTGTCGAAGCCGCCATGCGCATCGCGGCACACAACATGAACGATTGCAAGGTCGAAACCGACGTGCCACCCGAGCTTCGTGTGCGCGCGTCAGAGACCCAGGTGGTGCAGGTGGTGATTAATCTGCTGACAAATGGCGCCCGTGCCATTGAAAAGGCGGGCGACCGCGCGGGGCATGTGCGCCTGACGGCGACAGAATCCGGCGGCCGGGTGAAGATCTGTGTGCGTGACAACGGGGTTGGAATCACGCCGGAAAACGTTTCCAAGATCTTCGACCCGTTTTTCACGACGCGTGACCCGGGGCAGGGCATGGGTCTGGGCCTGAGTATATGCCAGACGATAGTGCGCAATCACGGTGGCAAAATTACGGTCGAAAGTGACCCGGGCCATTGGACGGAAGTCTGCTTCGATCTACCATTTGCGGAACAGGAGCTCGACTGATGCTGCAACCTGACGACTACAAGCGATTCCCGATTCTCTATGTCGATGACGAATCGCAGGCCTTGAAGTACTTCCGCAAGGCCATGGAAAAGGACTTCGAGATCCTGACCGCTGAAAACACCACCGAAGCGGGCAAGGTGCTTGAGCAAACCGGTGATCGCATCGGCATCCTGGTATGCGACCAGCGCATGCCCGGCGAGCGCGGCACGGACCTGCTTTCGCGCGTGCGGCAACAGCGCCCCGGCATCGTGCGCATCCTGACCACTGCCTACAGCGACCTCGACAGCGCCATCGAAGCCGTCAACAGCGGCGCGATCTACAAGTACATCGTCAAGCCGTGGGACCTGCGCGACCTGCGCGGCGTGTTGCTGCGCGCGATGGACTTTCACGTCATCCAGCGCCAGCGCGACAAGCTGTTGCGCGAAAAGCTGACGGTGCTGCAACGCATGATGGTGGTGGATCGCGTGCGCAGCCTGGCTGTGCTGGCTGCGGGGCTGAGCCATCACATCCGCAACAGCATGGCGGCATTGAAAGCGTTTCTTGACCTGGCGCCGGCCAAGCTACGCGACGAACTGGAGGACGGCTCGCCGCGCAACCAGGGCTTCTGGACCGACCTGTGGGAAGTCGCGCAGAAAGAAAGCCGCAAGATTCTGCAACTGGTGGACGGCGTGGCATCCAGCGTCGTGCACCCCAGCGCTGACTTCAACCAGGTAGCCCCGCTGGGGCAGG
This sequence comes from uncultured Planctomycetaceae bacterium, assembly GCA_964652605.1. Classification (GTDB taxonomy): domain Bacteria; phylum Planctomycetota; class UBA8742; order UBA2392; family UBA2392; genus JADJRK01. The sequence goes on from CAZZBH010000073.1 coordinate 2,983, forward strand.
TGCTTGAGACGGCGGTAGCCTCGGCGCGCGAACGCGGCCTGCTGGGCGGCACCACCGTAACCATCGGCAACACCAGCGGCCACCCGGACCTGCGCGTTGACCGCGCGCTATCGCAGCGCATGTTTGACGGACTTCTGGAAAAAGCGGCAGAGATCAACGGCGGCTCGGGCAAGCTGACCATCAACGTCGAAGGCCCGCTGGACGTCTCGGGCACACCGGGCCTGAAGGTTCTCATCACCGGCGACGGCGAAGGATGGAAGGGTGCGCGCTCAGAGCAGGTGTTCACGCCCGTATCAACCGGCAAGGGCATGCACGAGATGCTGGTGGCCTTCTTCATCGCCTACCACCACGGTGGCGACCTGCTGCTGGGCGCCGACGACACCGGCCGCGGAAGGCTTGAGCTTTCATTGCCCTTTGACCCGATGGCGGCGGCCCAGTCGCCCGAGGACCCGTCCTTCCTTGACCAGGTCTTCTCGATGTTTGATATGGAGCAATTGAACGCTATCAGCTGACCGCTACCGGATATGCAACTTGCAGAATGAGCATCCTCTGAATGATCCGGGCTGGGCAGCGACCCGCGAAGCGCTTGGTGCGGCTGATCCGCTTGCTGCCGCGCGCGCGCTGGGCCGCCTGTTTGCGCCCCAGACCGCCCCGATTGCCGAGGCGGTAATGCAGCGCCTGTTCACCCGCGCGCTTGCCGCTGAGCTGGGCGCATGGAACCCGGAAGTCAAGCCCGAAGCCCTGTTCTGCCTGCTCTCGCGCGCAGAGCCGCTGGCGCATGGCGTCGTCCTGGCCCAGCGTCTGGCGCCGGCGCTGGGCTCGCGCTGGCGGATGGTGCTGGATGCCGACAACCTGAGCGCCGCACGGCAGGCGCGTGAATGCGGGGCATTCGGGTTTGCGCCGCTGGGCGGGCAGCTTACGCTGCTGGCGCGCGGCTACCGCCTCGCCGCGGCGCGCTTCAGCAACGGCGACGCCTTTCGCCTGCTGCTGAATTCTGCGCTGGTCACGCTGCGCCGCGCCGCCGCCACGCCACCGGGTGTTCTGCCCGGGCGGCTTCAGGTCACTCTGGGCGAAGGTGCGTCGCGCATCACGGCGCGGCTTGTAACGCTTGGGACGGGTGCGATGCCGTTTGTCTTCTTTCATGGCGGACACGCCGCGATTCCGGACCGGCCGGCGGCCCGACGCGCTGACCGTACCCAGTATGCCGCTTCGCTGATCATGCAGGTGCTGGCGGCTTGACCGCCGCCGATTGCCCTGTTGTCGCGCGGCGCCTACACTCGCGGCATGACGGCGTCTTCCAAACCGCTACCTGCATGGCTGCGCGTGCTTCGCGTGTCCTGGGCGGTGTTGCTGGCGGTGCTGCTGGTGTTCAGCATCCTGATGGCCGCCTGGGGTGACCTGCGCGAATCGCTGATGCTGCGGCTTCTTGACGACCGGCACGCCAAGTCGTTTCTGCTTCAGTTTCCGGAGGGCACACGCGTCTGGGCAGGAGGCGAGGCGCTGGGCACTTCTCGACTGCACCCGCTGGCACAAGGCGAAGCCGAAGACAGTGCACTTGCCATCGAGGGCATGCGCGTCGTGCTGCCCCGCGCCTACTTGATGGAAAAGCAGATGCTGGCCGAGGGCATACAGTGGACGCAAGGCGACCACGCCATGCAGCTTGCAACCCGACTTGCACCGGACGCTGAGATAATCTGGATTGAGCAATCGCCCGCGCTGAAGCCTTTCACGCCCGTCGTGCTGGGCCAAGGCGCACGCATCGACTATGCCCTGCTGTGCGCGTTGTCGCTGCCAGCCCACGACGCCAATCCGGCGCGCGTTGCGTTTCTGCTGCGGGCCGAGCATGAAGGCGCGCGCGTGTTTTATCTTCAGGGGCAGGAGGAGTGGTCGGATCGGCTTTGGGCGCCCGAGGGCACGTTCTGGGCCCAGCGCGAGCAGGTTGACGGCCCGCCGCGGGACCTGTCGGGGCAGGTCAAGTCGGTGTTCCGATGGTACTTCCGGTTTGAGGCGGACGAGAAGGCGTGGCGCGAGGCTATCCTGCCGCGCGCCTGGGCCGACGCGCTGTGGACTGAGCTGCCCGCGGAATGACGCACACTAGACGCTGAATCGAAAGTGCATGACGTCGCCGTCCTGCACGACGTACTCTTTGCCCTCGATGCGCAGCTTGCCGGCTTCTTTTGAGCCTTGCTCGCCGCCGTTGGCAACGTAGTCGTCATAGTTGACCGTCTCGGCGCGGATGAAACCCTTCTCGAAATCGCTGTGAATCTTGCCCGCCGCCACCGGCGCCGTGTCGCCCGCGCGGATCGTCCACGCGCGTACCTCTTTGGGCCCTGCCGTGAAGTACGTGCGCAGACCCAGCAGCTTGTAGCCGGCTTGGATCAGCCGGTCCAAGCCGCTTTGCGACAGGCCCAGCCCCTCCATAAACTCCGCGCGCTCGCCCTGCGGCAGCCGTGCAATCTCGGATTCAATGCGCGCGCTGATGATGACAACTTCGGCGCCTTCCTCGGCTGCGATGCGCTTGACTGCTTCCGTGTGTTGGTTGCCGTGGGGCAGCTCGTGCTCGGCAACGTTGGCGACGTACAGCACCGGCTTGCGCGTCAGCAGTTGCAGCTCGTTGACGATATGCTCGTGCTGCTCATCGACTTCGTACAGGCGGGCGGGCCTGGCTTCGTCGAGGATCGGCTTGAGGCCGGTCAGAATCTGCACACGCAGCTTTTCTTCCTTGTCGCCGCCGCGTGCGAGTTTTTCCGACTTGTCGATGCGTTTGGTAACGCTTTCAAGATCCTTCAGTGCAAGCTCGGTCTGGATGATGCGGATGTCGCGCTCCGGGTCCACGCCGCCGCTGACGTGCACGACGTTTTCGTCTTCAAAGCAGCGCACCACATGGGCGATGGCGTCCACGTCTCTGATGTGGGCAAGAAACTTGTTGCCCAGGCCCTCGTTCTTGCTCGCGCCTTCCACCAGGCCTGCAATGTCCTCGAACTGGATTGTCGCGGGCACTACGCGGGCCGGCTTGGCGAGCTCGACCAGCTTGTCCATGCGGGGGTCGGGCACGGTGACGGTGCCGGTGTTGGGCTCGATGGTGCAGAATGGATAGTTTGCGGCCGCGGCGATTTCGCTGGCGGTGATCGCGTTGAACAGGGTGCTCTTGCCGACGTTAGGCAGCCCGACGATGCCGCATTTGAAGCCCATGGTGTGCGCAAGGTTGAAGGTAGCTGGTCCGGGCAACCCCCAAACCAAGGCGCGGGATTATAGGGGCGGGCGCGTCTTCTGCTACACGGGGAACTGCGGCATCGCGCAGGGTTAACAGAGCGCAGCAACTACAGTCTCACACAAAGCCGCTAAGCCTGCTTCCAGGGCGGCAAGTGGTGACCTCAATGCAAACGGTCAACACTTGAGCAAGTCATAAGGGTCCGTCGAACCACCAGCCCGGGCTTCGTGACTTCGTGTGAGACGTTCTTCCCAGCGCGCCCAGCGATCCCTGCGTGAGCCTGACACCAAGCACTCCCTTGCGCTTCCCATCCGATCCATGCGTGTGGCTGCGGATGTCGCCGATGCGTTGCGGCGGCATGGGTGCGAGTTGTACAATGGTAGCGGTGATCCATGGTTACCGTACGCATTCGCAAGCACATTGACTCCGAGAGCATCAGCCTGCCGGAGCTTCGCCAGTTCATCGGCAAGGACGTTGAAATCACCATTCACCCGACAGCCCTGACAGAAGAGGAATGGCAGAAGATGCGCAATCGCCTGCGCGACGCCATTATCCGCGAAGACGATGACCCATTCGGCCCTGCCGTCCCGCCAGAGGACTGGGAGGCCAATGATTGATCCTGTTGGACACGCATGTCTGGTTGTGGTACGTCACCAAGTCGCCGCGATTGCACGCTGACGCCTCGACGCTCATTGAAGAGCACCGTCAAACGTCCGGCCTTCGCCTGTCCATCATCTCGTGCTGGGAAGTCCTTCAAAAAAGCACATGCCAAGCGATTAGAACTGCATGGCATCCCAGAGAAGTGGCTTGGGTTCGCGCTTTCCGACCCCCGCCTTTCGCTTGTTGACCTGAACCTTCAGATCATTGCGGATGCGACAACTCTGCCCGGGGACTTTCACAAGGATCCTGCCGACCGGTTCATCGTGGCTACCGCTCGGTATCTGGGGTGCCCATTGCTCTCGTTCGACAAACACATTCGCGCTTACGGATTTGTTATCCACGCGCTTCCGTAACACCACCTAAGCGGATCGAGACAAATTTCCTTGCCTGATTTTGCCCTCCAGCGGGCGCGCGCACTTCAAGGCCGAACCGCCGACGCGCCAAGCCGCCAAAGTCTTCTCCTTTTGGCGCTTCGGCGCTTTGACGGTGAAGCAGTTGTCGGTTCGCATTGCCGCACACGGTTCAGGAATAATGTGAGACCGCCTAGATGTCGATCGGCATTACGAGGTAGTAGAACTTCTCGCGCTCGCCTGTGTGCATTACTGCGCCGGTGTCCTTGTCCTTGAACTCGAACGTCATCTGGTCGCTGTCGAAACCGTCGAGGCCCTGCAGGATGTACTGCGGGTCAAAACCGATCACCGCGTCGTCCCCGTCGTACTCGATCTCGACTTTCACCTCGGCTTGCCCCTGCGACGGGCTTCTTGACCTCAGTGTCAGCTCGCCCTTGGAAATCTCAAGCCGCACCGCCTGCGACTCCACGCTGGTCAGGTGGCGCGCCTTGTTGAGCGCCAGCCGAAACTCCTCGGTGCTGATCGTGAACTGCTTGTCCAGGTCGCCGGGAATCACGCTGCGGTAATCCGGGAACTGGCCCTCCACCAACTGCGCGCCGACCTCAGTGCCGTCCACAACCGCCTGCACGCGGTTCTCGGTCAGCTTCAGCGTCATGTCGCCGTCGTTGCCGATCACCTTGCCGATCAGGTCGTACGCCTTGCGCGGCACGATCACCTGATAGCTGACTTCTTTGCCCTTGGCCGCCACCTTGCAGAAACCCAGCCGGCGGCCGTCGGTGCCGCAGAATTCAAGCGCGTTCTTGCGCGGCTCAAGCAGCACGCCGTTCAGCGCGTAGCGGCCCTTTTCCTGGGCGATGCTGCGCCCGACCTTGCGGATGGCATTGGCGAAATCAGCACCCTTGAGCTTGATTTCGACGTCGCCGCCGACTTCGGGCAGCTTTGGGAACTCGTCCGGGTCGGCGCTGGTCAGTTCAAACTTGTCGCGGCCGGCTTTGAGCTGCACGGTCGTGCCGTCCACCGACAGCTCGACCGTCTCGGCGCGTATGTCTTTCAGCAGGTTGCCGGCCAGCGAGGCCTGCACCAGGCACTTGCCGGGCTTCTTGGTTTCGACTTCGGTGAGCGTGCGTTTGAGGCTAAGCTCCAGGTCTGTGGCGCGGACTTCAAGCCCGTTTTTGTCAGCGATCAGCAGCACGTTCTGCGTGATCGGGTTGGTTGAGCGCTGGTTGACGATGCTGCTGACCAGGCCCATGGCCTCGGCGAGTTGATCTCTGGCGCAGATGACTTGCATGGCGGCTCCTTGTCTGGACCGGCTTTTGTAGCTGCCGGCGCGCGTCCCGCAACAGCGTGGACTGTTGTCAGTAGTGGTGTAGCGGCAGCGGATACGTTTTTCAAACCAATAGAGAATTCACTCCCGTAGTGTTAACCGGCCCTGTCCGAAAGTCAGCAACCTCGTGGAAGGCCGCCGCAAACCCGCAAGCAGCAAGCAGCTGAACTGTGAAGCCGATCCCGGATAGTTTCCGGATATGCCGGCTGCGGTGTCGGCCACGCGCAGCAACAGCCCAGGCGGTCTGGTGGACGAGTGTCGGTGAAGCAGGCCGCTATCCACGCGCCGCCACGAAGCTGTCCAGCAACCGCCGACACCCGAGTAACTTGCGGGAGAAACGTGCAGCGGCGGTGGAGTCGATGTAGGTAACGGCCCAAGCGTTGTTGGAAGCCACGGGCGTGGGTACCACGAAGAGGAAGCGGATCGGCCCTCGATCATACGCCTGCACCTGGTTCGCGACGAGCTGATCAAGCTATGAAGCTTCCGCGCGCCCTTTCCGGCCGGGATCTCGCAAAGGCCGGGCGTTCTCGGGTATCGGTTCACTCGACAGGTCGGCAGTCATATGCGGTTCACGACCGAGCTTGGTGGTGAACACGGCATCACGATCCCTGATCACGACCACCTGCGGCCCAAGACCCTCGGTTCAATACTCCGCCAAGCAGGAGCCACCACAACAAAAGCAAACAGGAGCTCTTCAAGCTCCTGTTTGGGCAATGAGCCATCGCCGTTTACGACACCGGGCGCCGCAGTTGCAGTTCAAAGCGCTCAAGCTCGTTGCGCAGCTCGGTGTCCTTGAGGCGCATGCCTTTGATCTTGTTGATCGCGTGCAGCACGGTGCTGTGGTCGCGCCCGCCGAAGAAGCTGCCGATCTCGGTCAGCGTCAACTGCGTCAGTTCCTTGGTCAGGTACATCGCCACGTGGCGCGGGAACGCGAGGTTCTTGGTGCGCCGCTGGCTTAGCAGGTCGTTCAGCCGCACGTTGTAATGCTCGCACACCACCTCAATGATGTCGTCAGTGGCAATGCGCGCCGGTGTCGGCTTGGACTTGACCAGGTGGCGCAGCGCCTCGTGCGCGAGCTGGAGGTTGATGTCGCGCTTGCTCATGCTGGAAAGGGCGGCGATCTGCACCACGGCCCCCTCAAGCTCGCGCACGTTGGTGACAATATTGTCGGCCAGGAATTGCACGACGTCGTCGGCGACGTTGATCCCACGCAACTCAGCCTTCTTGCGCACGATCGCCATGCGGGTTTCGGTGCAAGGCGGCTCAACCTTGACCGCGAGGCCCCAGTGGAAGCGGCTGATCAGCCGGTCTTCAAGGTTGGGGATGTCGCGTGGCAGCGAGTCGCTGGTCAGGCAGATCTGTTTGCCCAGCTGGTAAAGGTGGTTAAAGGTGTGGAAGAACTCTTCCTGTGTCTGCTCTTTGCCGGCAAGAAAGTGAATGTCGTCGATCAGCAGCGCGTCGGATTCACGCAACTCGGCGCGAAAGGCGTCCATGTCGCCAGCCTTGAGCGCGCTGACAAACCGATTGACGAACTCTTCGCACGAGATCATGCGGATCTTGGGCAGGCGCGGCAGCAGCTTGCGGGCAATTGCGTTCAGCAGGTGCGTCTTGCCAAGGCCGACGCCGCCGTGGATGAACAGCGGGTTGTAGGCGCGGCCCGGGTTTTCAGCCACGGCCAGCGAAGCCGCGGCCGCAAGCTGGTTGCTGGGTCCGATCACGAAGTGGCCGAAGTCCAGCCCGCTCTGCAACTGGCTTTGGGTGAGAAATTCGTTGGGCGCGCTTGAGCTGGTGCTGGAAAGCGTGGGCGCCTTGCCCGAGACCTCAACCCGCACGTCGGCTGGCGAGCCTGAAGAAGTCGTCACGACTTCAAGCTTGGGAAGGAAGCCAAGCACCTGGTAGCAGGCCTTGGAAACGCATGAACGCAAACCGTCCAGCGCCGACTTTTCAATCTTCTCGGCTGCGACAGAGAGCTTGAGCACCTCGCGCTCCGAGTCGTACGCAGTAGCTTTGCTGTTCTTCAGCAGGAGGTGTGCGGGCAGGCCTTTGGAGCGGGTGAGAGCAAGTTCCTCGATGGCGGGCCACTGGCCCAGAACGTCACCGCCGGATGCAGACATCGGGACTCCATAGTTGAACGACGCCAAAAAAATGCGATAGGACCGGCACAGCCAACAACCCACCCCGCACGACATAACTATCGTGTTTGGCACAACTTATGCTGTCAGGCTTCCGTTGAGACTTCGCCGGCGTTGGCCGGCGCCACCCCCCTGTCGCGCTTCCACTGCTTAGCGAGAGCCAGTGTTAGCTTCCGGATAAGATCGGTCAACGGTGATGCGATGACCGACAGGCGGGATAAGCTGTCAGTATCTTCAAAAGTATCCGTGGCCCGGAGAGTTAGGAGAGAAAAGAAAAATCTCACTGACACTCGCGATGGCACCTGCCCGTCAATCGGCTTGCGTCGCCTGTCTGTTCGCGCGCCTGCGGTAGCGTGCTTGCCCCATCCAGGCCACCGCCATCGCCACCGGCCACGACAGCGCGCCGCCTGCAACCGCGATTGTTGCCGGGCTGATCGGGCGCATCAGGATCAGCGCCAGCGCAGCCACCAGCACTGCGATGCAGCTTGCGGCAATCAGCAGCAACGGAAAGTTCACGCCCGGAACGTCGCCGTTATCGGCGCGGCGCTGCAGCAGTTTGTTCATCGCCTTCATGTCGATTTCGTCGTCCGCCTGCGGCGCGTCGAAGGTCGGGATGCGGTGCCGCTTGCCGCATCGCGGGCAGTGAATCTGCAAGCCGCTGTAGCCGCGCGCGAACGCATCCGTCCACCCGCAGGGGCAATCGATTCGAGTTGCAGTGGCAGGCGCGTCGGGCATTTCGTTGAGGCAAGAAACTGGCGGCAGCTACTTGTCCGCCGGCGGGTCTTCGCAATCCAGAATCTCGCGCGTCTCCTTAACCAGTTGCGCCACAAACGGCCCGAAGCGCGCCTCGTTTTCTTTGTCGGCGCGCATCAGCGCCGCGTGCGCGTCGCGGATCAGCAGCGTGCGGCGGCGCCGGTCCTGCCAACCGTCGCGAAGCCGCTCAAGCCTGCAATCCGGAAAGCTGACCTTCTCGTCGCGCACATGCAGAATCTTGGGCAGCCCCAGGCTGGTCATCGCGCGCATGGTTGGCGGCGTGGCGTTGACGACAGTGACGGTGACGGGTGCCGGGTTGTCGGAGCGCCCGGTGTCGTAGTTCATGAAGCCCATCAGCGTGCCCATGAACGTTGAGTCAAGGCCCGTGCAGGGGGCAAGATCGACAATCACGTTGCGCACGCCGCGCGCGATCAAGCCCTCGCAGTACTCGCGCATGGGACCCGCGTTGTTGAAGTTGCCCAACCCGACCACGCGGATGAAAACCGCTTCGCCGGTGCGCGCCGCTTCCAGGTAACCAGGCATAGTTCCAGGCCGCTTATTCGGCCGATAATCCGGCACATCGGGGTCAGCTTACGCGCAGCCCCGGTTGCACAGGTTTCATGGCGGTAAGGGGAATCACGTTCTCCCCGTCCTGTACCGCCAGCAGCATGCCGTGGCTCATGACTCCGCGCAGCTTGCGAGGCTTCAGATTCGCCACGACGACAATATCCTTGCCCACCAGTTGCTCCGGCTGCCACCAGGCGCGAATCCCGGCACAAATGGTTCGCACTTCCGGCCCCATCTCAACCGTCAGTACCAGCAGCCTGTCCGCGTCAGGGTGGGCCTCGGCTGCCGTGACGCGCGCAGTCTTCAGTTCCACTTTTGCAAAGTCGGCGATGTCTATTTCAACTGACGCCTCTGGCTCAGCCATCTCGGGCCCCTGATTCCTAACGCGCGGCCACTTCTGCCGCATCCGCCAAAGTAGCTTGCGCCGGTGCAGATGCAACGGAAAGCCGCCCCCGCGCGTTGTCCTAACGTCCGGGAATGTTTGCACTTGCGACCTACTCCACGGGATACCGACAGGCGTGTATCGTGGCCCGCCCATGAACGAGCCCGGCACCGAGAAGCCTGACGAAAAGCCCGTCGCACAGTCCGTCGTCCCCCGCTGGCGCCAGGTAGCATCCAACGCATGGGCCCAGGGTGCGCTCGTTGGCGTGCTGACGTTGTGCGCCATGCTGTTCTACCAGTTCGTGCCGGGCGTGGTGCAGACCGCCGACGGCGCCGCCCTGCACGCCACCAGCGTAGGGCTGCCCGACGTGGACAGCTATTACCACGCCAAGATGGGCTACCTGTACCGAACCGGAGAAGTGCAAGCCGCCGGAGCCGAGTTTCACTGGACGCGCGAAAGTCTGTGGGGCAGAGAATTCTCCGACAAAGACTACCTGTTTCACGTCTATCTCGTTCCGTTCACGCTGCTGGCCGACGGGCCCGGCGACGCCGAAGGCCTGGTGCTGGCGGCCAAGCTGGGCACAAGCGTGCTGGGCATACTGCTGGTGCTGACGCTGTTTGCGGTGATGCGGGCGTTTGGCGTGCGCCACCCCTGGCTTTTTGCGCTTGCGCTGGCGGCTGTCGGCGGGTCGTACATCATCTTTCGCTACAACATGTGCCGCAGCTACCTGATGGCGATTTCGTTCGCGCTGGTGGGCTGGCTGCTGCTGGCACGCGGCAAGCGGCTTGCGCTGTTTCTGGTGGCTGTGGCGTACACGCTGTCGTACACGGCCAGCCATCTGCTGCTGGCGCTGGCGCTGGTGCGCCTGCTGGGTGCGCTTTTGACCGGGCCGGCTGAAGGCGGCACGCGCATGGCCGAGCTGCGCGGCAACCTGATCCTGCTGGCGTGCGTGGCAGCCGGCATTGCCGCGGGCTGCGCCCTGCATCCGCAGCCGCTTGAGCTGATGAAACTGTGGTGGGTGCAGAACGTGCTGGTGCTGGCGCTGTCGCACCGCGAGTCGCTGGCTGTGGTCGGCGAGGGCATCAGCAAGGCGTTCGGGTTTGCGGTTAACCTGCAGCCGGAGATTGAGCTGTCGCTGGGGCGCGAGCTGGCGCCGCCAACGGGCGCCGAGGTGTTATTCGGCAACCCGCTGCTGCTGGTGGCGCCGATGGTGCTGCCGCTGGCGGCGGCGCTGCTGCGCTGGCGGCCCTCACGCGAAACGATTCTGACATCGGGTGCAGCGCTGGCGCTTTTGATGGCTTATCTGGTCAGCTCGCGCTTCATTGAGTACGCGACGCCGTTCACGGTTGTCGCGATCGGCCTGTGGGTGACGGGGCTGCTGGAAAGCGACGGCTACCGGCAATGGCAGCAGCGCCGGCCCGTGTGGTCGCGCGCGTTGCCGCTGTCGGCTGCGGCCATCGCGCTGATCGCCACCGTGGCGTTGTGGGTTGGCACGTCGCTGGCTTATCGCGTGCAGAAAGGCGAAGGCATTGAAGCCGCAGGCCGCTGGCTGCATGAAAATCCCTCGGCCCACGGCAGCGTAGTGTGGCATGATCGCTGGGATGACTTTCCCGCGTTGATGTTCTACGCCAGCGAATGCGACTACCTGGTTGGGCTGGATCCCACCTTTTTCTATGTGCAGGACACGGAGCGCTATCGCGACTGGATTGAAATCAAACGCGGCAAGCGCCGCGATTTTCTGGACGATATCCGCGACAAGTTCGGTGCGCGCTACATCCTTGCGCACCGGGGCACGAGCGAGTTCTTCTACAACCGGCTGCATGAGTACGCCCTGCAGGGCCGGCTTGAGCTGTGCGTGCGCGAGCAGGGCGACAGCTGGAGCCTGTACCGGATCGTGCGCTGATTTTTCGTCAGAACGTGCCAACAGCAAACCGGGGGCGCATCGCGCCCCCGGTTGTGTTTCAGCTTGCGGCCTGCCTTCTACTCGTCCTTCTTTTCTTCTTACTTCTCTTCCGGCTTTTCATCGGCGGCGTCATCGGCGGCGTCATCGGCTGCGCCGTCGGCGGGCTTCTTTTCAGGCTGGCCGGTCAGCAGCTCAACGCGTGAATCCACCTTGCTGGGCGCGACAATCTCGGTGCCCATGATCTCCATGACGAGGTTGTATTTCATGGTGCTTTCGGACAGCACGGTCTCGCCGGTGTTGATGTCGATCCACCACATGCCCTTCCAGTCAACGTCCTTGATCGACATGGCCATCTCGACGCCTTCGCCCACCTCGATGGACATGCCGCCGGTGATGGAAACGCGGGCGCAGTCGCGATCCATCTTCTTTTCGCGGCCTTCCAGCGTGTACTTGCCGGTGAACTTCATCTTGCCCATGCCCTCAAGGTCCATATCCCAGTCGTAGTTCCAGCTGTCGCCGACTGCGACCTTGTTGCGCGGGCGCATCTGGTACTCCTGCTCGACGGCCTGCACTGCTGTCACCTGGCTTTGCCCGACGTTGTCGGCGTATTCCTGGCCGAGCTTTTCGGCAACGGCTTTGCGGTATTCTTCAAGGCCCTTGACGTTGGCGACCTTGCCCTTGGCGTCCACGTCCATGCTGAACTCGCGGCCGACCAGCAGGGCCGAGATCATGCTGGACTCATCCAGGCCATCCATCTTGTCCTTGGCGCTGTCGTAGTTGGTGGATGCCTCGTCATTTTCCACGTTCTTGATGGCGATGCGGTCGTAGCGAACCTTGACTGAGCCGCCGCCCTGCTCGTTGACTGCCGTGCAGGTTGAAGTTGTGTCGTAGATGTTGGTGGAAATGTTGTGCTGCTTCATGCCCATGATGTCCATCTTGATGTCGGTGATCGTGGACGTGCGGGCGCTGGTCTTGTGATCCTTGACAAAACGAATGGACAGGTCCAGCCCGTCGCCCGCCGGCTTGGCGGCATCATCGTCCTGCGCAGAGACGCCGGCATAGACGCCGGTCAGCAGAAGCAGGGTCATCAACATCGAAAGAGTCTTGGCCATAGGATCCTCACAGGGTTAGGTTGCCTTGCGGCGAGTCAACAAAACGAGCGAGAGACTATACGCAAACCTGTACGGGAAACGAGGGTCTAGGCTATGATGCGCCGGAATGGCCACGGCCTGCGGGGGAGGCATGTCTGCAGAACTGACTCTGCTGTTTCTGGAAAAGCGCGTGGAAGCCGCACGGCTGTGCGCATCGGTGACGGAGCCCTTCGCGACGGGCAGTGAGCCCGCAGACGCCAAGGCGCTCGCCGCTGACTATGCACAAGTGGGCGATGAGCTGGATTCAGCCTATCTGGATCTGTCCACGCTCAACGACAGCCTGCTGAAGGACAAGAGCCTCGAGGCCGGCGACATCCGCCATCTGCGCGGCCGCATAGCCACAGCCGTCGGCGAGGTGGCGCGCGCCGCGCAGGATTTTTCAGCGCAGATCCGGTTTTTTGAGGCCATGAACCCCGGCGACGCGGCAACCACCAAACCGGCACTTGAGCGGTTCGAGGCAACCGAGAAGAAGACGCGCGAGTTTACCGTGCCCGACGCGCCGGAAGATGGCGCTGAGCTGGCACCGGCTGAAGACACGGGGCTGCCGACCGACAGCGACGTGGACCCGATGCTGATGTAGGCCGGATTTCTGTACGCTTTTCCACACTCGCGCATGTCGGCCCGCTGAGTATTGTCCGGGCATGGCTAAGTTCTATCAGCGTGCACAGATCTATGTTGTCGGCCGGCAGGTGATGCCCGCCGATGAGGTACAGCGTTTTCTGGACGACGAGGGCGTCGCGTGGGTCACCGACACCGACAACCCCGCGCAGCGCATCCCTGAGCTTGCGGGCCGCGTCTGTTACATGAGCTTCGGCGAAAAGCAGGGACGCAAGGACAACGCAAGCTATCTGGGCCACATTCTTGAGGTCGGCCACGGCAGCGTGCTTGAGCACACCATGTTCTGCCTGCTGTTCACCGGCATCTCGCGCAGCCTTACGCATGAGCTGATCCGCCACCGCGCCGGGTTTGGCTATTCGCAGCTAAGCCAGCGCTACGTGGACGAAAGCGAAGCCAGCTTTGTTGTGCCGCCCGCGCTGCAGGGCGACGCCGCGCTTGAGGGCATGCTGAAAGAGTTCTGCGACAGCAGCCTGAAAGTGTACGGGCAACTGACTGAGGCACTGGCCGAGAAGTACGCCACGCCGGACGGCCTGGTGGATTTTGCCCTGCGCGAGGAAATGCTGCGCGCAGGCAAGGACGGAAAGTGGTCGCTGGAAGCGGCGGTAGCCGGGCACAACGATCTGACGGCTGAGCAATGGCGCGCGCTGGTGCGCGACAACGCCGAGGTCGCCAAGGCTTTTCGCAAGATGACCGTGCGCGGCCGGCGCAAGTCGGCCCGCGAGGCCGCCCGGGCGGTGCTGCCCAACGCGACCGAGACCAAGATTTTCGTGACCGGCAATGCGCGGGCGTGGCGGCACTTCATTGAGCTTCGCGGCGACATTCACGCCGAGGCCGAAATCCGCGCGCTTGCCTGCGACGTCTGCCGCCTGCTCAAGAACGAAGCCCCCAACCTGTTCGGTGATTACGAAGTCGCCACCCTGGGCGACGGCAGCGAGCGCACCCGCACCCTGCACCGCAAGGTCTGATGCCGGCGGCGTCAGTCGTTGTTCTCGATCAAGCCTTCGCGGATCAGGCGCGCCTTCAGCGCGATCCGGCTTGTCACGCCCAGCTTGCGGTAGGCGCGTCTCACGTGTGTGCGCACACTGTCCAGCGAGATGCCCAGTGAGTCCGCGACAGCGCGGTAGCCGGGCAGATGGCACAGCGATTGCGCCACCTGCAGCTCGCGCGCGGACAACTCGCTGACCTTGCGGGCCTCTGAGACGAAAACCAGCACAGCCGATTCGACGGCATCACCGCCGGAGCGGCGCAGTTCAGCCTGCAGCAGCACCGGTGGTTCAATCGAGCGGCGCGAGGCCTGCGGCGGCGGCGGCGAGCCGCGCCAGGCGGCGGCACAGAACGCGCCGGCAAAATCGGCGGCGACGGCCATCAGCTTCTTGCGGCTGATGCGGCGGTGCTCAAGCAGTTGCGTCAGCGCGGAGTTCTGCCACACCAGCGTGCCGTTGGTGAGGTAGATAAGCGTCGGCCGGGCGCCCAGTCTTTCCATCTCGCGTACCAGCGAAAGGGCGTACAACGAGCAGCGCCGCTCAGCCATCAGGCGCACGGCTTCCAGAAGCGTGGTGGCGCAACTGCGCAGGACGGCGCCGTCAATACGGGCGTCCGGCTCGGCGTCGAGGTGGCCGGCGGCTTCGTGGACCAGCTCAAGGAATTTGCGGTCGTAGGAGGTTTCGAAGTCAACCCGCGGCGCGGGGATGGCGGCGTGGTGATCGGCTTGGGGGACAGCCTGGGCGTAGATGGTCTCAAGCGCGTGTCCCAGCGAGGTGGTGATGGTGCTCAACGCAGAGGGGTTTCGGGCGCGTGCCGGAAGTGCATCGCGGACGTGATCAATGATGGCACGCACGAGCTGGCTCAAGTCCTGCGCGCGAAACACGTGCTGGAGCAGGTCCGCCATGGCCCGCAGTTGTACATCCTTGGTGGAGGTCCGACCCATTCGCCCATCCAGTGTGTGCCAGACAGTAAACAGCCGGATTTTGCGATTCAACTGCTTTATTCCGCGGGCGTTGCGGACTTAAGCAATGCGACAACCCGGGGAAACGGGTTGTCGCATTGGTGTGATACCCTAGTTTTCGAGGCTTCGGGTGTTTGCGCCGTCACTCATCATGCGCTTGCGCTCAAACTCCAGGGCGCGGGCGCGCGTCTCGTACTCGTTGCTGCGGGTGCGCACGCGCGTTGCTTTCATGCGCTCGTCCTGCTCGATGCGGGCTCGTTCGATGGCGGCCTTTACGTCATCGAGCGTCTGCATCGCCTCGCCGTGCCGCCACTCGCAACCGTTTCGCCGCTCGCGCTGCTTGATCAGCTCTTCGTTGCGCTTCAGGCGCTCAATTTCGCGCACCAGCGTTGCGTACTGTGCCTCAAACTCTGACTGCTCGGCGCGCAGCTCCGACAGCTCGACCGCCAGTTGCTCTTTCTCCGTTTCAAGCACTGCCTGCTCGGCCTTGATTTCTTCCAGCCGGGCTACGTACAAGCCGCGGGTCTCGGCGATGCGGCCGATCAGCGTGTCGGCCTCCTGCTCGGTGTAGCGCGAGCCGCGGTGCTCAATCACGCGATGGTCGGCGTACACGCTGGCCACCACGTCGCGCTGATCCTCAAGGTAGGAGATGTCTTCTTCGCACAGACGCACCACGTCGTGGGCGCGGGTGGCTTCGCGCGCAATTGCGTCCAGCATCTGCGCGACTTCAGCGGCTTGGCTTCGGACCACGGCGACCTGCCGCGGGTATTCGGCGCGCAGCTTGGCGAGCTCGCCCTGCAGGTCTTGCTGCCGGCGAATCAGCTCGTCCACCTCGCTTTGCGCCATGTTCTGCAGCGCCTTCACCGCGTCGCCGGTGCGCGTCTTGCCCAGCACCACGTGCGCAGCCGCAACTACGCCGACGCCGCACAGCGCCACGACCAAAGCCGTCTTGAAAAGCGTCTTCATGTCCCATCCTCCTGTTTGCGCGATGTTCAAGCATGGTTACTGAATGCGCCTGCAGGATTTCACGCGGCGCGGTGCATCCGCCGCGGCGCCGGATACAATCGCTGCATGCGGACCGGACTTCTGGGCGGCGCCTTTGACCCGCCCCACAACGGCCACCTGGCAGTCGCGCGCAGCGTTCGCGATGCGCTGGCGCTTGACCGGGTGGACCTGCTGGTTACAGGCCAGAGCCCGCACGCGAGCGGCAAGCAGATATTCACCGCCGTTGCGCACAGGCTGGCGATGGCAAGGCTGTGCGCCGAAATCGAGCCCGGCCTGGGCGTGCAGGACATCGAAACCCGCCACCCCGGCAAGAGCTACAGCGTTGAGACGTTGCGGCGCCTGCGCGCAACGATGCCGGCCGGCGAGCTGTTTTTCATCATCGGTGGCGACACGCTGGCGGACCTGCCCAACTGGCGCGAACCCGAGGAGTGCCTTGCGCTGGCACAGTTCGTGCCGGTGTTCCGGCCGGGCAACGCAGCGGGCGTGTTCGAGCAGTTGCAAGGCCGGCTGTCTGAGCGCGCGCTGGAGCAGTTGCGTCGCAACCTGGTTGAGGTGCCGCAACTGGACATTTCCAGCACCGCTATCCGCGCCGCCGTGGCCGCCGGCGAAAGCATCTCGCAATGGGTGCCGCCGGCGATCGAGGCCTATATCCGCGCCCACCGCCTTTACGCGTAGTGTCCGGCGCCCCCTCGTTGACCGCGGGGGGGCCGCCTCTAGTATGCCCGCGTTTTCGTGGACCCGACTGGCTGACCTGAGGAACGACGATGCCCGACACACCCAGCTTCAAGGACCTGAAGCCGCCCAAGGAGGGCGGCCGAATTACCTTTAAGGACGGCGAGCCCAACGTGCCGGACAACCCGGTTGTTCCTTACATTGAGGGCGACGGCATCGGTCGCGACATCTGGAAGGCCAGCGTGCGGGTATTCGACGCCGCAGTGGAAAAGGCCTACGGCGGCAAGCGGCGGGTGCAGTGGTTTGAAGTGTTTGCCGGCGAAAAGGCCAACGAAAAGTACGGCACCTAACTGCCCGACGACACGGTCGAGGCCATCAAGTTCTACGGCGTCGGCATCAAGGGCCCGCTGACAACGCCGGTCGGCGGCGGCTTCCGCAGCCTGAACGTCACACTGCGCCAGGTGCTTGACCTGTACTCATGCCAGCGGCAGGTCAAGTACTTCCAGGGCGCGCCAAGCCCGATGAAAGAGCCCGAGAAGGTCGATATCCTGATCTTCCGCGAGAACACCGAAGACGTGTACAGCGGCATGGAGTGGAAGGCCGAGTCGCCCGAGTCGCGCAAGATCATCGACTTTCTCAATGGCGTGCTGGCAAACGACCCAGCCACCAAGAACAAGAAAATCGCCGAATCAAGCGGCATCGGCATCAAGCCGATCAGCAA
>CAZZBH010000074.1:0-20186 GCA_964652605.1 uncultured Planctomycetaceae bacterium
GCTGCTACTGATCCCCGCCGCACTGATGGTCAGCCGCCGCTGGGGTGTTGGACAATGTGGCAGTTCTGTCGGCCCTGACGGGCCTCAGAGGGGATGAGGCGTTCCAGACCCGGCCCTCACGGGCCGGGCTAAGCTCTGCCGGCCCCTGCGGGGCCTGTTGCTACGGCCCCTGCGGGGCGCGCATCGGCCAGAGGCCGATGGAACTACATCGGCGAGACGCCGATGCCACTTTCGATGGCACGGAATTACTGGGCTTGGGGCTGGTTGCAGAAGCGGTTGCGTGTCGGCATCCGGGGTCCATACTGCAGCCGGAGGTGGTCATGGCTGCACCGAAGATTGCGATTAACGGTTTTGGGCGCATTGGGCGGACGATTGTGCGGATCGCCAAGCTGCGGCGGCATTTTGACGTCGTGGCGATCAACGATCTGGCTTCAGCGGAGGCGCTGGCCTACAACTTCAAATACGACAGCGTGCACCGCACTTATCCCGGCAAAGTGAAGCTTGAGGGCGACACACTGACGGTGGACGGCGACCCGTTCAAGGTACTCAGTGAAAAGGACCCGTCGAAGCTGCCGTGGAAGCAACTCGGCGTTGATTACGTCATTGAATGCACCGGCAAGTTCCGCAAGCTGGATGAGCTGCGCACACACCTGCAAGCCGGCGCGCGGAGGGTGCTGGTCACGGTGCCGACCAAGGATCATCTCGAAAGCACGGTCGTGCTGGGCGTCAACGACGACGTGCTGACGCCGGAGGCAAAGATCATCAGCAACGCCAGTTGCACCACCAACTGCGCCGCACCCATGGCGAAAATCCTGCACGAGGCGTTTGGCATCAAGCGCGGGTTGCTGACCACCGTGCACGCCTACACAGCCGACCAGCGGCTTGTGGACGCGCCGCACAAGGACTTCCGGCGCTCGCGCCACGCGGCGCTGAACATCATTCCGACAAGTACGGGCGCAGCCAAGGCAATCGGCAAGGTCATGCCGGGGCTGGCCGGCAAGCTCGACGGTATGGCTGTGCGCGTGCCAGTGCCTGACGGCAGCCTGGTTGACCTGGTGTGCGAGCTTGAGCGCAAGGCCGACAAAGCTGCAATCAACGCGGCCTTCCAGGCGGCTGCGCAGGGCCCGATGAGCGACATCCTGCAGTACAGTGAAGACGAGATTGTCAGCAGCGACATCATCGGCAACTCGCACAGTTGCATCTACGACAGCCAGCTGACACAGGTGCTGGACGGCACCATGGTCAAGTCCATTGCGTGGTACGACAACGAATGGGGCTACAGCAACCGCGTGGCGGACCTGATCGCCAGGGTAGCGATCCAGGACGGCCTGAAGCCGGAGTTTGGGGGGTAGTTGACTGAACCACAAAGGACGAAGTCTTTGCCTAAGGCCAGTTGGGGCCGGAATAAGGAAGAAAAAGCAAGCATTTTTTGCGCAATGTTCGTAAAAGGGGGTTGCTACGTAAGGAACGTTGCGCAATGGCCGCCAATTCGCCGAATCGAGCCGGAAAGTACATCACCCAGGTGGAGAGCTATCGCGCCTTCATCCCGGCACCATTGCCGCCTGACCCGCCGCTACACATGGATGCCGAGATGACTCGGCTGCTCTCCGATGCCGACCGCAACCTTGGCCGGCTTGATGGCGTTGCTTCAATGCTACCCAACCCGGATCTGTTTGTGGCGATGTACGTGAAGCAGGAATCCGTGCTGAGTTCCCAGATTGAGGGCACGCAGAGTTCCCTTGACGACGTGCTGCAATTCGAAGCCGGCGGTACCGGAGCGGACACCCCTAGAGACGTCAATGAAGTGGTGAACCACGTCAGGGCAATGAACCACGGTCTGCGCCGCCTGGCTGAACTCCCGCTTTCTTTGCGGCTGATTCGCGAGGTGCATGCGGAGCTGATGCGAGGCGTGCGCGGCCAGGAGAGGAGCCCCGGAGAGTTCCGCACTTCGCAGAACTGGATCGGTCCGCCGGGTGCGAATCTTGCCAGTGCTGCGTTTGTGCCTCCGCCCCCGCACGAACTGCCCGAGGCGTTGTCGCGATTTGAACGATTCCTGCACGACCGTGAAGGGCTGCCGGTGCTGATTCACTGTGCGCTGGCACATGCGCAGTTCGAGTCGATCCACCCGTTTCTCGATGGCAATGGCCGTGTCGGGCGGTTGCTGATTACTTTCCTGCTGTGTGAGCGGGAGTTGCTGCAGCGTCCGTTGCTTTTCCTGTCTCATTACCTCAAGCAGCAACGGGCTGAGTATTATGATCGCCTGACGGCTATCCGCGTCAGCGGAGACTGGGAGGGATGGGTCAGGTTCTTCCTGCGCGGGATCACCGCCGTAAGTCGTATGGCAACAAGTACAGCGCGCGAGATACTCGCACTGCGCGAATCGGCGCGCCAGACTGTTGCGTCGCAGGTGACGGTGAAGCTTGGGCCGAGATTCCTTGATGTGCTGTTCGAGCACCCTGTTGTTACCCGCCGATTCGTGGAGACAACCCTGGGGTGCTCCGGCCCGACAGCAGGATCGTTGATTCAGCAGTTCGTGGAGCTTGGCATGCTGGAAGAGACCACGGGCAATCGCCGGAATCGACGTTATCGATACGCGCCGTACATCAGAGTGTTCGAGCCTGAACCAGGAGCCGCAGCGTGAAACGAATCGGCATCATCACAAGCGGCGGTGACGCGCCTGGCACCAACGCCTGCATACGCACGGTGGCGCGGCGCTGCCTGTACGACGGCGTTGAGCTGATGGGCATCTTTGACTCCTGGGACGGCTTGCTGAAGGACAACGTTCGGCCCATCACCCGCGAAGACGTCACCGGCATTGTGCAGACAGCCGGCACAATCCTTCGCTCGGCGCGGTCACGGCTGTTTTTGAGCGATGGCGACGCCGAAATCGCGAAGCAGGCGCTGGCCAGGCACGGCATCGAGGGCTTGATCGTCGTGGGCGGCAACGGCTCGCAGATTGCCGCGAGCATCCTGGCGCAGGCCGGGTTCCCCACCGTGGGCGTGCCCAAGACCATCGACAATGACCTGGCAGGCACCGAGCTGACCGTTGGCTTTCTGACAGCCGTCGAGATGGTCACCAGCGCGCTGGACAACCTGCGCGCAACCGCTGAGTCGCACAACCGCGTCATGGTGGTCGAGGTGATGGGCCGCAATGTCGGGTGGATTGCAGTCGAAAGCGCCATCGCCGGCGGTGCTGACCTGGCGCTGATCCCCGAGTTTCCGTTCACGGTAGAAGAAGTCTGTGAGCGCCTGCGCACGCGCCACGAGAAGCATGCCCGCAACTACTCGATTGTCGTCATTGCAGAAGGAGCCATCGATCAGGGCGGCGTGATCGATCCGCACAGTGACGTGAAAGACAAGCTGGGGCGTCCCAAGCTCGGCGGTGTCGGCGCCATGATCGCGCGCGAGATCGAGTCAAAGCTTGGCTACGACGCGCGCTGCACGGTGCTGGGCTACTTGCAGCGCAGCGCGGCGCCGGTGGCCGCAGACCGCATCCTGGCAACGCGCGTCAGCGATAAGGCCTACGATCTGCTGCAACAGGGCGATGGCGGGATGATGGCGGGCTTGCAGGGTCGCGAAGTCGTTGCCGTGCCGCTGGCTGCTATCGCGGGCAAGGAAAAGAAGGTGACGGCGGAGTGGAGACGGCTGGCGGATCTGTTTGGATAAAGGCAATGGGGCGCGGGCAAAGCCCGCGCCCCATTGCGACCCGACGCGCTAGCGCGTGTAGCGAAGCGCGTTGAGTGAAAACGCCGTGACCAGCACCGGGCTGTTCTCCTGCCAGCGGTCGTGGTCGTCGTTGATCCAGTGGCCGTTGTCCTTCTGGCGCTTGGCGAACTGCTTGACCAGGTCTTCGCGCCAGTTGTGCTTGAACTCGCGCTCGGGCTCAATCACGTGGGGCTCACCCCAGGCCTGAAGCGTCTTGGCCATGCTCAAGTAGTAGTAGTACAGCCCCATCTGGTGCTGCGCTTCGTCGCGGTAGCCCGGTACACGCTCCAGTGTGTAATTGCGCTGGATCCAGCCGTACGCAAGCTTCACCGGCAGGCTGTCTTTCGGCAACCCGGCAAACAGGTATGCGCGCAGCAGGTTGTAGGTCATGCTGCCGTAGCTGAACAATGTAATCGTGCCGTCTTCGTTTACGCGGCCGCCGTCGGCCTTGCTGGTTTCTTCGCTGTAGATGGCGCCGCCGTGGTCGGGGCTGCCTTGCTCGGCGGGTTTGATCTTGCGCCCGCTGGCTTTGTCCACGGCTTCGAAGCCTTCATCCTGGACTTCGCCGGCGTTCTGGTTGCGCTTCAGAAACACCAGGGCACGCTCCCACAGGGGGTCGTCGGCGCTGAGGCCGCAGGCTTTGAGCGCGTCGATGGCGTATGTACTGGTGCTCATGTTGGCAGGCGGCTTGCCGCCTTGCTCGACAGACTTGCCGATCTCTTCTTTGCTGTAGGCCCATCCGCCGTACCCGGCGCTGTCTTTCTTGTATTCGGGCGCCGGCCCCTCTGGCTCGCCGACCTGCGCCTGCTTCAGGTAGTCGCGGGCCTTGGCGATGTGCGCGTCAAGCTTGCCGCGCCACGGCCCCGGCGACTTGTTGACGTCCGCAAACAACTGCGCGCAGATGCTTGTGACGTACACGGCGCGGATGCCGCGCATCTGCTCAAGTGGCATGTAGCTCCAGGCGCCTGAGTCGGATTGCGTGTCGATCAGCCAGCTCATGCTGTCGGCAATCATCTTCTCTTCGACGCTCCAGATTTTGCTGCCGACAAGCCCGTGCAGCACAAGCGCCGTGTACGGCGTGTTCATGGACTTCGGGCCCCAACCACTGAGGATGGCGGCGCGATCAGCCGGGTCTGGCGGCTTGTCGTACTGCGTTTTGAGGAACTCCCAGGCTTTGGCAATCAGCCTTTCGCGCTCGGCGTTCACATCGTAGGTCTTGGCGGCGTCGTCCTGCGCCATGGCCGGCGTTGTCATGCCGGCCCACGCAATCAGCAGCGCGGCGCAACCCAGTGTCGTGATTCTTTTCAGCATCTCTTCTCCGTAATAGCCGGTTCAGGACCCGGAATTGTTCCCCGACCAGTCCAAAGTTGACCAAACAAAGCTGCGAGTTAAGGCACTTGCGTAAACCCCAGTTCGAACAGCGCTTGCCGGGTCAGCCCTTCCATGAAAATTTCCATCCGTCTGCGAACAAAACGCTGCTCGCCGACAATCCCGGTTTCAGCCGGGGGGCGGTCCATCAACTGGCAGTACTCCACGACTTCTGCCTGACCGACAACTTTCTGTTGCGCCCCATCGACCAGAAGCAGGCTTAGCCCGAGTCTAATACGGCCGGTGCGGCGCAGCTCGGTCAGTTCAAAGCGAGAAATCGCGGCGTGCAGCTCATGCCGCGCGGCATCTTCGTGCCCGTGGCCAAGCTGGTCAAGGCGCGCACGCAGCCCCGCTTCAGCCAGCAGGCGCAGGTCGATCATGTCAAAATCCATGCCCGCCGTCTTTTCGCCCGCATCGCCAAGCCAGATCTCGGGCACGTCAAGCGGCACGCCCGAAAGGTTGCGGACCGGCACAACACGGATGACCGCGCCCGCTTCAACGGGAGGCGCGATGGGCGTCGCTGCGCAGGCTGCCAGGAAGAGGGCAGGAAGTATCGCCGCAAAACGCCGGGCGGGTTTAACGCGCGTCATGCAGCACCTCGCCGGTCAGTGCGCGCTCCAGAATGCCCGCGACTTCAAGGATGCCGAGGCATTGCTTGGGCTGATCCACGCCTCGCGCCAAGAGCACGGGACGGTCCAGCGGGTGGCAGGATTGCCCCGCCTGCTTCCCCCGCATGTCAAACGACCAGGCTGAAACGACCACAGCCGCCTGCGCCGCGGCAAGCAAGTCGCGGGCTTGCTCATCGGCTTCGCGCAGCGCCGTGCGGGTCGGGCCTTGCAGGCTCACGCTGCGCAGTGTTTTCCAGACAAGCCGGGGTTCGGCGTCGGCGCGGCGCCATGCGGGTGCAAGCTCGATGTCGGTTTCAATCCGGCAAGGCAGCGGATCGGATGCGGCTGCCTTGAGCCAGAACGGCGCGATGCGGGGTTCGCCCGTGCCGCCGGCAAACTCGCCCAGATACTCCGGCAGCAAGCCGGTAATCAGGGCCGCCTCAAGCTGTGCGCGCGACGCCCCGTCCAGCGTGACCAGCGTGGCGGCGCGCCCCTGCCCGCCAACGCTTGCCAGGTTGGGCGCAGCGGGCATCTGGTCGCGCAGCAGGCGGGCTGACAAGCCGGGAACGTGAAGTACCAGCAACTGCATCAACGCAGTCTGGGCGGTCAAAGCAGGCATGTCGAGGGGGCTGGTGGAAGCTCGTACCTACACATCGGCGCAGATCGCAAGGCAGAATGCACAAATTCGCCAGCCAAGGCGCGCCGGTAGCATTTTCATAACTGTCTATCTGTCAATCAGTTACAGTTCGAGCCTGGCGGAACGCACAGTGCCAAGTGTTCGTTTGACTGGATTATGTGGCGGTATTATGCGTTTTTTATAGATTTAGCTTGTCTAGCGGTTTTATGTATTGTACGTTCTTCGTAGCGTACAATAGTCGGCTGTACGCCACGCGACTGACCAACGCCGACACACCTCCTGCGACAAGGAGAAGTCATGCACTCCCTTCCTGGAATCCGTTCGTTGCTGAAGCTGCGGACACTTGCACTGTTTGCTGTCGGCGCCCTGGTTGCTGCCCCTTTGGCGGCGGCTCCGTCTAACGAGGACGTTCAACTGGCCGACGACCTTTACACTCTGCCTGAAGGCGACACCAGCCTGTACGTGGACGCCCCGGGCGTCATGCTCAATGACTCCATCGGCGCCGACTACGGCCACGCGGTCACGTTGACCAGCCAAGCCGCTTTCGGTTTTGTGGAGTTCAACGAAGACGGCTCCTTCATCTATACGCCCGCTGAGGCCTACGCTGGCGAAGACATGTTCACCTACAGCCTGCAAAGCGGCGATGGGATGGCGACCGTGACCATCCGCACGCCGATGCCGGTGGTGGCGCCGGTTTGCGTAGATGACTACTACCAGATCGACGAAGACACTGAGCTGCTGCTGGAAGAGTCCTCAGGCCTGCTCGCCAACGACTTGCTGCAGCACACGGCACCGTTGCAACTGTCTATCCTGCAGGGTGCGTCCAACGGAACGCTTAAGTTCACGCAGGGCGGGGCGATCCACTACGTCCCGAATGCCGACTGGTTCGGTGTCGAGACGCTGGTGTACGAGCTCAGAGACGAAGAGGGCCGCATTTCTGAGGGCGTCGTCACCATCGAAGTGGCTCCAGTCAACGACGCCCCCGAGTTCAAGAGCCTGGGCGACGTCGTGCTGAGCGGTTCGGACCACGCGATGTACGTCAGCGGCTGGGCATACGGCATCTCTGCGGGGCCTGCCAACGAGCAGCACCAGCAGCTCAGCTTCCAGGTATCCCTGATGAGCGGCTTCAACCTGTTTGCCCTTGACCCGGAAATGAACGAACAGGGCGACCTGTGGTTTGAGGCAGCGGCTGGCGCCACCGGCATCGCAGAAGTCGAAGTACGCCTTGACGACGACGGCGACAAGGGCATGACCAAGCCGGAATCGTCCCCGGTTGTCACCTTCCGCATTCACATCCGCCCCGACGACGTAGCACCCAGCTTCGTGATCAGCGGCAATGTGGAAGCCCTGGCGGTTGCCGGGCAGGAGATCACAGTGGAAGACTTCGCCACCGGCATCAGCGGCGGCTGGAACTACTACCTGTCGGACCTGATGTTCGTGGTTGAGATCGACGGCGCGAACGGCCTGCTTGACGGTGTGCCCGCGATCGACATCAACAGCGGCGCCCTGAGCTTCACCATCGCCGGCGACGTCGGCGGCAGCGTGGACGTTACAGTGACGATGGTAGCGCTTGACGGTGTGCACCCGGGCGCCCCGACCTACACCTTCACCATCACGCTGATCGAGCAGCAAATGGAAGTGCTCAGCATCGAAGGTGACTGGCAGACCGCAGGCAGCGAAAGCGCCGCAGGCGGATGCGTGATGGCAGAAGGCAGCAACCTGTCATGGCTGGGCGGCCTGGTCCTGGTGGCCTTGCTTGCGGCGGCAGCGACACGCCGCCGCGCGAGGGCATGACCCATCGCAGGACAGGCACGAAAGGGCGCCCGAGGGCGCCCTTTTCGCTTATAGGGCGGCGGTCGATGCTTCTCGAGCAGGTTTGTAAGCGGCGCGGCCTGTGTCAAAGGTCGAAGGCTGAAGGTCAAAAACTGCCTTGACCATTGAGCATTGATGCCGTCCGCTGCAAGCCCACCAGTGTGAAGCTGTGGCTTGCGGCCCCAACCGGCCCACTACCCTCATCTACTTCGTGGATCTTGGTGGCACTTCGTGGTTCAAAGCCCTTGCAGTTGTCACCAAGTCAACCAATGCCTTCGCGAATCGGGTTGATGGCATTCGTTGCCATCGGGTTTGCAATGGCCTGTGTTCGCCAATCCTTGTGTGAGTGGTGACTTGGGATAAACTCACGGTTTGCCCCCACTTCGCGTAGGCAACCTGGCTGGTCCATGCCCCGAATCGTCTTCAAGAACAACGAGCTACCACCGGTTGAGCTGCATGAGCCGCTTGTAGTCGGGCGATCGGACAAACATGCCAACGCCGTGGTGCGTGACTCACGCCTTTCGCGGGCGCACTGCCGCCTTGAGCGCCGCGAAGAGGCCTGGGCCGTCGTTGATCTTGAGTCGCAGAACGGGACCTTCCTGAACGGCAAACGCGTCAAGGAGGCGCGGCTTAAGGCCGGCGACGTAATCACCATCGGCGCGGTCGATATGCTGTTTGAGTCATCGGGCGTGCCGGACAGCGGCATCATCCCCGGCGCGTCATCGCCCAGCGGCCTGCACGACAGCCCCGACGCCACCAATACCATGGTCGCGCCGGCGGCGCTGGTGCTGATCCAGGGCAGCCTGGGTGATTCCATCTTTCCGATTGTGAGTGACCCGTTCACGATCGGGCGCAAGCCGGACAACAACCTGTGCCTTGATAACGACGGCAAATCCAGCGGCTATCACGCGCGCATCCGCCGCGACGGCGACGAGTACCTGCTGGAAGACCTGGGCAGCACCAACGGTTGCCTGGTCAACGGCACGCGCATCGAAGGCAGCGTCGTGTTGAAGTCCGGCATGAAACTGCTGCTGGGCAGCCAGCTTTTCCGCTTTCAGCTTCATGGGCGGCCTGATGAAAGCACCGGGCGCACGGCGCCCATGAGCGCGGCCGAAATGCGCCGCGAGCGCGACGCACAGGGCGGCACCATCAACGCCGCCGAAGCCGCCGAAGAAGAAGACCGCCATGCGCTTAAGCAGCACGTGAAGTTCCGCGGGCGCAGCGGCGCCTTGTTCAGCATTCTGGAAGTGCTGGTGGTGGTGCTGATCGCCGGTGCCGGCTTGTACGCCGCCTGGACCATGACCACCACGGGCGACGATTTCGAAACCGGCGGCACCGACAACTTTGCGCCCGCGCGCGATGGCGGGCTGCTGACTTCCAACCCCAGCTTTGACGACCGCGACGAAGCCGGCTTTCCGCGCGGGTGGCGCTACCTGGTCAGCGGCACGGACAGCTTCAACCTGGCTGAAGGCGCGCGCGGCGGGCAGTACGCGCTGCAGATCGGGCGTTTCAGCGCCGGCAACCGGGTCAGCGTGGCGATCAGCGATGCCGTTGAGTTCAAGGGTGCCGGCGTGGCCGTCAGTGTCTTTGCGCTCAACCCCGAGTTCGACCTGGACCGCATGGGCTCAGCGCTTGTGCAGGTGCATTGGCTTGAGCACCGGCGTGACCGCTCGCCGATGCTGATTTCACCGGTGGCGGCGGCAACGCGCATGGGTGAATGGACCGAGCTTTCAGGCACCGCGCGCGCGCCGCAGGGCGCCACGGCATTCAGCATTGCCGTCGGCATTTCCGGCACCGCAGGCAGCGTGATGTTCGACGACATCACGGTGGCCCACACCGAAGACGCCGAAGACTGGATGACCGAGCAGAGCGTGTCTTCGGACACCGGCCTGGAGTGGCAGCTCTCACGCGGAGGTGAACTGCAGCTTCAAGCCGGCGGCGTGCCCATGATACGTGGCGGGCGCCTGCTGCTGTTTGCCGTTGAGGGCAACGCCGACCCGCTTGACCCGCTGCACATGCTGCTTGCCAAGCCGGTTTACAACCGCCAGGGCAGCATCATGTCGGCGCGCTATCGCTACTTTGACCCGCTGGCCGGCGAGCCGATGGTCCTGCAGCTTGAGCTGGCGGTCGGCGACGGTGCTGCGACCTTGCGCTCGCGGATTGACGCGGCCGAGCGCGCGGACGTGACACAGCACGCGCGGTACCTGAGCTTCAGCGGGCTGGCCACGCCGCAGTGGATCCCCGGGCAGGTGCTGCGCTTTGCGCCGGGATCAGACACGCCGGCCGAATTTGTAGATGAGATCGGCGGCCTGCGTGACCGCACGCTGTTCGGGCGTATCGTCGCCGCCGACACCGGCACCGGCAACAGCATTGAGGCTGAGGCAGCACCCACGCGCGCGTGGGTTATCGCCGCGCCGGGCGGGCGCGAGCTGCTGCTTCAGAATGCCCTGTCACTTGCGCTGCGCTTCACCCCGGGCACGGGGCAGGAGGCCCTGGCGCAGGCGATCGAGAAGGTGGGTACCACCCAGCCGGGTGAGGACCAGGTCGATCGCGTGGGCCGCGCGCTTTCGATCATGCTGGAGTTCCCGTACAACCAGGCAGCGACCGCAGCCGCGGCAGACGCCGTGGAGGCCGCCAGCAAGCACTACCGGCTTCGGCTTATTGAACTGCGCGACGGCATCAACGTGCCGCAACTGACACGCAATGAGCAATTGTACCGCTCTGCAATGCGCGAGGCGATTGCCACGGCTGAGCGGCTTCGCTCAGCGGCAAGCCGCTGGAACGAACTGCAGGAGCGTGTGGCGGCGGTCGTGGGAGCGCCGGGCATGAACGCGGCCAGCAAGCAGACGGCGTCGCGTGCGGGCCGTTCGCTGACTGAGCTTGTAGATGTGGCGGACGACTTTGATGATCTCGCGGCAGGCGCTCGCAAGTCGCTGTTTTTGCTGGAAGTTGAAATCGAGCAGCGCGACAGCGAGGTGTACATGGCCAGCGCCCGCGACTTTCTTGACAGCGGCCAGTATGTGCAGGGCATGATCAAGCTAAGCACGGTGGTGCGCCGCTACCCGCGCTGCCTGCGGGGCATTGAGGCCAAGCAGCGGCTGGCCGACGTGGCGGCCATCCTGCTGGACGAAATGGAAGCGTTCCGGGGCCAGGGCATGCAGAACATCGCGCTGGACCGCGCGTTGCAGGCCCGGGATTTGATCCGCACGGCGCAACAGCATCTTCTGGCGCGCCTTTTGACCGAGCAACAGAAGGCGTGGCTTGCCGACCTTCCGCACTCGGCCGAGGTTCCGCCGTCAGGCTGGATGGCGCTGGAAACCGACCTGTCGCGGCGGCTGCTGGACTTGAGCCGCAGGCTGCCCGAGGATCTACCGGAGGAATAGACACAACCGAAAGCCATGGGACACGGACTCGACATCTCGACAAACCTCTCGCTGCTGGTGCGCCTGACGCGCGGCAGCAAGGGCTGGCGGTTGCGCAACGCGATGGCGCTGCCGGGCTTTGCCGTGGACCCCGAGCAGCGCCCGCAGGCAAGCGCAGGTGCCGCTCTAGGCACAACCTGGGGTGCGCTTGCCGGCCACGGCATTAAAGCCAGGCGCCCCGTGGTTTCGGTGCCCGGCCGGGACGTCTATTACCGCTTTGCCACGCTGGCCAGCACCAACCCGCGGCATATTGAGATGAGCGTGCGGCTTGAAGCCGACGAGATCGCGGGCGAAGAAGGTCGCATCCTCGCCGATTACGTCTCGGGCACTGACTTTGATTACACGCCCGCGATTCACGTGGCACTCGCGCGCGAAGAGGTGATTGACCATTACGCGAACAGCCTGGCCGCCGCCGGCCTCGAGGTCGGGCCGCTGGTGCCGGGTTGTGTTGCGCTGTACCAGGCCTATCGGCTGTCGGGCGACACGGAATCGGACTACGTCACGCTGCACGCCAACATCGGCGACGACGCCACCGACGTGATCCTGGTGCGTGAGGGGCAGCTTCTATACGCGCGCACACTGGGCGTGGGCGTCAACGACTTCATTACCCGCCTGCTGCCCGAGTACGGCAGCGATCGCGACGCCGTGCGCCAGGTGCTTTTCACGCAGATCGACCTGCGCCCCAGCATCGCCGCCGACAACCTCAGCAATGACCGCGGCGTGCAAGCCGGGCAGGAAGTGGCAGCCAGGCTCTTTCAGCAGATCCTGGGCACGGTCCTGGTCGCCAAGGCGGCGATGAAGGCGCCTGCCATGGACGTGCGCAAGATTTCGATTTCCGGCGGGGGCGCCGCTATCCCCGGGCTGCGCGAACTGATGATGAATCGGGTGCGCAAGACCGTCGAGGTATTCAACCCGCTGGCCAATATTGACATCTCGTCGCTTGACGAGGCTGCGCTTGAAACCGCGCAGGCCTATCGCCCCGCGCTGGCGCTGGCTGTCGGCCTGGCCGTGCTGGACACAGACGCAAAAGCCGAGCGCGCGGAGTTTCTGCCGGCGGGGGTACGCCGCCGCCGCGAGTTCCTGAGCAAGAATCTGTACCTGTACCTGGCGGCCGCGCTGGTAATTGCCGTGGTGCTGCCGCTGTACGTGCTCAGCAGCCGCAGCGCGTCAGAAGCCGACAGCTACCTCAAGCGCGCGCAGCAGGGGCCGCTGGGCCGCTACGCCAGTGCTTCCAGCGAAATCGAGCTGCACAAGAAGGCGCAGGAGCGCGCCAATGAGCGTGCCCGGGCGTCGCTGGTTGCCCCGGGCCCGGGCCGCGTCGCCACGGGCATCCTGCTGGATTTCTCGAAGACGCGCCCGCCGTCGGTGCGTATCAAGTCGGTTGAGCTGGTGACGGAGTCCGGCAACCCGACGCGCGACAAGGACTTCGTGGCATCCACCAAGCTCAAGTTCGAGTTCTTCATTGAACGGCTGCCCGGCGCCGACCCCAACGAGGTCAACGTGCAACTGCGCGAAGTGTTGAAGCAGTTGAAAGGCGTAAGCAACGTGATCGCCGGGCCGGCTGAAGACAACCCGGCGGCACAGGGGCTGGACGTGACGCACACCGTTGAGCTCGACATCCTTGCACAGGAGGGCGCCTAATGAAGCCTTTCCTGCGCAAACACGGACGCTTTGCCGCGGTGCTGGTGGTGATGATGACGATCTTGTTCATCGCCGACGGCGAGTTTACCGGCCTGGAAGAAACGATCGACCAGCGCCGCAACCAGGCCCGCAGCCTGTTTCGGACAAACTACCGCGCGCTGTTCAACGATGCCGTGCAGTTCAACGGCGAGCCCGCCACCGTGCAGGGCCGGCGAATCCAGGACCGCACACAGGCGATCACGCAGGTCGCGCAGGCCCGCGCCGAGAGGCTGGCGTTCGACACAGCCCCGGATTACACGCTGTCGGTGCTGCCCGCCGACGCGAGCCCCGATGACCAGTTTGCGCGAATCTTTCAGCGCCGCGACAACGACCTGCGCCGTGAGCTTGGCTTCCAGCGCTACTTCGGGCCGGACGTCAGCAGCCCCAAGGCGTTCGGTTTCGAGCGGCCGGACGGCTCGCGCACCTACAACAGTGCCGAGATCGCGGGGTTTCTGCGCAAGCTCGACATCATGCGCACGGTCGCGCGCAGCGTTGAGCGCAACCGCGTGGCGCGCCTGGCCAGCCTTGAGTTCGTGGTCGTCAACGACGCGCTGTTTTCACGCGGTGTGCCCTCGCGTTCTGCGCTGGCCGACGAGCAGCCCTACCTCAGCGGCGAAGGCCTAGTCGTGCGACTGCGCGCCACCGAAGAGTCGCTGTACAGCTTTCTCGTCGATATGCAGCGGCCGGAAAAGGACGGTCTGCGCCAGCGCTACCTGTCGGTCGAGAAGTTCAAGCTCGAAAAACCGGACCTGCTGAACCCCAGCGACAACCTGATCGACGCCACGATCACGCTCGTCGCATGGCGCGTCAACGAAGACTCCAGCTTTCCAGCCGACAAAGAAGCGCAGCAGCAGCAACAGGCAACCAATCAGCCGCGGCGCTTCCGCTAACGAGGCACGACATGAAGCTTGAAGACATCCTGGCAAGGCTGCAAGAGTGGAAGGAGAAGATCCTGTTTGGCGTCGTGCTGCTTGCCACGGTGCTGATTTCACTCAGTGCCAAGCCGCTTGGCGGCGGTGTCGTCGATATTGACGCCGAGGAAATGTCGGCGGCCATCCAGGCTTCGGGTGCTGAGCAGGCAATCGCCGACAGGGCGCTACGCCAGCTTGAAAGCCCGCCCGAAGTGACACCGACACAACCCGAAGCCGCAGAGATCAACCGCCCGTTCTTTGACGCTCGCGACGTGTACGTGCAGGGCCGCGCGTCGGCGTGGTCGCTGACGGTGACGAGCTATCAGGGACTTCCGCCGATCAAGCTTGAAACGCCGGGGTTTTCGACGATGCATGATTTTGACGTGCCGGCTGGCCCGCGCCCCGCGGCAGAAAAGCTGGGCGGGTTCATCCCGCGTGACAACCGAAGGGTTGAGCTGACCGTGCAGGAAACCAGCGAGTTCGGAGATTAGCCGTGCCCACGCAGCGTAAATCAGCAGTCAGCATGCCGCGCGCCGCGCTGTGGCTTGTGCTCGCCGCCGTGACGGCTGCGCTGCCGGCGCAGGATTTCACGCTGGAAGACAAGCCGCGCCGCTACCTGGTGATCCGTGTCGAGGGCGCCACCCGCGACTGGCAGGTGCGCCCCGAGTGGATTTCAAACAGCGTGGGCGCGCCATTGCTCAACGCCAGCAAGGGGGATCTCGCGCTGAAGCTGCAACGCTGGGAGCGCACAGGCCTGCCGCGCCGCTACGACACCTCGCTGTGGCGCCGGGCGTTCGACACCTGGATCGGCCCGAATACGACCGCGCCGGCGGGTGCGCGCTTCTACTTCTATGCGATCGACCCGCGCCAGCCGCGCGTTGATGCGCCGGGAGTGCTCAACCTGGTGGACGAGCGCCGCCGCCTGTACTGGGTGCCGCCGCAAAAGGTCACCATCAAGGCCTATCCCGCCACGTGGATCGACATCTTCGAAGGCTACGTGGACCAGTTCAGCGGTGAACAGCGCCGGGATGCCGTCAAGCAGTGGGAGCAGGCGCACCACGAGCTGATCCGCAACCGCGAAGACGCCGAAGAAGGCTTTTCACCCGAAGAGCGCAATGAGTTTGCGAGCTTTTACAAGGACCAGTTCGTTTACATCCGCGACCGTAACCCGAAGCTGGCAACCATCTACGACGAGCTTGCCGACTTCTACCGCGGCAATGAAAACCTGGACGCGCAGCTTTCAACCTACCTGGACGCCCTGCGCTCGGGCATCGAATCGCCGGACCGTGAGCGCTTTGCGCTGAACGTCGGCCGCATCTTTGTCGAGCGCCTGCAGTTGCATGAGCCCGCAATCCCGCACCTCACCGTCGCCCGCAATTACAGCGAGGCGCGCCACCTGCTTGCCCGCTGCCTGATTGCCCTGCGCCGCTACGACGACGCCCGCGCTGAGCTGAACGACCTGGTAAGCATGCTGCAGACCGGCGAGCTTACGCTGCCCGAAGGCGCAAGCGCCGAGAGCGAGCAGGGTAAAGCCTGGCTCGCGCTGGCAGGGCTGGAGTTCAGCCGCAACGACTTCGGCGCCGCCAACGCGGCGCTGGACCGCATCCCGCAAGGCGACCCGAGTTTTGAAGAAGGCCGCGTGCTGTACTGCGCCATGCTGCTGCACCGCAACCTGCCCCGCCGTGGCGAGGACAAAAGCGATCACGCCAAGGTTCGCGACGTGCTCAAGGCGCTGAGCTTCTGGAACGAGGCGATGGGCTACACCGCGCCCGACCCGGCCGCCGTCTTCCCGCTCAACCCGCTGATGGCGCGCGCCCTGCTGATCTACGCGCAGACCGACTCACAGTTTACGCAGACGCCGCGGCCCGACCGGCCCACCGCCGCTCGCGGCGACGTGTTGTCGATGATCGAAGCCGCCAAGGCGCTTGACCCGCTTTCCGCCGAGCCCTTTCTGGCCGAATTCAGGCTGCAGCAGCGGCTTGGCAACTTCCGCGAGGCTCTGGACGCCGGCCGCGCGGGGCTTGAGATCAACCCGCAGCACGCGCAACTGCACTTCGGCGTCGCCGACATCAACGCCAAAGCCGGCTTGCTGGCGGTGGCGAAAGACCACTTCGAGCGCTGCCTGAGGGCGGACCCGGAATTCTACCCCGCCATGGTGCGCATGGCTGAAATCGCGCTGTCGGACATTGAACGCATTCGCAACTCCATCCAGGTCAGGCAAGCGGCCGAAGAAACCGTCGATGTCGCCGCCGAGCTTGTGCCGCCCATGAAAGAAGCCGCGGCCTTCTTCACCGCGGCGCTTGAGATCAACAGCAACCAGCCCGCCACCCAGCTTGCGCTTGCCACGCTGCAACTGCGCCTGGCCGAGATCGCGCCGCTGGCCGTTGCGACTGAGGCGGACCGAGCCGAGCTGCGCCGTGCATACCTGTCCAAGGCGCATGACCTGGCAAGCGGCTTGGCCCGCAGGCTTGAGGATTACGCCACCGGGCAAAAGCCGGTCACGCCGTCTGAGCGCGACCTGGCCGAGGTGCCAAGCCTCGCGTGCTACAACGTGCTGGGCTATGCACTGTACAACCTGGGCCGCCACAACGAAGCCAAAGCCGCCTTTGGCGACCACATCGCGCGCGCCGCCGACAAACGCTACTTTGCGGCCACCGGCGCCGCCGAGGCTTACAAGGAAAGCGCCGAGCTGCGCTACGCACGTGACTGGCTTCGGCGCATCGACGAAAACCAGCGCCAGTACTTCGACGTCGAGGAGTTCACCGAGGACAGCCGCGAGGGCTTCTACAACAACTGGCGCGTCGCAATGAACCCCAAGCCGGATAACGGGTTTGTGTCGGCCACGCGCATGCGCGGCGGCAAACTGATCCTGGGCATCAACCAGCGCGACGACAACGTGCCAAGCCGACTTGAGCTTGTGCAGCCCTACAGCACGCTGGCTGCCTTTGAGGCCCAGTTCAACGGTCTTGGCGACGACTACTGGCACCGCGGCGTGTTTCTGAGCAAGTACAGCAAGCCATCTTCGGGTGTGGTTGATACGCCGATCGCGACGCTGATGGTGGGCATTGACAGTGAGCACCGTGTGTACTGGGAAACCCGCAAGTTCCAGACTGACAACCAGGACGTGCCGGAAGCGCAGGTCAATTACGGCTATATCGACGTCGCGGACTACGGCGGCGTGCCCCTGAGTGCCGGCAGCGCGCCGCGGCTTGGCATTCGGCGCCAGTTGTCTGACGACGGCAGCGAGCTGCGGTACTTTGTGCTGATCAACGGCCACCAGGTTGCGATCCGCCTTCAGGAAGGCGACCCCATGCTGCGCAACGACGTCAAGAACACTTCGCTCAAAGCCGCCTGCGGATTCTATGCCGTAGCATCCGCCGGCACGCAGGCCAGCACGGAGATTGAGCGTGTGCGTTTCATCTTCGACGGCGGCCTGGGCGAAAGGCGGAGCAGGTAGATTGGCGCGCCAACGCACGAGCCCGCAGTTCGGTGTCAGCGCGGCAACGCGCCCGGGGCGTGGGTTTACGCTGATCGAGATTTTGATCGTGATTGGGATTGTGCTGCTGCTGGCGTCCATCCTTTTGGTGGCATTCAGCGGCGTGCTCGGCAAAAGCGACGAGGCCCAGACCACAGCCACCGTGCAGACGCTCAAGGCCAACATCGCCAGCTTCAGCTCGCGCTGGGGAACAGCACCGCCGGGCAACATGACTGATCTGGGGGCGCTGATGTCGCGCGGCGTGCCGCTGGCGGCGCCCAACCGCGAGAATGAAGGCATTGAAACACTGGTGCTCGCGCTGCGATCACGCAAAGAACAGGGCCCGTACCTTGACCGCGACCTGTTCAATGACGACACCCGGCGCACGAACCTCGATCTCGACCAGTTTGTCGAAACCGCCATGCCGGCGACCGCACTGGACATCGAGGAAGGCACCTCGCGCGACCTGTACGAGATCATCGACGCGTGGGGCAACCCGCTGGTGTACCTGAATATCGTCGAGCTGCGGCAGGGCCGCATGAACCAGAACGTCACGCTGGCCGACGGCACAACGACCCGCATCGACGCCACCGAGGCACAAAACGCACTGCGCCACCCAGCTACCGGGCAATTCCCAAGCGAGTACGCCCTATGGAGCTTCGGCCCCGACGGCATCAACGATTATGGCCGCGGCGACGACATCACAAGCTGGCCAAAGTACGAGTGAATGGCAGTGGTCCGCTGAAGTTGAAGTGCGGGCCAAACCGCCAACCTACCTGCCACTCCCAACTTCAACTTCCACCTTCAGCTTCAACTGGCCCTCTTTCCACATTTCCGCTATTCCTCGACACCCGTTGCTTCGGCCCCGCGCGCCGCCTAACACGCTTCCATGTCCCAGTTCCCTGTTTTGCTTGGCATTGATGAAGCCGGCCTGGGCCCGATTCTGGGGCCTTTGACTGTGGGCTATGCGGCGTTTCGGCTGCCGCGCCCGCTGTCCGGCGACAGTGTGCTGCACCTCGACCTGTGGCAGAAGCTGGGCCTTGGCCGCGAACCCGCTGAGCGCAAACACCGCGCCGTGGTGTGCGACAGCAAGCGGATCTACACGTCGGGCAAAATCAAGGCACTCGAAGAGGAAGTTCTTTGCTGGGCTGCTCTGGCCGGCTTCGACACCGCCGATTTCGGGGCATTCCGCGGCTCGGTGTGCCCGCTGGGGCACGGCCGCTGCGAAGACTACGACTGGTACACCGTGCCGCCGCCGTTTCCGGTCGAGGCCGACCCCAGCCGCATGCGCCTGCGCGCACAGCCGATCAAGCGCGCGCTGGACGACGCCGGCATTGGCCTTGAGGCGCTGGGCGTGGTGGCTTTGCTTGAGGGCGAGTTCAACCGCCTGCTGGGACGAGTGAAAAGCAAGGCACGCGCAGAGTTTGAATGCATTACGCACGTTCTGGGGCATTTCTGGCAGCGGCACAGGCGGCTCGCGGTCGTTGTGGACCGCCAGGGCGGGCGGACGCGGTATGCGCGGTCGCTGGCGGGCGAGTTTCCGGAAGCGCGGGTGCAGGTGCTGCACGAAAGCACGAAGCTAAGCAGCTACGAATTGACGATCCCCGAGGTTGAGGGCCAGCCGTGCATGTTCATCGCCTTCATCGAGAAGGGCGAAGGCGACCACCTGCCAATTGCGCTTGCCAGCATGTTCGCCAAGTACATGCGCGAGCTTCACATGCACCAGTTCAACCAGTGGTGGGCGCAGCACGACGCGGCACTAAAGCCAACCGCCGGCTATTACAGTGACGGCCGGCGCTGGCTGCAGGACACAGCCGCCCTGCGTGCGGCCATCGGCGTGGACGAAGCCCGCCTGGTACGCCAGAAGTAGGTGTTCCTCCGCCATTGACCATTGTTCATTGAACATTGACCATTGCCGCTCATGACTGAGCCCGTCCTTGTCGGTGATCGATTGACCAAGCGCTTTGCCGGCCGCACCGTTGTGCGCGGCGTGAACGTGGTCGTCAACGCCGGCGAAACCGTGGGCCTGCTGGGCCGCAACGGCGCGGGCAAGAGCACCACCTTCAAGATGCTTATGGGCGTGCACCGCCCCGATGGCGGGCGCGTGCTGATCGCCGGCAAAGACGTCACCGGCATGCCGATGCACCGCCGTGTGCGCCACGGGCTGGGCTATCTGCCGCAGGAAGACACCTACTTTGTGCGCCTGACGGTCGAGGAAAACCTGCTGGCCATCCTTGAGACCACAGGCCTTTCGCGCGCTGAGCGGCAGGCGCGGCTTGAGGAACTGCTGGCCGAGTTCGGCCTGGGCAAGGTGCGCACCAACCCCGCGGGCTCATGCAGCGGCGGCGAAAAACGGCGCCTCGAAATCGCGCGCACGCTGATCGGCAACCCCAAGGTAATCCTGCTCGATGAGCCGTTTGCCGGTGTGGACCCGATTGCGATCAACGACTTGCGTGAGCTGGTAACCGGTTTGACGCGCAAAGGCATCGCGATCCTGCTGACCGACCACAACGTGCGCGAAGTGCTGCCGATGACCGACCGCAGCTACATCATCGTGGACGGCCAGGT